>NZ_JAUMTJ010000031.1:0-104406 GCF_032654765.1 Bradyrhizobium sp. 33ap4 | reverse complement strand
AGAACCGAAGCTCTAGATTCTTGTTTTGACGCGTTTTCTTCACGCGAACCGGTGCCCACTTCGCTCGAAAACGCTCTCTAGCCGCCGCGACTGGTGTCCTGGGTGGTCGAGGAGACGATGGTGGCGACGTCGCCGAACGTCGTCATCACGGGCGTGACGACCTTGTGCATGGCGGTCTTCGACACCAGCGTGTCATGCATCACGAGGTTGTCGATCCCGGTGGTGAGGAAGCAGCTCACCGCGTCCTGCGGCGTCTCGATGATCGGCTCGCCCTTGACGTTGAACGAGGTGTTGATCAGGACCGGCACGCCGGTCAGCGCCTCGAACTCCTTCAGCAGGCGATAGAGCATCGGGTTGGTCTCTTCCCGCACGCTCTGCACCCGCGCCGAACCGTCGACATGCACGATTGCCGGGATCTTGTCGCGCCATTCCGGCCGCACCGGCTTTGCGATCAGCATGTAGGGCGAGTCCTCCTCGCCTTCGAAGATCTCCTTCATGCGCTCGGCCAGCACGATCGGCGCGAACGGCCGGAAGGCCTGGCGGTGCTTGACCCGGCTGTTGAGGATGTCCTTCATCTCGGCCCTGCGCGGATCGGCGATCAGGCTGCGGTTGCCGAGCGCGCGCGGACCGAACTCGGAACGGTCCTGAAACCAGCCGATCACGCGCTGGTCGACGAGCAGCTTTGCGGTGTCGCGGCAGATATTGTCGCAGCGCTTCGCGTCGATCTGGATGCGCACCAGGAAGCTTTGCAGCGCGGCGGCCACCTCGGCGTCGCTGTAGCGCCGCCCGACATAGGCGTGGTCCATCACGAACGAGCGGCGCTGCTTGAGCACTTCGAGCCAGCCGTAATAAGCGCAACCAATCGCGATGCCGTCGTCGCCGGCGGCGGGCTGGATCCAGATGTTTTCGAAACCCGACTCGCGCGCGATGCGCCCGTTGGCCACGCAGTTCAGCGCGACGCCGCCGGCGATGCAGAGATTTTTCGCCCCCGTGGTCTCGCGCAGCCAGCGCGCCCGCGCCAGCAGCACGTTCTCGGTATCGTCCTGCACCCGCCAGGCGATGTCCTCCCAGTGCCGCATCGTCGGGCTCTTGTCCCAGCTGCCGCTGTCGAGCACGAAGGGCTGCTGGTTCTCGGCGCCCCAGAACGGCACGTGCAGCTTGCCGTCCTTCATCTCGAGCAGATGGCCGACCTGCTCATGGCGGCCATAGGGCGCCAGCCCCATCAACTCGCCGCACTTGTTCCAGTCGCCGAACACATAGGTCGAGACCCGGCTGTACAGCGCCCCCAGTCCCGGCATGTTGTAGAACTCGTCCGACAACAGCCCCCGCGCCGGCTCCATCCAGACCTTCTTCAGGCATTCGAGCCTGGCGTCGTCGAACCTGTAGTAGCTCTCGGACTCGCGGGCCAGCGGCGACGCCTCATCTTCGGAGCAGGACTCCATCGCGTCGGCCCGATAATTGCCGACGCCGTCGACGATCATCACGACGCCGTCCTTGAATGGGGACACCGCGAACGCGCTGTAGGCATGCGCGAGGTGGTGCGAGATCGACACCACCTTGTCGGATTTGGAACGAAACAGCGGGTGCTTGATTGCCTCGTTGCGTTCGGCGATCGGCAAGAAGCCCGGCATATCCTGGTGGAGCATCCGCTCCTCCATCTCGGGCACCGGCAGGATGTAGCTGTTGCGCACCACGAGATCGACGTCGTCGAGGGTGATGCCCTCGGCCGACAGGCAGTAGTCGACGACTTCCTTGTAGAAGCCGGAGGCGTGCTTCTCGCGGGTGATGCGCTCCTTGGAGATCGCGTAGGCGATCGCGCCGTCACGCAGCAGGCAGGCGCTGACGTCATGGTCGTAGACGTTGAGACCAAGGACGTAAGTGTGTTGTTTCGGCATGGGCACTCTTTGGAAGGATACAGCAACGCTGAGAGAACAGGATCGTGTCGACTTCAAGTTCTCGCCGGCATTTTCCGAGGTTCTCAAATCTCTGCTTCTGCGATGCACAAATCAAATCGGCGCAACGCAAGATGAACAGAATGAACGGCGGATGAACGACAAGATGAGCGCAGCAACGACAGTATCCTTTGCAGGCGGGACTGTAACTTGACCTTACCTGTTGGTCTCAATAGAGTCGTTAAAGCTCGCAAGAACCTTAGTGAAAATATTGTCTTAGCATGCACGAACCGAATGCCGGTGTCGCGCGTCTAAGCGAGACAGCCAGCATCAGTTCAGATGTTTGGAAGTGGACTGGAGATCTTCAGAATGACTAAACGCTACAATATCCTGACTCGTTGCCTGGCAGCAGTCGCTTTGTTGTTCGTCTATGTCGCAAGCACCTCCGCCATCCTGGTCGGCGCCACTACGTCGTCTGCGCAAGCGCAATGGCGCGGACGCGGCGGCTGGGGCTATCGCGGCGGCGGCTGGGGTCGCGGCCGCGGATGGGGTTATGGTCGCGGCTATGGATACGGACGCGGCTATGGCTACTACGGTGGTGGGCCCCGTTGCTGGTGGACCCCGCGTGGCGTTCGCGTTTGCCGGTGGTAACAACCGCCCGGTCGACACAAGCGATATTAAAGACATGAAATCAGGTGCGTCGGTCCCGACGCACCTGATTTGCTTTTTGGGGTTGGTTCACCTGCCGGGCTTGGCTCAGCTGCGGCACGCAAGAAAGAGCCCCGGAGACGCCGGGGCTCTAGTCACGGGAGAGAACGCTTCCGAAATCGGGACGCGAGGACGAGCCGGCGGCCCGATCACCCAATGCATCTACTGCGTGCATTAAAGCAGATTCGGCTGCCTCAGGCTGTAGCCGTGCCGCAACAACCCGCCGTAATGCACAGCCTGTCCACCGGTTCCCGAAGCTGGCCGATCACAACCCCGGCGCGCCTAGCCGTCGAGGATGGCGACCGCCCTCGTCCAGCCCGCCGACGCGCGCTCGATCTTCACCGGGAAGCACGACACCATGAATCCGGTCGACGGCAGCTGCTCGAGATTGTGCAGCTTCTCGATGTGGCAGTAACCGATGTGCCGCCCGGCCTTGTGGCCTTCCCAGATCAGGCTGGCGTCCCTGGTCTCGGCGTATCTCTTCGCGGTGAAGACGAACGGCGCGTCCCAGCTCCAGCCGTCGATGCCGGTCAGCCGCACGCCGCGCTCGAGCAGATACATCGTCGCCTCGTAGCCCATGCCGCAGCCCGAATTGACGTAGTCGGGCTGGCCATATTTCGCGCCCGCGCTGGTGTTGACGACGACGATCTCGAGCGGCGACAGCGTGTGGCCGATGCGCTTCAGCTCGGCTTCGACATCCTTGGCGGTCGCGACATAACCGTCAGCCAGATGGCGGAAGTCGAGCTTCACGCCCGGCTGGAAGCACCACTCCAGCGGCACCTCGTCGATGGTCCAGGATCGCTCGCCGCGGTTCATGGTCGGATGGAAATGCCAGGGCGCATCGAGATGCGTGCCGTTGTGGGTGGAGAGCGAGACCTGCTCGACGGCCCAGCCCTGTCCGTCGGGCAGGTCCTCCGCCTTCAGTCCATCGAAGAACTGCAGCATGCGCGGCAGCCCCTGCTGGTGATCGATATACTGGATGGTCGGATGGTTGCCGGGCGGATCGGCCGGAACGTCGTTCTGCAGGGGAACGGAGATATCGATCAGTCTGCGCGCCATGGTGCTTTTCTCGCGGATTGGTCTTGTCGGGCCGAACTACCCTGCCAGCGCGCGCGTTATCGGCAAGCCACATCCGCTCGAGATCGCGCAGCTCACGATGTCGTGGCTTGGACTGCGGCAAGGCGGCGCAACGTTGAACCTATCCCCCGCCGGCACGACCCATTGGCACTGGGGATTTCAGGGCCCAGTATTTCGACGGCGCCGTCTGGACGAGCATATTCCGTCCAGGCGGCGTTGTTGCCTCAGGCGAGACAATCCGGCCGAAGCTTGGTTACCCGTGCCGGAACGCTGTTCACGCACAGAGAGCCACGGAAACAATACGTGTGCTGATGTCGTGCGGATTGCTGGTGGTGTTGCCACGCCGATACAGAGATAACCCCGCAACGATGCTAACCAACCTGCATCTGAACCAAGACGGGGTTGCGTCGTGTCGGGATTTGATCACTGGAACGGTGCAAATAGAGCCTACTCGTCCGCCGAAGCGCCACATCTGCGCGATGAGCAGCAGCAGTTCGACCGCTATCACAAATTCGACGACCCCATCTCGCGACCGCCGGAGAGTGGCTCAAGAACCGTGATCCTAGATCGCTACAACCCGCCGGCTCGTTGATCTGGTCAGCGCCCGGGCGGCTGAAGTTGCGAGCAGTGGAGCGCGGGCGCTTCGGTCCCGCGCTTGCTATTTCAGGGTGCCAACTGACCGCGATTTGTGGACCAGGTCATGCGCGAATGCCGAGCACGCGCCGATCATGAACATCGCGTCCGCCTCATCTACCGACGGAGCGTCTCTGTTAAGTCTTTGATTGGGATGGTCGGGGCAGCTGGATTCGAACCAACGACCTGCAGTACCCAAAACTGCCGCGCTACCAGGCTGCGCTATACCCCGACATTTCCGAGAAGCCCCGTGGATACACGCTTCAGCCATCGCCAGCAAGGCACCGGTGCGGGACTTCGTGCGGCGAATCCGGCACCGGTTTCCGCCGGAAATCGCGTCAAAACCGGATGCTAACGGCCGCCGAACAGCGGATGGGCAACCCGGTCGCCGGGCTGAATGCCGTATTTCTGCGCGGTCCCGGCAATCACCTCGAGCACGCCCTTGGCGAGCCCGCGCGACGGAATGATCCGGGTCGAGAGCGGCTCGGTGTTTTCCGCGATCCGCAGGATGCGCCCGTCGGCGCGGATGAAGATCATGTCGAGCGAGATGTAGGTGTTCTTCATCCACATCGACACTTCCTGCTCCGGCGAGAAGTCGAACAGCATGCCTTTGCCGTCCGCGAGCTCCTTCCGGTACATCAGGCCGGTCTCCTTCTCCTGCTCTGTGGTTGCCATTTCGACCGAGAAGACGTGCACGCCCGATTTGGTGACGATCTCGAGCGGCTGGACGCTGGCGGCCTGCGCGGCCGGAGCCAGCAACGCACCGAACATGATCACGAGGCAGGCCATCAGCCACGAACGATGGCGTCCAACAATGCGAACGAAATTCATCGACAAATACTCACACCGGGGAAGATTTTCCGGCGGACCCTAACCCGACGATTGCGGCAAATGCCAGAGCCGAGACGGCTCGCCGGCGGCTCACGTTTCCGTCAGGGAGGATCAGACCCGGATCAGTGCGAGGACAGCGCCGACGGACCGGTCTCCGGGTGGATCTCGGCGGCCATCATGCCCTTGGAGCCGGGCCCAAACCGCACCAGCACGTACTGGCCGGGGCGCAGTTCGGTCATGCCGAAGCGGCGCAGCGTCTCCATATGCACGAAGATGTCGGGCGTGCCCTCGCCGCAAGTCACGAAGCCGAAGCCGCGCAGCCGGTTGAACCACTTGACCTGCGCGCGCTCGAGCCCGCTTGTTGCCGTCACCGTGACATGGGTGCGCGGCGGCAGCATCTGCGCCGGATGGATTGCCGTCGATTCGTCCATCGAGACGATGCGGAAAGCCTGGTAGCCCTTCGCGCGCTGCACGCATTCGACGACCAGCCGCGCGCCTTCATAGGCGGTCTGATAACCGTCGCGCCGCAGCACGGTCACGTGCAGCAGGATGTCGGGCCAGCCATTGTCGGGGACGATGAAGCCGTATCCCTTCGAGGCGTCGAACCATTTGATGACGCCGGAAACTTCGACGAGGTTGGCCGCTGCGTCGCCGAGGCCTGAGAAAGCATCCATCGCCGGATCGCGTGGCGCGCTTCCATACTCGCCTTGACCAATCCTGCTTTGCCCAACTCCGCCCATCGGCGGTCCGCCGAGCTTCTTGGACTCAAATCCGTCCGACCCCATGACCCCGGACCCCACACATCAAATGCAGTTCGCCGTCGTTGCGGCGCACCCTGTACACGCTGCTCTCCATGACCAACTCACTCGGACTGATTTGGACGCGGCGCGAATCTCTCAACCAAAAGATAACACTCCCGCTTGCGGGGCATAGCTAAAAAACGATTCTTGCGGGAACTATGAACAGACTTGCAGAGCCGCGAATCAATCAGGCATCAATTGCCTACGAAAGGACCAAGCGTGTCGCCGATGTCGTGGCGGATCACCAGATCGGCGATGTCGTCCTGATCGGTCGGCTCGTTGTTGATGATCACGAGCCGCGCACCGCTCTCCTTCGCCATCATCGGAAAGCCTGCGGCGGGCCACACCACAAGCGATGATCCGATCGCCAGAAACAGGTCGCAGTGCCGGGAGAGTTCCGCCGCGCGGCGCATCGCATCCTCGGGCATCGATTGCCCGAACGAGATCGTCGCGGTCTTCACCGGATCGCCGCAGTCCGCGCAATCGGGCGCGCTGCCCGCCTTGTCGAACTGCTGCTTCACCCACGACAGCTCGTAGTCCTTGCCGCAGCCGATGCAGCGGCCATAGGTCGTGTTGCCGTGCAGCTCGATCACATCGTCGGCCTTGAAGCCCGACGCCTGATGCAGGTTGTCGATGTTTTGCGTGATGATGCCGGGAACCTTGCCGGCCCGGTAAAGCGACGCAAGCGCGCGATGCCCGCGACCGGGTTTGGCCGCCGCAAACGTCTGTTCCATCGCAAAGCGGCGCCGCCAGGACTCGTCGCGCGCGTCCTGGCTGGCGACGAACTCGTCGAACGGAATCGGTCGGTTGCGGGTCCACAGCCCGCCGGGCGAGCGGAAATCGGGAATGCCGCACTCGGTGGAGATGCCCGCCCCGGTGAAGGGCACGATGGACGACGCCTCCGCAATCATGTTGCCGAGCTGCTCGACGCCGCTGCGCAAGTCTTTTGCGATCACTAAAAACAATCCGGTTGGCCGCAGCGACTATAGCACGGCCAGACCGATTGCGAGCTCAACCGTTGCGCGAGCGATCGGCTGCGAGCGGCGTGTCTTGATCGATCGGCTTGCGATCAGCTGCGTCGGCGCCTCCGCTTGGTCGCTCTTCCAGCGCCTCAGCATCATCACATTCCTGCACTGGCTGCTCCGCATTGACGCCCAATTCGCCGACGCCAATGCGCCCGGGACAGGACCACGGCCAGGAGGATGGGCATGACCGATCAGGAAGACCGCGTCGCGCGCGAGCGCGAGGAGATCGTCGCACGCATTGCCAGCTTCAGGGCGACGCAGCAGAAGTTCGAGCGCGATCGCCAGGAATATTACGACAACACGCTCGGCAATGCCTGGAGTGGATTTCAACGCAAGACCGCTTGACGCAAGACCGCTTGATGCCCTTGCCAGGCGACCGCGTTCATGGTCCGGGCGCCATGAGGCGCAAGTGAGAAAGCCCCGAGCGGCGTGCTCCGGGCTTATGGCTATTGCCAGTGCCGCCGTGCGATGGTTGCCGCAAACGCAGTTCCGGTTCCCTCGAGCGTTTTCCGTTCCGATCGGATCGCTCGAAAACGCGCCAGCCATACGATAGCGCAAAGCTACCATCGGTTAGCGCTGGAACAAAAATACAACCTCAGAGATTAGCTTGGCGGTGAACGAGGTTGGCATCAATGCCGGCATGGATGGAACTGCTGCTTAACGTGATGGGCTTTGCCGGCTTCATCGGCATCGCGATGTATCACAAGCATCCGAATGGGAAGCTGCCCGACTGAGCGTCGGCGGCGCGTCTCGGCTTGCCGCTCCCCCGGCTTGCCGTCTTCAGTTTGCCTTCCGGGCCTCTCCCGCGGTCCGGACCAGCCGGTCCGACTTCACCAGCACTTTGCCGCTCTCCGGCTGCGGCCGCAGCCAGAAGCTGATCACGACAAAAGCCGAGCAGAACAGCAGCCCCACCACCATCACGCGCCGGTGGGTCGGTCGATCAGCACTGTGGAACGATGGCATCATGGCTGTCACCCGCAGCCATCCCAATCGCAATCGCAGGTGGAGACAACACGATGCTGCTCTTAACCTAACCAGGTAGGGTTAGCGGTGGCCGGGTAACGCCTCGTCCGGATCTTCCGATCGGCGGCCGCAGCGGGATTCACAGCGATATCCCCTGCTTGTCCGCAGCAAATCCACAACGCCAGCGGGTCCAATTATCCAACGAAATACGGATCTTGCTGCGCGCTTGTCCACAGCCTCGCGCCGCGTGCGCGCATTCAGGCATCGGCGAGCCATTTCAGGGTGGCCCGGAAACCCAGGCTGCGGGTTCCAACCAGCACGGTTCCGAACACCTCAGCCTCGTCGCCGCTGAATGTGCCGGAGAACCCGCTCGTCACTTCCTGTCCGGCGAACAGCGGACGGGTGAACGGGTCCGCGAAGGGCGAATGCTGGTTGGTGCTGAGATGTCCCTTCCAGGTGCCCTCGCCGGCCGTATAGGCCCCGATTGACCAGAAATATGGCCCGCCGCCGATCAAGAGACCGTCGCGCAGGATCAGGATGCCGCTGTCGCGGCCCCTCACGCCGTCGGTCATGTGGATGTGGATCGAATAGAGCCCGTTCTTCATCGATCGCGCCGCCCGGTCCTGGCGGCCCGCAGTATGGCTCCAATCCGGCCGGCGTGCGAGGCCGATACCGCCCGGCCCTCCGAATCGGCGCAAAAAGGCAGCTCCCCGGGCGCTTACAAATCGTTAAGAAACCCCTGACAAGGTTCGATCCTCCAGAGGGAGAGAGCCATGCTCGTATACCCCGTACCTGTCGAAGTGACGCAAGCCAGAGTGCAGCTCGTCGTCGACCAGACGGCGAAGGAGCAGCCGCGCATCATCAATGAGGATGTGCTGGATGTCTTCGCCGCGAAGAACCAGGCCGACCGTGAAGCGGTCGAGACCATCCTCGACATCAAGGTGTGAGAGCGGCAGTAGCCGACAGGAACCTCTCGACTGCGCACGGGTCATTCTGGTGACGCCAGGAGGTGCAAGCTGATCGCGGTCACCGTCTTCACCCTGATATGCGGCGGGGCCTTTGCCCAGGATATTGGTCCAGCGCCGCAGAGCGGCATGGAACGGCCTGAAAACACCAACGGAGCCACTCAGAGCGGCGCGATGGACACCACGGGGATGGATGTGAAGCGGGCCAACAAATCCGAGATGAAGAACACGGCAAAGGGCGCGGCAAAAAGGGACGACGCAAAAAAGTAGGTTCCCACGACGGAACGTCCGGGAAGCTGCGACCTTAAAAAACGACCTTGAAAAAAAGACGCGACCATCAAAAAAAGGAAGGAACGAGTCTCTCGTTCCGCCGTTAGTTTGGCGAGCGGTACAACGAGGGAGAAATCCACCGGAAATATCAGCTCAACAAGCCCCGTCAGCTTACTTCGGTAACTGGCGGGGTTTTGTTTTGTGGAGGCGCCCATGTACGCCCTGTTCCGCGGCAAGACTCAGCTCGGAAGATCGTTCGCGACGGAGAAGGAAGTTTGGGAGGCGGCGCTGATCGACGGTCTTGTCGAGGATGTTCCGGTCGCAGACGAACTGGGTGGCCAGATCGTGCCTGCCGGACATCGCGTCGAGCGGGTCGATGAATACGAGCCGCAGCCCGATTGGAAACCCGGCCGTTCCTGACGCCGGTCAGCCAATTGGAGGAACCAGCCGGCCGAAACGACATGCACATCGCGCGTGGTGCCGACAGCTCACCGCCCTGTCGGCTTTGGAAGGCCCCGCGAATTCCCCTCGCGGGGTCTTTCCTTTGAACCTTTCGCGCGCCGCGAAGACATAAAGGGCGCTGGGGGATTTCAGGGCCCAGCATCCGGCGCAGCGCTGTGGGACGAACATACTCCGTCTACGCGGCGCTGTTGCATTTTACAAATTCAACCTTAAGTTTGGTGTCCAACAGTTGACGGCTCACGCCCTGAGAGATCCCCAGTCCGTCAGCTGGGAAAGCCCCGCATCCAGCCTGCGGGGCTTTCTATTTTCCGGCCCCAGGAACCTTCCGCGCGCAGCGACATTGTCTGCCCGGTTGCCGGCACGATCTCCCCAAGGCCGGTCGGCATCAGACCTCGCGAGCCCACTCGCGGGGTTTAGCGCTTTAGAGGCCGTCCAACCTCGCGCGTCCTTGATTGGCCGTGATCGCCAATCGGTGCGATAGAGGCCGCGCCTCCAAGGCTCGACCACAAGCCCCGTCCCAGAAATTTCGCTGGGCGGGGCTTTCTTGGATCCGCTGCTGCGCAAGCGTGTCGCGGCACGTCCCGTCCATATCCGGCCGCGTGATCGCGCGGCGCAACGGGAGCCAGCGCTCGCGAAGGCGTGAGCATGCAAAGGCGAAATGCGATCGGCAAAACTCGCGCTAACCCCTGCCCCGCGTCGCGTTTTGCTGCTATTCCTTGCCCCGTCTCGCCCGAGCCCAAACAAAATCTCTGAATCTGCAGGAGGATAAGAAAATGCGCTATCTGCACACCATGCTGCGCGTCCGCAATCTTGATGTCGCGATGAAATTCTATCAGGACGCGCTGGGGCTGAAGGAAGTGCGCCGCATCGACAATGAGAAGGGCCGCTTCACGCTGGTGTTTCTCTGCGCAGAGGAAGACCTCCATCTGCTCAAGTCCCTGCCGCAGACCCGCGGCGCGCCGCTGGTCGAGCTGACCTACAATTGGGATGAGGAGAAATACGGCGAGGACCGCCATTTCGGCCATCTCGCCTACGAGGTCGACGACATCTACGCGACCTGCGAGAAGCTGATGAAGATGGGCGTCACCATCAATCGTCCGCCGCGCGACGGCAACATGGCGTTCGTGCGTTCGCCCGACCTGCACTCGATCGAGATCCTGCAAAAGGGCGAGCCGAAAGCTCCGGCCGAGCCGTGGGCATCGATGCCGAACACCGGCCATTGGTAAACACCGCGCCCGCTCCTACGTTCCTGTCGGCGTTTCGCCCTTGCTGAAGCGCCGAACGATCGCGAGGAACGCGACACGATCGTTGACGTTGCTCCCTCACAAGCATGCGAGGAGGCAACGATGGGAAGAGGAATTTTGCTTTGGCTGTTGGGTGTGCCGATCCCGGTGATCATCGTGTTGTGGTTGTTGTTCGGTCACTGACGGCGTCTTGATGCATAGCGATCAGCGAGGCTCTGCCGCTATGCGGCGGAGCCTTTTTTTGCTCTCGGTACAATTCACCCCGCGCTTTTCCCCGACGCTTCAGCTATGAACGCGCGCAAAGCACAACAGCGGGAAGAAACGCGTGATGGACAGTAAGCCGCAACTGACGATCTGGGGTCGGGCGAACTCGGTCAACGTGCAGAAGGTGCTCTGGTGTCTCGCCGAGCTCGACCTCCCCTATCAGCGCATCGATGCCGGCATGCAGTTCGGCAAGAACGATCAGCCCGACTATCTCGCGATGAATCCGAATGGCCGCGTCCCGACGCTGGTCGACGGCGACTATGTGCTGTGGGAATCCAATTCGGTGATGCGTTATCTCTGCATGGCCTATGGTCATGGCGCGCCGCTCTATCCGCAAGCGCCCAAGGCGCGCGCCGCCGTCGACCGCTGGCTCGACTGGACGCTGTCGACGCTGCAGCCGGTCGACCGGCCGGTGTTCTGGGGGCTGGTGCGCACGCCGCCGGAGAAGCGCGATATGGTCCAGATCCAGAAGGACGCCGATGCCGAGGGCGTGGTGTGGCGCGTCGTCGAGGCGCAGCTTGCAAGGCGCCGCTTCATCGAGGGCGATCAGTTCACGATCGCCGACATCGCGCTCGGCGCCTTTGCGCGGCGCTGGCTCGGCGTCGAGGGCGTCACCAAGCCGAAGCTGCCCCATCTCGAACGCTGGTTCGGTGAGATCGCGGGGCGGCCGGCCTTCGTGCGGTTCATCGCGCCGCCGATGTCGTGAGCGCGGGCGGCAAGCCGCTCAACGCCCGCCGCTGGACATCCCGCCACCGACGCTGACGGCGCCACCGAGCTTCACGCAGGTGTCGGAGCCTTCCACCTTGACGAAGCCGGGTCCGTACGATGCGCATGGATTGCTCCGCGTCGCGGATTTCGACGGCAAGGTTTTGCCGGCGTCAGCGGGCGTCTGGAAATTGCGGCGGTCGCCCTGCTGGGCGAACGCGGCGGCGGGAAGCAGGACGGCGATGATGGCAATGCAGGTCTTGCGCATCCGGCCTTTTATCCCGCGCCACCGGATGAGGCTAGCTCATGATGCGATCGGGAAGGATCGCAGCATGAGCTAGCTCTTTTCTTGAGCATGATCTGTTCGGAAAACCGGATCCACTTTTCCGGATCATGCTCTACCGCACGAACTTGACGCCGAACGTCCTGCCTTCGCGCCACACCACTTCGCAGGCGCGCCCGGTGCGGGCGTCGCGCGAGAACGCCAGCCGCAGCTTGGCCGGCAGCGTGTTGTTGTCCTGGACCGTGATCTTGGCGCCCGACGAGGACATGTCCTCGACCACGCAGGGCCGCGCGGCGAATCCGCCGTCGAGCGTGATCCAGCCGGATTGCCGCAGCGATTTGCGCGTTTCGCGCTTCCTGGTCCCTGGAGCCATCACATCATTCCCGGGCCCAGCCGTATCGCCGCTAACTTACCAAAGGGTTGCGAAACAGCTGCGGATTGCAGCGATCCGCCGACCCGTGCACAACGGGCCGAGACGGTGCGGCGAGAGCGTCCGTCCGAGCACAATGCGTTGAGTTGGCTGGATTTCCAGTCTGGCAGTAATGGCGCTCCCTAGCGGAATCGAACCGCTCTCTCCACCGTGAAAGGGTGGCGTCCTAACCGATAGACGAAGGGAGCAAAACTCCCGGCAAATCAATACGTTAGACGTGAGATGCGCCGGACCGGCCACAGCCCTCAAGCCGCGACGGGCGAACGTATAGTGGCGATTGGCCGGGCGGGCAAGCGTTCAGAACGCTTTTCCCGGGTTGCCGCTGGGATCACCGGAAGGACATCACCTGCAGGACAATCCGGCCTCGATCGAGGTCCAGAAGCCGCAATGCGTCGGCACATGCGCATGCGCCCGCGAGCCCCCGACGTGAATCAGGATTGCGGCAGCAAGCGCGACGACGACGACGGGAACAATGAATCTTCGGATCGACATGGGCCTGCGCATCGACCGACATCGTGGCCTAACTAAGGCCTGCGAGCCGGTTGGATGTCCAGCAACAGCGCTTAGCGCCAGCCGCTAGTGATTGCTGGCGACGTCCTGACGATTATTCGGCTGCGCCGCCACAGGCGTCCGCTTGATGCAGGTGCTGCAGATCACGAGCTTGCGCGCCAGCCGGTCGTCGGCATCCGCTTCCGACAGTTGCGCGGGCGATGTCTCCGCCACCGCAGGCGACGCATTCCGCGCATGGCGCCGCGGCTGCGGGAGATTGGGATCCTGTCCGGCACCGTCCCAGGCCAGCGGACCTGTCCCCGGCGGCGGCGTGGTCATGCTGTATTGCTGCGAGACCTGCGCGCAGGCGCCGAGCGCGATCGGAAGAAACAGCACAGCGGCCTTGCGAGCCCAGTTCCGGAATGCAGACATGATCACACTCTCACGCTATTCGTACTGCGACCTAAGAGCAGAACCGCTAAGAAATCGTTTGCCCTGATTGTTCCGTCGCATCCAACCGCGTCGGCATCAAGACGGGATTGAGGCGCCAAGGCGCAAATCAAGACGTAAAATCAAGACGGCAATCCGGAGTCCAATCATGCCAGGCATCAACGGTCGCTTCGACGGCAAGCGCGTGCTCGCCGATCTCAACGCGTTGCGCGCGATCGGCACCTACAAGACCGGCGTGCACAAGCCGACATTCTCGGAACCGCATCTGCGCTCGCTCGACTGGCTCGCGACGCGTTTGCCCGACGCCAATCTCACCGCAACGATCGACGGCATCGGCAATGTGCTCGGCTCCAGCGCGAAGGCGGGACCAAAACTGCTCGCCGGCTCGCACCTGGAGAGCCAGAACCATGCGGGCTGGCTCGATGGGCCGCTCGGCGTGATCTACGCGCTCGAGGCGGCGCGCGTCATCAATACCGACCCGGACGCGAACGGCGCGGTCGAGGTCGCCGCGTGGTGCGACGAGGAAGGACATTTCGGCAGTTTCCTCGGCAGCCGGTCGTTTGTCGGCGCGGTGACCGAAGCCGACATCGACGCAGCCCGCGACCGCTCCAGCGATCGCACCATGCGCGATGCATTGCGCGACGCAGGCTTCGCCGGCCGCCCGCGCCTTAATGCCGAGGCCGGCCGCCATATCGGCTATCTCGAAGCGCATATCGAGCAAGGCGACACGCTGGAGAGTAGCGGACTCAAGATCGGCGTCGTCACCTCGATCGTCGGCATCTGGCAGTACCGCATCACGTTCGCCGGCGAGCAGAACCACGCCGGCACCACGCGGATGGCGGTGCGCAGGGACGCCGGCCTCGGGCTGGCGCGGTTCTGCGTCGCGATCGACGACAGCTTCCCTGCCCTGTCGGGACCGCGCACGGTGTGGACCACCGGCCGGATCACGCTGGACCCAGGCGCACCGAGCATCATTCCAGGCGGCGCCGAGATGCTATTCCAGATTCGCGACGACAATCCCGAAGTGATCGGCCGCCTCGAACAACAGCTGCATCGCCTGGCGGCCGAGGCCACCGCTCAGGGCCGTTGCGGTGTGAAGGTTGAGCGCATCCGCACCGGGGTGCCCGCGATGATGACGCCTGCATTCCAGGATGCGATCGAAGCCGCGAGCGCAGCCTGCGCCGGCGGCAAATCGATCCGCATGCCGAGCGGCGCCGGCCATGACGCCCAGGTCCTCGCCACCATCATGCCGGCGGCGATGCTGTTCGTGCCGTCGATCGGCGGCATCAGCCATCACTGGAGCGAGAACACCGACGACGCCGATATCGTCACGGGTGCCGAGGTCTTTGTCGAAACCTGCCGGCGCCTGCTCGCAGGTTAGAGCACCTTCAGGTCGGACCGCCCCGGTTGCCCGACTTCAGCGAAGCCAACGCGTGCGAGTCCTGCACGGTGCTTCTCCTCGCGGTGAAGAAAACGTACAGCAAGCAGATGTCGATCAGGATCGTGCCGGCCATGACGCCGTAGGCCCACGGGCTTTCCATCAGCTTCACTTCGATCAATACGCGCGACAGGCCGAATCCCACGACCCACGCATCAAAGCTCATGCAGATCCGGCGAAACGTCTCGGCGTCCAGCCGCCGGATCAGCCAGGCACCGAGCGGTATGCCGAGGACAACGCAGGGAACCAGCACAAACAGGATGCTCCGGCTCTCGTCGATGAACAGACCGAGCTTGTAATACGCGATTGCAGTCAGGCTGGACTCCGTCACCCGAACCAGTGCGAGACCGGCCCGAAACTCATCTTTGACGAGGCCCTGATTGTTGAAGAGGATCGCCAGCGGCGGGCCCGAAATGGTCGTGACCGAGTACAAGATCCCGAGCATCGTTCCGAAAGGCAAACCGACCAGCCATTTCGACTGGATCGGCCTCCGCCAACCGGCCGCCTGCAGCAGAATGAGCGGCAGAATGATCGAGTAGGTGGCGAACTTGGTCCAGCCGGGCTGAAACGACGTCAGCGCAAAGGCTCCGACCGCGATGCCGGGCAGCATGCCGATGAGAATAGGCAGCACGCGCCGCCACACGGCCGGAACGCCGCTCAGATTGATGCACAGGACATACAGATTGACGAAGACTTCGACGATGACCACCGCGGGATTGAGGACGCGGTTGGTGTAGAAGACGAGTGCGACCGGCACCGTGAGCGAGGAAAACCCGTAACCAAGCGCGCCATTTACAAACGCCGCAAACAGCGCGATCACGGCAAGAACGATCGCAGCAAAATCAATCGAAAGCATCTCTGGCTTTTACCGGATCAGTCGCCTTGCCCACGGCATTATAGCCCAACGACGGGGACGCGGTGCCGAAAGCTGATCGGACCCACAGGCCGCGATCCCGGAATCGTCGGGCTACCAAAGCTCCTGCGCCTGGAACGCCATGGACCTGGCGCTTGGCAGGAACCTGTCCGGGAGCCGCCCTAGGCCCTTAGCTGATCAAGGTCCGCAACGGCACTTTCCAACCCGCTTTCGTAAGGCACCGTGGCATATTGGTCACGAGAACGGCATCAGACCGATTTGCAATCCGCTGAACTTGCTGCCATTTCTTCGGCACGCATCGCTTTGGTGCCATTAAAGGGGCCCGTCCGGCTCATGTTGTTGCTTGAGTCGCTTCCAACCGTCATCGGCGCCGCCGCCATTGCCCCCGCATTGCTGGTGTTGTGGCTGGTCATCGCCGCTGACGAGCGCCCCGGACCGCCGGTTCAGGTGTGGCTCGCCTTCGTGCTCGGCGCGGCCAGCATCTCCCTGCTCGGCTTGGCGCGAATTCCGTTCAATGCGCTGCTTGCCATTCCCGACAATCCCTGGGCGACGCAGGCGGTGCGTGCAGCTTTCGGAGTCGCGGCACCGGAGGAGATCGTCAAGGTGCTCGTCATCGTCGTCATCTCGACGCGGCGCCGCGCCTTCGCCGATCCGATGGATACGGTGGTCTATGGCGCGGCCGCCGGACTTGGATTTGCCGCCTATGAGAACCTCGCCTATCTGGTCCAGCACAAGGACATGTGGCGCGCGCTCGCGGCATTGCGCAGCGTGCTCACGGTGCCGTTCCACGGCGCGCTCGGCATCATCGCCGGCGCCTATCTTGCGATCGCGCGCTCCGGTGGCGCGCTCGGCGCTTACCGGGGTCACCGCGACTGGGCGCGCATGACGAATTGGGCGCTGGTGCTGGTCGCGCCGGTCGCGCTGCACGCGGCGTTCGATTTTCCGCTGCTCGCGCTCCAGCGCATCCCCGATCTCGGCTCGACCACGCGGCTGCTGCTCGGCTCGGCCAGCGTGCTGATCGGCTTCTCCTCGATCGGCTTTGCAATCCGCCTGGTGCGACGCCTCGGCAAGCATCATGCGCCGCGCACCGACGTTGCGCGCGAGCGGCTCAGCCAGCTGCGGCGGATGTGGGCGCTGCTGCTGATCGGCGGCGGCGCCGGCTTTGCCGGCGTCTCCTTCCTGCTCACCTCGCTGCATCATTGGTACGTCAATCCCGAGCGCAATGCGTCGTTCATCCTGGTCCCGATCGGCTTCACCTCGATCCTGATCGGACTGGCGCTGCTCATCGCGACCACCGCCGTCTACTTCCTCGGCCGCAACCGGATGCGGACCGCCTCGGAGGGCTTTCCGTCCGCTCCCGGTCAAAGCTAGCGCCCCGGCCGGCACCGCTCCCCTTGCAAAACAACCTCGGCGGGTTCAGGGAGAGACACAGACCAGGCGCGAGAGGACGATGGGGCACAACTACAAGAATTATCGGCCGGATATCGACGGCCTGCGGGCCGTTGCCGTCTCGTTGGTCGTGCTCGGCCACGCGTTCCCGCAATATGTTCCCGGGGGTTTCGTCGGGGTCGACATCTTCTTCGTCATTTCCGGGTACCTGATCACCGGGATCATCTATGGCGACATTCAGAACGGGAGCTTCAGCCTTGCGACGTTCTATGCGCGTCGCATTCGCAGGATTTTTCCTGCCCTGATCGTCGTCTTGATCGCCGCCTTCATCGCCGGATGGCAACTTCTGATGCCGAGCGAGTTGGTGGCCCTTGGAAAGGAGATTGCGGCGGGCGCGGGTTTCTCGGCAAACCTGCTGTTCTATTCGGAGGGTGGCTATTTCGATGCGGCCGCGCAAACGAAGCCGCTGCTCCATCTCTGGTCGCTCGGCATCGAGGAACAGTTCTACCTTGTCTGGCCCTTGCTGCTGTGGGCGCTGATGCGATGGCGGATCGCCGCCGCCGCTCCCCTTGCCCTGATCTTCATCGCATCGCTTGTCGCAAATATCCTGGTCGTTCGAACCAACCCTGAAGCCGCATTCTACCAGCCGTTCACGCGGGCGTGGGAACTCGCGGCCGGAGCATTGGTGGCCGTCTGCCTGCCCAGCGGATTCTCCGCGGGGCGCGACCTTCTCGGATGGTCCGCGCTCGCAGTGATCGCGGCGGTAACCGCGTTCTATTCGCCCTCCATGACCTACCCCGGGATCGCAGCGGTGGCGCCGGTCGCCGCAGCTGCCGCCCTCATCATGTCAGGTCGCAATCGATTTCTCTCGACCCGTACCGCGGTCGCGATCGGGCTGATCAGCTATCCGCTCTACCTCTGGCATTGGCCGATCCTGGTTTTTGCGGCGAGCTTCAAAGGTCGTCCCCTGACTTTGGCCGAGAACGGGCTGGCCGTTGGGGCCAGCTTCATTCTGGCCTGGGCAACCTATCGCTACGTCGAGCGCCCAATCAGGTTCGGGCAGTGGCGGTTGGCGCCGGTCCTTGCGGCATCGATGGTAGCCGTTGCATCGGTGGGAGCGTTGGCGATCGTCGACGGCTTTGCCTTTCGGCTTCCGGCGATCGTTCGCGAAGCCGGCGCCATGACCGTATCCAGGGACTTCCTGAGATACGGCGAATGCCATATCTCCGCTTCCGCCGATCCCGCGTTTGATCCGAGTTGCGTTGACGCCAGCAAGCGCCCGCTTGTTTTCGTATGGGGCGATTCGACCGCCGGCATGCTTGCCGCCGGGCTGCGGCAAGTCCAGGGCGATCAATTCGGGTTAGCCCAGTTCACCGTCAATTCCTGCCCGCCACTCTTCACCGCGCAGGCCGAGACCATTCCGTTTTGTGTTCAAACCAATCGCCACATCGTTGCTGCGGTTGCCCGCTCGCACCCCGATGTCGTGCTTCTGCACCTGGCGTGGAGCAAAGAACCCACCGCCGACGATCTCCGCCCGACGATTGTCGCCCTCAGACAGGCCGGCGCCGCCCGTGTCATCCTGGTCGGCCCTGTCCCGGTCTGGACCGACACGGTGCCCCATCTGACGGTGCAATATTTCCTGCGCCATCATACATTGATCCCGGAACGCAGCCACGATGTGCGATCGACCAAGCAGACTGACGACAGGATTGGGCAGATCGCCGCCGATCTCGGGATCGAATATCTGTCGCCCTATGACGAGCTCTGCAACGCGGACGGATGTCTGACGAGGGTCGGGACCAGCGCAAACGACCTGGTATCGGCCGACTTCCTGCATCTGTCGCCGCGCGCCTCGCGATATCTGGCGGCCAGGCTTGTGCCAAGGATTCTGGCTGTCGAAAACCGCCATGCAGAAAGATGAGCGCACAGCTATTGCCGCCGCAACTGACGGGCTGACCATTTATAACCGGTTAGGATAGACTGCACACGCGCAGATCCGGAGAGCCGCGATGACCCTGTCCAACGACCTCGACAAGCTGCGATCGAAAATGCAGGCCGCGGTGAAGGCGCACTGGAAGGCGTTCCTGTTCGAAGGCATCCTGCTGGTGATCCTCGGCATCGCCGCGATGATCGTGCCGACCTTCGCGAGCCTCGCCGTCACCATCTTCCTCGGCTGGATGTTCCTGATCTCAGGGATCGGCGGGCTGATCGTGACGTTCTGGGCGCGCAACATGCCGGGCTTCTGGTGGTCGCTGATTTCGGCCGCGCTCGCCGTGCTGGCAGGCATGGTGCTGCTCGCCCGTCCGATGCAGGGTGTGCTGACGCTGACCATCGTGGTCGGCGCCTATTTCGTCGCCGAGGGCGTCGCCACCGTCATGTACGCGCTGGAGCACCGCCGCGAATTGTCGGGACGCTGGTCCTGGCTGCTGATCGCCGGCCTGATGGACATCGTGATCGCCTTCTTCATCATCGCGGGCTTGCCGGAATCCGCGGGATGGGCGATCGGCCTCCTCGTCGGCCTCAATCTGATGTTCGGCGGGGCGACCCTGATCGGCATGGCGTTGGCGGCGCGCAACACCTGACGCCGAACCGCGGGGGGCTTGCATTTGGGGGGTGACAGCCCCAAATCCCTGCGCTATAGAGCCGCCCCATGATCACCGTCGCCACCAGCTATTTTTGGTACTTTAGCTACGACAGCTCGCTGGCGGCAGGAGGATCGCGCTCAATCTGAAGAATTGCAGCAAACGTCCAAAACAAGCCGCCAGACCTGGCGGCTTTTTTGTGTGCCGGCAGGTCCCGAAATCCAAAGGAGCCAGCCGTGTTGAGTACGACAGACGATCTTCGCATCAAGGAATTGAAAGAGCTCAGTACGCCCGAGGAGGTGATGCGGGAGGTCCCGCGCACCCTGACGGCGACCCGAGTGGTGATGGGCGCCCGCAACGCCGTCCAC
This sequence comes from Bradyrhizobium sp. 33ap4, assembly GCF_032654765.1. NCBI lineage: Bacteria > Pseudomonadati > Pseudomonadota > Alphaproteobacteria > Hyphomicrobiales > Nitrobacteraceae > Bradyrhizobium > Bradyrhizobium sp. 33ap4. Next base: position 84,264 of record NZ_JAUMTJ010000031.1, on the reverse strand, counting down.
GCGATCCTGAACGGCACCGATGACCGCCTGCTGGTCGTCGTCGGCCCCTGCTCCATCCACGATCCCGCGGCGGCCGTCGATTACGCCGAGCGCCTCGCCAGCCTGCGCGAACAGCTCGCCGACCGCCTCGAGATCGTGATGCGGGTCTATTTCGAGAAGCCGCGCACCACCGTCGGCTGGAAGGGGCTGATCAACGATCCCGATCTCGACGGCAGCTTCGACATCAACAAGGGCCTGCGGCTCGCCCGCAACGTGCTGTCGGCGGTGAACAATCTCGGCCTGCCGGCCGGCACCGAATTCCTCGACATGACGACGCCGCAATACATCGCCGATCTGGTTTCCTGGGCCGCGATCGGCGCGCGCACCACCGAGAGCCAGATCCATCGCGAGCTGGCTTCCGGCCTGTCCTGCCCCGTCGGCTTCAAGAACAGCACCGACGGCGGCGTGCGGATCGCGGCGGACGCGGTGAAGTCGGCCTCGCACCCGCATCACTTCATGGCGGTCACCAAGGGCGGCCGTTCAGCGATCGCCGCGACCAGCGGCAACGAAGACTGCCACGTCATCCTGCGTGGCGGCCGGGCGCCGAACTATGATGCCGCGAGCGTCGATGCTGCCGCCGCCGAGCTCGGCCGCGCCGGTGTCGCGGCGCGGCTGATGATCGACACCAGCCACGCCAACAGCAGCAAGAAGCCGGAGAACCAGCCGGCGGTTGCCTCCGACATCGCGCGCCAGGTCGCAGGCGGCGAACAGCGCATCATCGGCGTGATGATCGAGAGCAATCTTGTCGCGGGACGCCAGGACGTCGTGCCAGGCAAGGCGCTGACCTACGGCCAGAGCATCACGGATGGCTGCATCGACCTCGGGACGACGGCTGACGTGTTGAAGCAGCTGGCCGATGCCGTCGACGCAAGGCGCAGCGTGCGGCGTGACGGCCTGCAGGAGCGTTCGGCCTGACGCGGCCGAACGGATTGAGCGTTGCCGGCGGGGCGAATATCGCGCCTCGCCGGTCAGCTGCGTGGGTTAGCAACCGCGGCAGATGCTCTTGATCTTCCTGTCGAGCGCCGCGTCTTCCTTGTTGGCCTGACTGTTCGGATCGCTGATATTCTTCTCGCTGCCAACGTCGCCGCGGCGCGGCTGACGATGTCCGATCGGCGCCTCCGGGACCGTGCCGCCCTTCTGCATGGAGGACGATCCGCCCTGTTGCTGCGCCCAGGCTTGGGAGATGCCAAGCTGGGGCGCTCCGGCCGCAACCATCATCAGAGCCATCAACAAAACTGTCTTCCGCATCTCGCGTCTCCGCTTCTCAACCCTATCGCGCCCGTTCCGGCACCTCGACGGTAGCACAGTTGCGTCGCCCCTGCGCTGCGCAATCCTGTACCTTCCGTATATCGGCCATCGTGCCAAGGAGCCAGATTCCCGCGGCGACCAGCACCACAAAGAAGCCGAACATCACAGCATTTTCGATGCTGCGGTTGCCCCCATCCTCGGGCGGCTCCTGCCGTCCGTCCCCGGCCCCGCTCATCGCCGCCTCAGGATTGCGGCGGGTAAAGATGAACGTCACCACAATAATCGACGATACGGTAGCGCCGTTCCATCGGATCTTCACGTTCGCGGGAAGCCGGCTGCGACAAATAGCTCGGGCCGATCGGCGCTTTGCCGTGGCCGCCGGGGATGTCGAGCACATAATCCGGCTGACAAAGTCCGGACACACGCCCGCGCAACGCCCGCATCAGTTCCTGCCCGGCTTCGATCGTGGTGCGCAAATGCGCTGTGCCGGGCGCAAGGTCGCCGTGATGCAGATAATAGGGCTTGATCCGGCACTCGACGAAGCCGCGCATCAGCGCCTCGAGCGTCGCAGCATCATCATTGACGCCGCGCAGCAGGACGGACTGGCTTACCAAGGGAATGCCGGCGTCTGCAAGGCGCGCGCACGCTGCGCGGGCATTGTTGCTCAGCTCACGCGGATGGTTGGCATGGATCGCAATCCAGGTCGTCGCGCCTTCGACCCGCAGTGCCGCGATCATCTCGGGATTGATACGGCCCGGATCGGCGATCGGAACACGGGTGTGGAGGCGAACGATCTTCACATGATCGATGTCGGCGAGATCGGCCATGGTCTCGGTCAGCCTGCGCGGCGACAGCATCAAGGGATCGCCGCCGGTCAGGATGACTTCCCAGATCTCCGGATGGCTGCGGATGTAATCCAGCGCCGCACGGTAGGCGTCATCGGACAAGGCCGAGGCCTTTCCCGGCCCGACCATTTCGCGCCGGAAACAGAACCGGCAATACACCGCGCAGACATGGACGAGCTTGAACAACACCCGATCGGGATAGCGATGCACGATTCCGGCGACCGGCGAATGCGCATCGTCGCCGATCGGATCGGCGTTCTCGCCCGGCTGCTCGACGAGTTCGTCGGCGCTCGGGATGAACTGCCGCGCGATCGGGTCGGCGGGATCGGCCGAATCAATCAGCGCGGCGAGCTCCGGCGTCACCGCGACCGCGTAGCGCGCAGCGACCCGCTCGAGCCCGGCCAGTGCTGCGACCGGCGCGAGCCCGGCATCGACCAGCTCGCGCGGCTGTCGCAGCGTCGCCGCCAGTTTTGGATCGATCCTGTTCATGTCTCTCCCGCAGGCGGCGTCCAGACCACCTGATCAATTCGTGGCGCGCCGCTCGCGAGCATCACCAGCCGGTCGAAGCCGAGCGCGACGCCGCTGGCTTCCGGCATCTGGCCGACCGCGGCAAGGAAATCGTCGTCGAGCGGATAGCGCTCGCCATAACGGCGGGCCTTCTCGTCCATCGCTGCGGTGAAACGATGGCGCTGCTCGGCCGCGTCGGTCAGCTCGCCGAAGCCGTTGGCGAGCTCGACGCCGCAGGCATAGACCTCGAAACGCTCGGCGACGCGCTGATCGCCGGCCTTGGTGCGCGCCAGCGCGGCCTCTGGCGACGGATATTCGAACAGCACCGTCAGACGGCCCTGTCCCAGATGAGGCTCGATATGCTCGACCAGCACCTTGCTGAAGATATCGGACCAGGTGTCGTCATCTGCAACCCGCACCCGCGCTGCTGCAGCCGACGCCAGCGCTTCGCGGTCGCCTTCGCCGCCTGAGATCGTCGCCAACAGATCGATGCCGGCGAAGCGCTCGAAACCTGCCGCGACCGTTAACAACTCCGGCTCCGCAAACGGATCGGCCGTCCTGCCGCGGAATGAAAACCGGCCGATCCCGGTCGCCTGAGCCGCATGGGCGATCACCACGATCGTGTCGGCCATGATGGCGTCATAGCCGGCATTGGCGCGGTACCATTCCAGCATCGTGAATTCGGGCAGATGCAGGTCGCCGCGCTCGCGGTCGCGGAACACCCGCGCGAACTCGTAGATCTTCGGCTCGCCGGCCGCGAGCAGCTTCTTGCAGGCGAACTCCGGCGAGGTGCGCAGATAGCGGGGCGCATGTGAGCCATCGGCCTGCCTGAGCTCGGTGCGAGGAGCGTGCAGATGGGTCTCGTTGCCCGGCGAGATCTGCAGGATCGCGGTCTCGACCTCGGCAAATCCCTGCTCCTCGAACCAGGCGCGCAGCGCTCGCGTGATCGCCGTCCGCGCCTGCAGGAACGGCCTGCGGTCGGCATAGCGCTGCGGCATCCACCAGGGCGACGGCCGGTCATGAGCTGTCATCGCCAGAGCATCCTCACGGATTCAACATCAACGAGCCGCCATCCGCACTCAAGAGTCCCGCGCAACCGATTGATTCCACACAAATTCATAAGCCTACACAGCCCGAGCCTCCGCGGAACGCAGCGAGGCTGATCCCTTCTTGTCGAAAGACGCGCACCTTGTCCATGCGCGCGCGTGGCTGAACCTGAACCACGGCTCGCGCGTCCCATCCGCAGTTTCGCTGAAACGGATGAGCCCATGGCCGAAAAATAGGGCCGATCGGGACGGCCGGGACGGTTGGCAACCTTGCGAATTCGGCCGCAAAAGACTGGCATCTCAGGGACAAATCAGTATGTTGCAGCCCGAAATCGCCGCCATGGCCGAGGGGCTGCCGATCCGGTTGGCGCCCTTAGGCTCTCAAATTCAGGAAAACACCTTTGAAAGTCATCGCCAGTTCCATCCGCAAGGGCAACGTCATCGAGCAGGACGGCAAGCTCTATGTGGTCCTGTCCGCCGAGAACATCCATCCCGGCAAGGGCACCCCGGTCAGCCAGATCGAAATGCGCCGCATCGGCGACGGCGTGAAGGTCTCGGAGCGCTACAAGACCACCGACCAGGTCGAGAAGGCCACCGTCGAGGACCACAACTACAACTACCTCTATGAAGATGGCGACGGCTTCCACTTCATGAACAACGACAACTACGACCAGGTCCAGGTCTCCAAGGAGATCGTCGGCTCGTCCGCGCCGTATCTGCAGGAGAACATGACCGTGAAGCTCTCGATGCACGAGGGCAACCCGGTCGCGATCCAGCTGCCGCAGCGCGTGACGCTGGAAGTGGTCGAGACCGAGCCCGTGACCAAGGGCCAGACCGCCTCCTCGTCCTACAAGCCGGCCATGCTGTCCAACGGCCTGCGCACCGGCGTGCCGCCGCACATCACCACGGGCACGCGCATCGTGGTCATGACCGAAGACGGTTCCTACGTCGAACGCGCCAAGGACTGAGCGCTTGAGGCGCGGTGGGATTTGAAATGAATCGTCACCGCGCCTCAACTTGTTGGTTAAGCATCAACTTTAGCGAAAACCGCTACACACTTTTCCGGAACTTGCTTTAGTCTTACGGGCGATCAGACATGAGCCCGGGGTGTGCAGTGAACAGGAAGGTGGTCAGCTTCGTCAGTTGCTGGCTGGCAGCCCTGCTCTCGCCTCTTCCCGGCGCCCATGCCGACGAATTCCGAACGCCATCGATCTCGGCCATGCGGGTCGAATGGCGCGCCGTGCTCGACCAGCTGCGGCAGGAGATCGGCAGCCGCCCGGCCATCGCCGCCGGCTTCACTTTCGCAGGCCAGCGCCGCGTGCCCGCCACCGATCCGCGGGCGACGCCTGCGCTGGTGCAGTTGAACGCGGTGACAGCGCCGCTGTTTCCCGGCATTGCGCAGAGCCCGATCCCGGTGCTGCTGCCGCTCGACCCCGCAAGCTATCTCGAAGCGCGGCAAAACGGTGCGCCGGACAGCCTGTCGATCGCGCGCTACCAGGCCGACTTCCACGCGGTCGATTTCTTCCATGCCGGTGCATCGGGCTACGATGCCGTGTTCTCGCTCGACCCCGGCGCCGGCGACGGCCTGCCGCCGCGGACATTTGCAAAGCCGGTCGAGGTGCAGATTTCCGGCTCGATCCTCGTCTACGACCTCGCCGACCGGCTCGGCGGCAAGGGCGAGCCGGTCAAGACGCTGGCCGCGCAGTTTCCGGACCTGCGCCGCTTCATTCGCGAGGGCTATGTCCGCTACGCCTTCACCCGCTTCGGAATTCCCTATGTCGTCTCGATCCAGTGCCTCGACAGCGCGCCGCGGCCGAAGCGGCTGGCCTGCCGCGAGGCCTATCCGGTCGCCGAGCGCTTTCTGAAGGCCCTGCGCATCGCCGGCGGCCAGCCGTCACGGCCGCGCAGCGACGTCGCCTCCGATATCGCCGAGCGGCCGGCCGTGCAATCCGCCGACTTCACCTACCACCCGAGCGGCGACATCGTCGCGGGCAGCGGCGGCCGCAGGCAACAAGGCGGCCACGCCGACTTCACCGTCTATTCGCAGATCCGCTTTCCGCTCGAGAAGGCGCCGGCCTTCGCCCACTCGCAATCCTTCGCCAAGCGCAAGCCCGGCGCGGTCATCGACACGTATCCCTGGCAAGACAATTTCTGCGAGGCGCGCAGCTTCGAGGTCGGCCAATGCGCCAGCGGCTACGGCCATCAGGGCCAGGACATCCGCCCCGGCGCATGTCCGGCCGACGGCAAGGATGGCTGCGACCCCAAGCAGCAGGCGGTCGTTGCAGTGCGCGACAGTATCGTGATCCGCTCGGCGCAGCAGCAGGCCGCGACGTTGCAGGTCAACACCCGCACCGAGCATGTCCGCTTCCGCTACATGCACATGAACCCGTCAGTGATGGATGCCGACGGCCTGCTCAACGGGCGCCGCGTCAGCGAGGGCGAAAAGATCGGCGTGGTCTCGAACTATCTCGACCACCCCAACGGCACATCGCGGCATCTGCATTTCGACGTCCAGCTGTTCACGCGCGACGGCTGGCTGTGGGTCAATCCCTACACCACGCTGGTGTCGGCCTATGAGCGGCTGATCCGCGGCCGCGGCCGCGAGATCGGACCGGAGCCCGGGCTTGCAGCCGCCGTGGCCCATGCCCTGCCCGACGACGTCGTGCATCGCATCGACACCCAGGAAGGCGGCGGCAATTAGAGCGTTGTCGAGCGAAGGGGACACCGGTTCGGAGCGCACTGCCAAAATATCGAAAACAACCCCATGCAAAGTAGCCGGCGGCTGCTGTCGTTCGACACGACAACTTGAACGTCGGGCAAATCAGCGGCATTATTCCATTATTCCGAAATTGTGCAAACGCCCACCGCAGGTTCCATCCGGAATCGCATCGATGCGCGCCATGTCGCGGCGACAATTGCCAGCTTGAATGATCATGATGGAAGCAGCAATCCGCGGGAACCTGTCCCGCTTTGACCGTCGGATGCAAGTCTCTATCAGATGCCCATTCAGGCTGGACCACAACCAAGCATGCTCTCGACCTTCAGCTGGTTCTTTCTTTCGGTGAAAGGCCGCATCAGCCGGCAGGAATTCGGCCTGGGATTTTTCGGCCTCGTGCTGGTCGACATGTTCATCATTCGCATCGGCGTAAGGCTCGACCCCGGTCCGCGGTATTATGACAGCAGCCCGCCCGCCGACGACCTATCCGTCCTGCGCTTGCTGCTCATGCTGTCACTGTGGCCGTTCGCCGCGATCCTGGTGAAGCGGCTGCACGACCTCAACGTCTCGGGCTGGTGGGCGCTGACGATCCTCGCCGTTCCCCACCTCGCCGCCGCGCTGCACGTCAAATACTGGATCCCCTATCTGGCGCTCGTTGCAACGCTGAGCGTGCTGCCGGGATCGAAGGGTGACAACCGGTTCGGCCGCGACCCGCTAGCGCGCGCCGGCATCTAGCGCCCTCCGCCGTGGTTGCGATCAGTCGATCTCCATCGCCGCCAACGTCTCCTTGACCCGCCTCTGAGCGTCCGCGGGCAGCGGCAATATCGGACGTGGAGGCTCGGCCGTGCAGACCCCTCTGAGATCGGCAAGTGCGTAGACGACACGCAGACTGGAATATGTCCTGAACAGATCCCAAATCGGCTGCAGACGCGCGTTGAGCTGTCGCGCCCGGGCCGCATCGCCGCTCGTCGCGGCGCGCACGATGTCCACGCAGACCTTCGGGAAGATTCCTGCGAGAACGCTGTACCAGGTGTCTCCGCCCGCCAGCAGCGCCTCGGTGCAATTCCAGTCGGCGCTGTATCCCAACGCAACGCTGTCCGGAACCACAGCCCGCAATTCCCCGAGATGGCCCGCCACGGTCGAAGCATCCAGCGCCGGACTTTTCACCGCGACGATTCCCTCGATCCGGCTCAGACGGCCGATGAGAGCCGGCGTGAATTGAAAATGAGTCGTTCCGGGATTGTCATAGATGCAGATCGGCAACCCGCTCTCGCGGGCCACGGTTTGGAAGTGCTCAAAGACCTCGTCATCGGTCAGCGGCGTATAGGAAACCGCTGCCAACAGGCCCGCCGTCGCGCCGGCATCACGCGCATCTTGAGCCAGCCGCACCGCATCGTCGGTGCGCAGTGCGCCGATGCCAACCAGTATTGGTGTGTTGCCGTCCGCCAAGGCGGTCGCCGCCTGCACGGCGCGCCGCCGCTCATCGCGGCTGAAATACGGATATGAGCCGGTGCTTCCGAGCAGCCCGACCGAATCCACCTTCGCCGCAATCAAGGGGTCGAGCAAGGCGCGGAGCGCACCCACGTCAACCCGCCCATCCCGGTTCGAAGGCGTTATCGGGAAGGCAGAGAGCCCCTTCAGGCTGATCATCGATTTGTCCCTCGTCGGCAACCGTCGCCGCAACGTGTCGTGCAATCAATCGACACGCCCCGTTGCGCGCAAGGTCCAGTTTCACGCGAACTGGGCACCAAACTGGTCCAGTGCGCACGTCTTGCAGAACTAGCGCCCAACCGATCGCTATTCGAGCATCGTGGTCAGCTGCGCGCCCTCATCCGCCACGAACACCGCGATCAGCTCCGCCGGCTCCGTGGTGCTCGCATTGGCCGAGACCATGTGGGTCGAGCCCGGCGGCTCGAAGAAGGACTGGCCGACCTTGAAGGTCTCGACCGGCCCGCCACCGAGCTGGGAGCGGATTTCTCCCTTGGTGATGTAGGCCGTCACCGAACCGGAATGGCGGTGCGGCGGCGTGAAGCCACCGGGACCATAGAACACGCGCACCACCGTGACACGCTTGCCCGCCACGTTGGGCAGCGCATGCGAGCTGATGACCTCGACCTTGTCGAGCGGCGACGCCGCATTGGCGCTGGCGCACAGCGGAGCGATGACGGAGGAGATCGCGTCCATCGGGGTCGGCAGTGCCTTCCCGATCACGAAGGCGGAGACCAGTCCCGCGATCACGGCCAGCATGACCGGCCGCGGCGGCCGCGCGAATGGAAGGGATGGTGTCATCGCCATCGAGGTCATTGTTTTTCTCCCTGTCGGTTGCCGTTTGATCCGTCTCGACGTTACGAAGCCGCCGCGTCCGCGCGCTGCCGGCGCGGCGGCGGCGTCCAGCGATAGGCCGCGCCGAACCGGTTCCAGACATTGATCGATGCGATCGCCGAGGTCAGATAAGTCAGCTCCTGCTCGGAAAATTCGGTGGTGGCCTGCGCATAGACCTCGTCGCTGACGCCGTTCGGCAGGGTCGTCAACGCTTCGGTCCAGGCCAGCGCGGCGCGCTCGCGCGGCGTGAACTGCGGCGCCTCGCGCCACACCACGACGAGGTTCAGCTTGTCGGCGGGCACGCCGAGGCTCTCGCCCTGCAGGATGTGATACTGCACGCAGAACGCACAGCCGTTGATCTGCGAGGCGCGCAGCTTGACGAGTTCGAGCAGCTGCTTGTCGAGGCCGGCCTTCGCCGCGAACTGGCCGAGTGCGCGCACCGCGGCGAAGACGTCGGGCGCGAGCTTCTCGAAGTCGGTGTATTCCTTGCGGGCATGTGACATTGGTCCGGCCTCATGTTATCAGTGTACTGAGATGTTATCAGAGCTCTGATATCATCGGCAAGATGCGGGCATCGGCCAAGGCGACAGCAGGCGACATGGCGGCAATGCAGAAACGAGGCAAATTCGGCACCGCCGAACGGCGTCCAGTCGGAAAAGCCGCCGGCCGAAGGGCCGCAGCGAATGCGGGATCGAGCGCTGGCGACGTCGTGTTCGCCCCTTCCGTTCCGGCGCCGGGCGAAGGCAAGCGCGGCGAGCAGGGCTATCTCGCCTATCTGCTGCGTCAGGCCCACGCGGCCTCGCGGCTGTCGATGGAGCGCCAACTGGGACGGCTCGGCGTCACCTCGCCGCAATTCGTCGTGCTGACGATGCTGAAGGCCTATCCGGGGCTCTCAGGCGCCGATCTGGCTCGCGTCGCGCTGCTGACGCCGCAGACCGTCAGCGTGATCATCCACAACCTCGAGCGCGACGGCGCGATCGGCAAGACGCCGCACCCCGTCCACGGCCGCGTGTTGCAATGGACCCTGACCGGCCACGGAACCGCGCTGCTGGAGAAATGCCGGCAGATCGCCCAGGCCCAGGAGCGGCGGCTCGCCGCTAGCCTCGACGCGAGGTCGGAGCAAATTGTCCGGCAATGGCTGTCAAAAATCGCCACAGATTTGCAAGATACATAGCTCCTGCGGCGGCGTGGCTTTTGGCTCACCCGATCGGCGCCGCTACACTGGCCCGATGAAACAGCCTGATTCTCCGAAATCCCCTGCCCGCCGCGCCGTCCTGAAGGCCGGGCTCGCGGCCGGCGTGGTGCTCGTCAATCCGCTCGGCGCGCTCGCCGCCGCCCCTCCGGGCTTCGACCAGTGGCGCGACAATTTTCGCGCTCGCGCGCTCGCCAAGGGCATTTCGGAGGAGACCTGGAATCGCTGCATGGGCCGGATCGAGCCCGACATGAGCGTGTTCAGGCAGATGCGCAACCAGCCTGAATTCCACGAGCAGATCTGGCAGTACATCAACCGCCGCGTCTCCGACTGGCGGGTCATTCACGGCAAGGAGGCGCTGAAGAAGAACGAGGCGCTGTTCGGCCGGATCGAACGCGATTTCGGCGTCGAGCGCGGCACGCTGCTCGCGCTGTGGGGCGTCGAGTCGGCCTATGGCGATCCGCTGGTGCAGCAGAACCACATGACGCCGGTGTTTCCCTCGCTGGCGGCGCTCGCCTGGAACGAGCCGCGTCGCAAGGCCTATTGGGAGACCGAGTTGATCAACGCGATGAAGATCGTGCAGCGCGGCTGGAGCACGCCCCAGGAGATGAACGGCTCCTGGGCCGGCGCGATGGGTCATTCGCAGTGGATGCCGGAAGTCTGGCTCAATGTCGGCTTCGACTATGACGGCGACGGCAAGGTCTCGCCGTTCGGCCGGCCCGACGACGCGCTGGGCTCGACCGCGAAATATCTCGTCAACCGCGGCAAGTGGCACCGCGGCGAGCATTGGGGCTACGAGGTCCGCGCGCCCGGCGGCGGCGGCAGCGGCAGCCGCACCTATGCGGCCTGGGCCAGCGCCGGCGTCGTCAGAGCCGACGGCCAGCCGTTTCCGCAGCCGAACGCATCAGCGCAACTGTGGATCCCCGTCTCGGGCGGCCCGGCCTTCTTGCTCGGTCCGAACTTCAATTCGGTGAAGAGCTACAACCCGTCGATGAACTACGCGCTGGCGATCTGCCATCTCGGCGATCGCTGCCTCGGCGGGCCGCCCTTCATCCAACCCTTCCCGGGCTCGGAGCGCGCGCTGACGCTCGCCGAGGTGCAGGAGATGCAGACGCGGCTGACCAAGGCCGGCTTCGACACCGGCGGCACCGACGGCCGCGTCGGCAACGACACCATGAAGGCGATCAAGGATTTTCAAATCAAGACGGGCCTGTTGCCCGCCGATGGTTACGGCGGGCTCAAGGTGCTGGCGCGGTTGCGCCAAGGCGGCTAGCCATCATGCGATCCGCGTAGCCCGGGTGAGCGAAAGCGATACCCGGGGACGCATTTCCCGCATATCGCTCCGCTCATGCGGGCTACGACAGTTCGCTCCTACCGGCTCGCAGACTGCCGCACGACGCCGCCGGCATTCATGCCGCCGTCGATCACGAGCTCGCTGCCTGTGACGTAACGCGACGCGTCGGAAGCGAGATAGAGCACGCCCTGGGCGATCTCGATGGCCTGGCCGGCGCGGCCCAGCGGTGTGGCGAACCTCGCGCGCTCCTCCGGATCGATCGGCGCGTTCTGGCCGGCGCCGGTCGCGCCGGTCGGGATCTTGCCCCAGATCGGCGTGTCGATGATGCCGGGATGCACCGAGTTGACGCGGATGCCGTCGCCGATCTGCGCGCATTCCATCGCGATCGACTTGGCGAACAGCCGCACCGCGCCCTTCGTCGCGCTGTAGCCGGAGAGCGTCGCCGCGCCGCGCAGGCCGGCCAGCGACGACATCATGATGATGGAGCCGCCGCCATGCTTGCGCATCAGCGGCAGCGAGTGCTTCACCGACAGGAATACGCCGTCGATATTGATGGCGGTCTGGCGGCGCCAGTCCGCGAGCGACATCTCGACAATCGAGGGCGCTCCGATGCCGATGCCGGCATTCGAGACCATGATATCGAGGCGGCCATGGCGCTTGCCGATCTCACTGATGATTTCGATCCAGCGCTCCTCGCTGGTGACGTCCTGCGGCAAGAAGGTCACGTTCCGCCCGGCCTTGGTGAGCCGCGCGGCGAGCTCGGGTCCCCTCAACTCATCGATATCGGTCGCAATAACGGTCGCGCCTTCCTGCGCGAGCAATTCAACGATGGCCTCGCCAATGCCCGATGCGCCGCCGGTCACCAGCGCAACCTTGCCTTCAACCTGTCCTGACATGTCCTCTCCCAACGTTTCTTATCGGATCACCGTCGGGCCCTGATCCGGCACCGCGACGTCGAGGACACGGAATTGCACACGTTCGGTGCCTTGCCAACGGTCGACCGCAAGAGAGCCCGCCACGTGCAATTGCTGGCCGCGATTTTGCGTCAAGGCGCTGCCGAGCTTCTGTCCGACGGAACGGAACGCGATACCGTTGACGATGGAGCCGTCGCCGGACTTGAAACGCAGCCGCAGATGCGCCTGCCCGAGCTCGTCGGCATAGACCAGCTGATGCGACGGCAGCGCGATCACCGGCTCCGGATTGGCGCTGCCGAATGGACCCGCGCGATTGAGCGTCGCGGCGAACTCCGGCGTCACCGCGCGCGCGCTCACGGCGCCATCGATGAACAGCTCGTTCTCGTGCCGCGAATTGGCGACGTCGGCCGCCAGCGCGCTCTCCATGTAAGCGCGGAATTCGGCGAGCTTCTCCTTGCGCAGCGTGACGCCGGCCGCCATCGCGTGCCCGCCGCCCTTCATCAAAAGGCCGTCGTGCACCGCCTGCCGCACCGCCTTGCCGAGATCGACGCCGCCGATCGAGCGGCCCGATCCGGTGCCGATGCCGCCGGGCTCCAGCGCGATCGCGAACGCAGGACGCGCGAACTTCTCCTTCAGCCGCGCCGCCACAAGCCCGACCACGCCGGGATGCCAGCCTTCCGCCGCGGTGACGATGACAGCGCCCTTGTCCTCGAGCCCGAGCGAAGCCAGCGCCTCGGCCTCGGCCTGCGCCTCGGCCGCCTGCTCGATCACGCGCCGTTCGGCATTGAGGCGATCGAGCTCGGCCGCGATCCGCGCAGCTTCCGAGATATCGCCTTCGAGCAATAGCCGCACGCCGAGATCGGCGCGCCCGATCCGGCCGCCGGCATTGATGCGCGGTCCCAGCATGAAGCCGAGATGCCAGGCCTCCGGCGGGCCGTTCAGGCGCGCGACATCCATCAGCGCGGTGTGGCCGACATGGTCGCGGCGACGCATCGCGATCAGGCCCTTGGCGACGAAGGCCCGGTTGAGCCCGATCAGCGGCGCGACGTCGGCCACGGTGCCGAGCGCGACGTGATGCAGCACGCTGAGCAGGTCCGGCTCCGGCATCTCGCCGGTCCAGAAGCCGCGCTGGCGCAGTTCGCGATTCACCGCGACCAAGGTCACCAGCACGAGGCCGACCGCTGCGAGATGGCCGAGCCCGGAGAGATCGTCGGGCCGGTTCGGATTCACCAGTGCATCGACCTCGGGCAACACATCGCCGGTCTGGTGATGATCGATCACGACGACCGACATGCCGAGCTTCCTGGCTTCCGCCAGCGGCTCGATGCTGGTGGTGCCGCAATCGACCGTGACCAGCAGCGTCGCGCCCTTCGCCGCCAGCGCACGCACGGCGTCGACGTTCGGCCCGTAGCCTTCGAAAATGCGGTCGGGAATGTGGATCAGCGGGTCCAGCCCGCAGTGGCGCAGATGCCAGGTCAGCAGCGCGGCCGAGGTCGCACCGTCGACATCATAGTCGCCGAAGATCGCAACCTTCTCGCCGCGCACCGCGGCATCCGCGATGCGCTTGGCCGCGTGCTCCATCTCGGTGACCGTGTGAGGATCCGGCATCAGCTTGCGGATGGTCGGGTCGAGGAAGTCGGGAACCTCGTCGATCCCGACGTCGCGCCCCGCCAGCACGCGCGCCAGCATTTCCGGCAATTGATAGCGCTGCACGATCGCGAGCGCCCGCGCCGCCCCGCGCGCATCCAGCCGGTCGCGCCAGAGTTTTCCGGTCAGCGACCGCGTCACGCCGAGGAACGCCTGTGGCGCCTCGACGGGCAGTGCGGATGCGTGCAGCGTCATGAGCCCTTCCGAACAGAGCGTTTTCAAGCGAAGTGGGCACCGGTTCGCGTGAAGAAAACGCGTCAAACAAAAATCCGGAACATCGGTCCTGATCCAATCAGGGCCGATGCGTCCGGCAGGAATCGTAACGCTTCGATGATTTGTGGACCAGTTCTAGCAGCCCATTCGGCTGGCGATTTCCCCGAAATCCTTGGCCACGATGTCCCACTCGCCGGTGGCCTCGAAATCGTACTTCTGCAGCGGACCGTATTCGGTCGGACGCGCCACGAAGGCGGTCTTCAGGCCGAGCTTCTGCGCGTGCTTCAGGTCGTAATTGTGGGCGGCGACCATCATCACCTGCTCCGGCGGCAGACAGAGCAGCTTCGCGGCGCCGAGATAGGTTTCCGGATCGGGCTTGTAGTGCTCGAACAGTTCGGCCGACATCACGAGGTCCCAGGGCAGGCCTGCGAACTTCGCCATGTTGGTGAGCAGCGCGACGTTGCCGTTGGAGAGCGGCGAGATGATGTATTTGGTCTTCAGCCGGGTCAGGCCGGCGACGCTGTCGGGCCACCCGTGCAGGCGATGCCAGCCCAGCGTCAGATGCTGCAAATCGGCCTCACTCAGCCCCTTGATGTCGAATTGCGCGACGAGTTTTTCCAGCGAGCGGCGGTGCAATACGTCGAGGATGACGTAGCCGTTCTGCGGGTTCTTGCGCACCTCGTCCATCGAGGCCGCATAGACCGCGCGCCAGCCGTCGACCAGCGCCGTCCAATCGGCCTTGATACCGCGCGTCTCGCCCCATCTGGTGAAGTCGTTGATCAGGCTGGTGCGCCAGTCGACCACGGTCCCGAACACGTCGAACACCAGCGCCTTGACCCCGGACAGATCGGACATGCGCGTCTCCCTTGTTGTTGTTTTTGGTCCGTCGTTCCGGGGCGATGCGAAGCATCGAACCCGGAACCTCGAGATTCCGGGTTCGCGCTTCGCGCGCCCCGGAATGACGGTTGTTGTAGGCTCGTCCTCAATCCAGGTGGAATTTCTCAAGCTGCCGATGTTCGGCCTTGATGTAGCGCACGGTGCCGGTGACCGAGCGCATCACGACCGTCTCGGTCTCGATCACGTCCTTCTTGAACTTCACGCCGGTCAGCAGCGAGCCGGTGGTGACGCCGGTAGCGGCGAACAGGCAGTCGCCCTTGGCCATGTCCTCGATGCCGTAGATCATCTTCGGATCGGTGACGCCCATCTTGTGCGCGCGCTCGCGCTTCTCCTCGGTGTCGAGGATCAGGCGGCACTGCATCTGGCCGCCAATGCAGCGCAGCGCGACCGCCGCGAGCACGCCCTCGGGCGCACCGCCGGTGCCGATATACATGTCGACGCCGGTCTCATCAGGCTTGGCGCAGTGAATGACGCCGGCGACGTCGCCGTCGGTGATCAGCTGCACGGCAGCGCCGGTCGAACGCACGCTGTTGATGATGTCGGCATGGCGCGGACGATCGAGCACCAGCACGTTGATGGCGGTCGGGTCGACGCCCTTGGCCTTGGCGAGCCGGCGGACATTGTCGGCCGGCGGCGCGTCGAGTTCGATCACATTCTTGGCGTAGCCCGGGCCGATCGCGATCTTCTGCATGTAGACGTCGGGCGCGTGCAGCAGCGTGCCGCCATCGGCCATCGCCATGGTGGCGATCGAGCCCGGCA
This sequence comes from Bradyrhizobium sp. 33ap4, assembly GCF_032654765.1. Lineage (NCBI taxonomy): Bacteria > Pseudomonadati > Pseudomonadota > Alphaproteobacteria > Hyphomicrobiales > Nitrobacteraceae > Bradyrhizobium > Bradyrhizobium sp. 33ap4. Next base: position 68,625 of record NZ_JAUMTJ010000031.1, on the reverse strand, counting down.
TGTTCTTGGCGCACAACGTGGTGCCCTCGAGCGGGTCGACCGCGATGTCGACCTTGGGGCCGGCATTGAGGCCGACCTTCTCGCCGATGAACAGCATCGGCGCCTCGTCGCGCTCACCCTCGCCGATTACGACCGTCCCCTCGATCGGCAGCTTGTTGAGCTCGCGCCGCATCGCGTCGACCGCGGCCTTGTCGGCGGCCTTCTCCTGGCCGTGGCCACGCAGCCGCGCGGCCGACACCGCAGCGCGCTCCGTCACGCGCACGATTTCGAGCGTCAGGATGCGCTCGAGCAGCATCTGCGGCGGAACGGAAATATGGGTCGACATCGGCGTACTCCTTAAGCCTCTGGGACAGGCCAGCCTGCCCGCATCAATCGTCTCACGCCCGACCCGTTCAGGCCATGCGCTAGTTTTTCTCGATCCGGATCACCTGCGGCCGGCCGCTGATGACCTTATCGCGCTGCACTGCGGCCAGCGCACGATGCACGGCATCCTCGCTGGTCGCATAGGTAATCAGAATGACCGGGACCGGTGAAGGTTTTTTGGCCGCACCGTTCACATCGACGCCATCCGGGTGCCGTTGCACGATGGATTCCAGAGATATCTTCTGTTCCGCCAGCCGGGTGGCGATTGTTGCGGCAGTGCCTGCAAGATCACGCGCCATCAGGCGGATATAATAGCCACCCTCATGGCGTTCCATCGGCGCCTTGGTGGTCTCGCGCAACCGCTCCACCGGACGGCCGAACGGCTTGGCGCGGATGCCGCGGGCGACGTCGGCGATGTCGGCGACCACGGCGGAGGCCGTCGCGCCGCCGCCGGCGCCGGGTCCCACCAGCGTGATCGGCGGAATCCCCTCGCCGTCGATCGCGACCGCATTGGTGACGCCCATCACCTGCGCGATCGACGATGATTTCGGCACCATGGTCGGGTGCACGCGCTGCTCAATGCCCTTTGCCGTGCGCACCGCGACGCCGAGCAGCTTGACCCGGTAACCGAGTTCCGCGGCGGCCTTGAGGTCTTCCGGCGTGATCGAGGAGATGCCTTCGACGTAAACCGCGCTTTCCGCAACCTTGGTTCCGAAGGCGAGGCTGGCCAGGATCGCGAGCTTCTGCGCGGTGTCGTGACCATCGACGTCGAACGACGGGTTGGCTTCGGCATAGCCGAGACGCTGGGCGTCCTTGAGACACTCCTCGAACGACAGGCCCTCCTGCTCCATCCGGGTCAGGATGTAATTGCAGGTGCCGTTGAGGATGCCGTAGACGCGGTTGACGCTGGTGCCCGCGAGGCCCTCGCGCAGCGTCTTGATGACCGGGATCGCCGCACCGACCGCCGCCTCGAAATTCAGCGCGCCGCCGTGCTTTTCGGCAGCCGCGGCGAGACGCAGTCCATGCTTGGCGATCAGCGCCTTGTTGGCGGTGACGACCGACTTGCCGGCCTTCAGCGCGGTCTCGATCGCGGACAGCGCGGGATCTCCGGCGCCGCCCATCAATTCGACGAAGCAGTCGATATCGGGATCCTCGGCGAGCGCCTCGGGGCTCTTCGCCCAGGCGATGCCGCGCAGGTCGAGGCCACGCTTCTTGGCTTTCGAGCGCGCCGTGACTGCGACGACGCGAACGCCGCGGCCGCTGCGCTCGGCCAGCGCCCGTCCTTGCGTTTCGATGAGGCGGACGACATCGGCACCGACGGTGCCGAGCCCCGCTATGCCCACGTTCAGGGGTGCGACCATGGATTTAAGGGACCTGGAGATTAAGCAACCTGGAAGGATTAGCGTCGGTTGGCGAGAGGAACGACGTTGTGCAACGTTTCGATGCCGCTTTCAAGGAAGCGGCGCACACCGCGCGCGGCCTGCCGGATGCGCTGCTCGTTCTCCACCATCGCGATGCGGACATAGCCCTCGCCATGCTCGCCGAACGCAACGCCCGGCGACACCACGACACCGGATTTCTCCACCATCAGGGTCGCGAACTGCATGCTGCCGACCGCCTCGAACGCCTTGGGCAGCGGCGCCCAGGCGAACATCGAGGCTTGCGGCGGCGGAATGTCCCAGCCCGCGCGGCCGAATGACTCGACCAGCGCATCGCGGCGCTTGCGGTAGGTGTCGCGCATCTCGCGGATACAGTCGTCGGGACCGTTCAGCGCCGCGGTCGCCGCCACCTGGACCGGCGTGAACGCGCCATAATCGAGATAGGATTTGACCCGCGCCAGCGCCGCGATGATCCGCTCATTGCCGACCGCGAAGCCCATGCGCCAGCCGGCCATCGAGAATGTCTTCGACATCGAGGTGAACTCGACGGTGACGTCGATCGCGCCGGGCACCTGCAGCACCGACGGCGGCGGATTGTTCTCGTCGAAATAAACCTCGGCGTAGGCGAGATCGGACAGGATGAAGATGTCGTGCTTCTTCGCGAACGCGACGAGGTCCCTGTAGAAGTCGAGGTCCGCGACATAGGCGGTCGGGTTCGACGGATAGCAGACGATCAGCGCAATCGGCTTCGGGATCGAATGGATGATCGCCCGCTCGACCGCCTCGAAGAACTGCGGCGTCGGCTCCGAGGGCACCGAGCGGATCACGCCGCCCGCCATCAGGAAGCCGAAGGCATGGATCGGGTAGCTCGGATTGGGGCACAGCACGACGTCGCCGGGCGCCGTGATCGCCTGCGCGACGTTGGCAAACCCCTCCTTCGAGCCGAGCGTCGCAACCACCTGGGTGTCGGGGTTGAGCTTGACGCCGAAGCGGCGCGCATAATAGGCGGCCTGGGCCTTGCGCAGGCCGTTGATGCCGCGCGAGGCCGAGTAGCGGTCGGTCCGCGGCTTGCCCAGCGTCTCCTTGAGCTTCTCGATCACATGCGGCGGGGTCGGCAGGTCCGGGTTCCCCATACCCATGTCGATGATGTCGGCCCCGGCGTTGCGCGCGGCCGCCTTGGCCTGGTTGACCTTCTCAAAGACATAAGGCGGCAGACGGCGAATGCGGTAAAAATCTTCCATGGGATCCTTGCTCCGACAACCGCGATGCCAGAATCGACCCCCTTGGCGTAGTTTGCGGAAGCCGGCTCGGCCTCTGACAGAAATCGCACTGAATCAATGACTTAGAGCGAATTCAGGCGCACGATCTGGGGGCTGCGGCCGGATCTGCGGTTGAACTGGGTTTCTTTTAGCACGGACACCGGGCGGCGCCAGCGCTGATCGGCCGTTTGTCGGGCGCTACTTCCCGCTTTGGGCAGCCGTCGAGGCCTGGCGCGCGCGCGCGGCAATCAGCTCCTGCTCGATCTTGGCCTGGTCCGCCGGCTTGATCGTCGGATCGGCGCGGTCGGGCGGAAGATCATGGACCGGCAGGTAGCCGCCGGCGTCCTTCTCGCGCGCCGGCGCATCGGCCGGCATCGTCATATCGGCGATCGTGCTCGAGCACCCGCTCAGCGCCACCAACGACGCGAGCAGCACTGCGGCCGCGAGCCCCCTGTTCATTCGATCGATCGGCATGCGCCGAATTGTCCCCAACAAGCTAGCGCGCACGTCGCACGTTGCCGACACGGGTCGCACTGGTACGAGCCTTGCAGCGTCCCCGCTGCGTTAATTTCGACTTTAGCGTTTCAAACCATTGTCGCCCGAAACGCTTAAAGCGGGAACACCAAAAGCGACCCCTGAGGCTTCAATATGACGGAACAAAGATTTTTTCTCGCACCGCAACAGAGCGAAATGCTGGATTTTGACTGATTTGCGTTGCCGCACCGCGCGATGACGCCCTCCAAACGACGCGATATTGTACCTCAGATGAGCAACGTTAGTACCGACACCCAGGCCACCCCGAAATTCAACGCCGAAGCCTTCGCCATGAACATCGCGCGGGCGATGGAGAGCAGCGGCCAGGCGCTGGCAGCCTATCTCAAGCCGCGCCAGACCGGAGAAGTCCGCGACAAGCCGCCGAATGAGCTCGGTGAGGTCATCAAGACCTTCAGCGTGATCGCCGAATACTGGCTGTCCGACAAGGAGCGCGCCTCGTCGCTGCAGATGCAGCTCGGCAAGGACTATCTCGATCTCTGGGGCTCGGCGGTGCGCCGCATGGCCGGCGAGGCCGATGCCAAGCCGGCGATCGCCCCGGCCCCGCGCGACAAGCGCTTCCAAGATCCGGAATGGAAGTCGAACCAGTTCTTCGACTTCATCCTGCAGCTCTATTTGCTGACCTCGAAATGGGCGCAGCAGCTGGTCCATGACGCCGACGGGATCGATCCTCACACGCGCAAGAAGGCCGAATTCTACGTCCAGCAGATCACCAACGCGCTGGCGCCGTCGAATTTCGTGCTGACCAATCCGGAGGTGCTGCGCGCCACCGTCGAGACCAATGGCGACAATCTGGTGCGCGGCATGAAGATGCTGGCCGAGGATATCGAGGCCGGCCACGGCACGCTGCGGATCCGCCAGTCCGACTCGAGCAATCTCGAGGTCGGCGTCAACATGGCGACGACGCCGGGCAAGGTGATCTTCCAGAACGAGCTGATGCAGCTGATCCAGTATTCGCCGGCGACCGAGAACGTGCTGCGCACGCCGCTGCTGATCGTGCCGCCCTGGATCAACAAGTTCTACATCCTCGATCTGCGCCCCGAGAAATCCTACATCAAATGGTGCGTCGACCAGGGCATCACGGTGTTCGTGATCTCCTGGGTCAATCCGGACAAGGAGCTCGGCAAGAAGACCTGGGCCGACTACATGACCGAAGGCCCGCTGACGGCGATGGACGTCATCGAGAAGGTCACCGGCGAGATGAAGGTGCATACCGCCGGCTATTGCGTCGGCGGCACCCTGCTCGCCTCGACGCTCGCCTATCTCGCCGAGAAGCGCCGCCAGCGCGTGACGTCGGCGACGTTCTTTGCCGCGCAGGTCGACTTCACCCATGCCGGCGATCTCCTGGTGTTCGTCGACGAGGACCAGATCTCGGCGCTCGAACGCGACATGCAGGAATCCGGCGTGCTCGAGGGCAGCAAGATGGCGATGGCCTTCAACATGCTGCGCTCGAACGACCTGATCTGGTCGTATGTCGTGAACAATTATCTGAAAGGCCAGACGCCGTCCTCGTTCGACCTGCTGCACTGGAATTCGGATGCGACGCGGATGCCGTCGTCGAACCACTCCTACTACCTGCGCAACTGCTATCTGGAGAACCGGCTGTCGACCGGCACCATGGTGCTGGACAACACGCTGCTCGATCTGTCGAAGGTGAAGGTGCCGGTCTACAACCTCGCCGCCCGCGAGGATCACATCGCGCCGGCGGAATCGGTGCTCTACGGTTCGCAGTTCTTCGGCGGCCCGGTGAGATATGTGCTGTCCGGCTCCGGCCATATCGCCGGTGTGGTCAATCCGCCCGCGTCGAACAAGTACCAGTACTGGACCAACGACAACATCAAGGACATGAAGCTCGCCGACTGGCTGAAGGGAGCCGAGGAGCACAAGGGCTCGTGGTGGCCCGACTGGCGCGGCTGGCTGGAAAGCCATGATCCGGAGACGGTCCCGGCGCGCATGGTCGGCTCCAACGGCACGCAGGTGCTCGAGGACGCCCCGGGCAGCTATGTCCGCGTCCGCGCGTAGCGCCAAGTCTCCCGCTCAGCTATAAACAGACGGTCCCGACGGTCGGGAATCGAATTCACGTGAGGGGGAGACGATGACGCGCGAACTGTTCTGGCTGTCACTGACGGTGATCCTGACCGGGCTGTTGTGGATCCCCTACATCATCAACCGCTGCCAGGTGCGCGGCCTCTCCGCCGCCATGGGCAACCCCTCGCGCAACGACAAGCCGCACGCGGAATGGGCCAACCGGCTGATGTTCGCCCATGACAACGCGGTCGAGAACCTCGTGATCTTCGCGCCGCTGGTCCTGATCCTCAACGCGGCCGACTATTCCACCAAATGGACCGTGCTCGCCTGCGCCGTCTATTTCTGGGCCCGCCTCGCCCACCTGATCGTGTACACGCTCGGCCTGCCGGTGTTCCGCACCCTGGCCTTTACGGTCGGCTTCCTCGCCCAGGCGGTGCTGGCGCTCGCGATCTTCAAAGTCGTCTGAGCTCCGACTTCCCGCCGGTTGCGGCGACAGCCGCGCCGGCGCGGCATCAACTAGCCGCCCTTGCGCACCACGATGTGCAGCATCGTCGCGGGCGCCTCGTCAAAGCTCTTGATCTCGCTGGTGTCGGACGAGACTTGCGTCCACGCCCCTGACGCGGCGTAGGTCGCAGCGAGCCAGTCCGCCGCGGGATAATTGTAGTAGCGGCCGATGCTGTCGCGGCCATCGCCATGGCCGATTTTGTAGCTCGCGTAGAAAACGCCACCGGGTTTCAGCGCCCGATGGATGCGGCCGATGATGCCGGCCAATTCGTCGCGCGGCACGTGCAGCAGGCAGGCGCTGGCCCAGACGCCGTCATAGGCTTCGCGGTCCTCGAGCTCATCGAACAGCATCGCCTCGACGGGATGTTTGATGCGGCGCGCCGCGACCTCGGCCATCTCGGGCGACCCGTCGGTCGCACGCAGCACAAAGCCTTCGGCGAGCATGACGGCGGCATGATTGCCGGCGCCGCAGCCGAGTTCGAGGATCGCGCCGCCCGGCGGCAGCAGCTTCAGAAAGCCGATCAGCCGGGTGGACGGGGCTTTCGCCCACCCGGCATAGGCCTCGGCATTGCGCCGATAGAACTGCAGCGTGGCGTCGTCCACGATCCGCGTCGCCGTCAGCTGTCGGCCAGCCCGAGCATCAGCCGCATGTTCTGGACCGCGGCACCCGAGGCGCCCTTGCCCAGATTGTCGAGCCGCGCGACCAGCACCGCCTGGCGGTGCTTGTCGCTGGCGAAGACGTAGAGCTCGAGCTGGTTGGTCTCGTTGAGCGCCTCCGGCTCGAGCCGCCCGCCCTTGGCGGCCTCGTTCTGCAGCGGCATCACCGAGACATATTTGCTGCCGGCGTACCATTTCGCCAGAGCCGCTTGCAGATCGGTACCATCAGGCTTGCCCGGCAGCGCGTCGAGTTGCAGCGGCACCGAGACCAGCATGCCCTGCCGGTAGTTGCCGACCGACGGGATGAAGATCGGCCTTCGCGTCAGGTGCGAATAGAGCTGCATCTCCGGAACGTGCTTGTGCTCGAAGCCGAGGCCGTAGAGTTCGAAGGCCGGCGCCGAGCCGTCCTCGAAGCTGGCGATCATCGACTTGCCGCCGCCCGAATAGCCGCTCACCGCGTTGACGGTGACGGGATAATCCGCCGGCAGCACGCCGGCATCGACGATCGGCCGCAGCAGCGCGATCGCACCGGTCGGATAGCAACCCGGATTGGAGACCTTCTTCGCGTTACGGATCTTGTCGGCCTGGTCGGGCGCGAGCTCGGGGAAACCGTAGGCCCAGTCGGGCGCAACGCGATAGGCCGTCGAGGCGTCGAGCACTTTCGGCGCGGCATTGCCCATCGTGTCGATCAACGCCACGGTCTCCTTGGCGGCCTCGTCAGGCAGGCAGAGGATCACGAGATCCACCTCCTCCATCAGCGCGCGCTTTGCGCCGGCGTCCTTCCGCTTGTCCTCGGCGATGTGCTTCACCGCGACGTCGCCGATCGCGTGCAGCCGTTCCTGGATACCGAGGCCGGTGGTGCCTGAGCCGCCATCGACGAACACAGTGGCCTTGGTCGCACCGCTCCTGGTTTTCGGTTGGTTGGTGTCGGTGAGGGTCATGGCACGTTCCTTTCGAGCTCGTTCGTTTCGTTTAACACATCTGGCCGCGCCTGCGCCGCCAACGGGGATGAGCAGTTATCCTTAGATTGAGCGCCCCTCGCCAGCGACAACAACCCCCGCTCATGGAAACAGCGCGATCTGCTCCAGTCCGGTGGTTTCGGGCAAGCCGAACATCAGGTTCATGTTCTGGATCGCCTGTCCGGCCGAACCCTTCACAAGATTATCGAGCGTCGAGAGCACGATGGCGCGGTTCTTGATCCGGTCGGCGACGACGCCGATCTGAACATAATTCGAACCACGCACGTTCTGCGTCTGTGGCAGCACACCCTTCTTCGTCACATATACGAACGGCTCGTTGGCGTAGGCCCTTTCCAGCTCGGCGCGCAAATCGTCCGGCGTAGCCCCGTTGAGCTTGACATAGGATGTGCAGAACTCGCCCCGCGCCATCGGAATGAGATGCGGGGTGAAGTTCACCGTCACAGCCGAGCCAGCGGCCGCGCCAATCTCCTGCTCAATCTCCGCCGAGTGTCGATGGCTTCCGATCGAATAGGGCGACAACCCTTCGCCGGCCTCGCTGAACAGCGTGTTCTGCTTCAGTCCGCGTCCGGCGCCGGTGACGCCCGACTTTGCGTCGATGATGATGTCGTCGACGTCAATCAGCTTTGCCTTCGCCAGCGGAACAAGCGCCAGCAGCACCGCCGTCGGATAGCAGCCGGGACAGGCTACCAGCCGCGCGGCCGTGACCTCCTCCCGGTAGAGTTCGGTCAGCCCATAGACCGCCTCGTCCTGCAATTCGAGCGCCCGGTGCTCATGCCCGTACCATTGCGCGTAGCTGTCTTTGTTGCGCAGCCGGAAATCCGCGGACATATCGAGGATCTTGATTCTGGGATTGGCTTTCAGCACCGCGGCGATGATCTCTTGCGTCGTCCCGTGCGGCAGTCCGCAGAACACGGCATCGAGCCGCGTCCAGTCGACCTTTTCCCATTCCACGAGTTTTGGCAGGTCGAGCATGAAGAAGTGAGGAAACACCTCGCTCATCGTCTTGCCGGCATGGGTGTTAGCGGTAAGCGCGGTGATTTCGGCATTCGGGTGCCGCGCCAACAGGCGCACCGCGTCGGCGCCGGTGTAGCCGGACGCGCCCAAAATTCCGATTTTCTTCTTCGTCATTGCTCGCTCCTCGGAAGCGTAGTCATCTCGGTCTGTATCAGCGCGAAAGCCTGCGGGCGCACCTCGCGCATCAAGGCCGCGATGTCTTGGGCACCGGCTTCGGCCTGCAAAGCGAGCGTGTTGCCGACCGCCGCGAAATCGGTTTCAGACTTGTGCTGGTTCAGCTTGAAGCTGCCCTCCACCTCTTCCACCATCATCTCGAGACCCACGATGGCCTTCTTCATGGTTTCCAGCCTCGCGGCGGTCATCTTGCCCGACACCCACGGCTTTTTCGGCAGCAGCCGGTCCTCGAACTTGGCGCTCAGCGCGTCGATCTGAACGGCAAGCTCGTCATCCGACAACGTCCGCACCGGCCCGGTCAGATGCACCGCCTGATAGAGCCAAGTCGGCACCTGATCGGGTGACACGTACCAGTCCGGCGAAACATAGGCGTCGGCGCCGGTAACGGCCAGCAGCCAAGGTGACCCGCCCGCCAGCTTTACCAGCGGATTGTGACGGGCAACATGAAACAGCGCCCGCGGCGTCCCGTCGGCGGCGTAAGTCAAGTAGAACGGGAGCGCGGAGGCGATCGGCTTGCCGCCGTCCCACGCGCAGGCCATGCCGAAACCACGCGCTTCCGCGAAGGCAAGGCTCGCGGCACGGTCAGGCTTGAAGGGCGGTGGCGTATACATGGTCAAAGCTCCTGCATGACGAAGGAGCCGCCAGATCGAACCGCGTGTCTTTTTCAGGAGAGCGCCGCGGGATCGGGTCCGGCGGCAGAGGCGATGGTCTTAAACGCGAGCGACCGCCCATACCGCGATAATGCGGCGGCGGCGGGCAATGATGATGGTCGCGGCGTTAATCATGGGCGCGGCTATAAGGCCGCGCCCCCTTGACGTCAAGATTTGCTTTCGTCATTCCGGCGCGCGCGCCTTGCGCGCGAACCACAGATGCGCAATTGCGCATCGGGGAATCCAGAGGTTGCGGCGCGAGATTCCGGGTTCGATGCTTACGCATCGCCCCGGAATGACACCTTAAATCGCCGGATTCCACGGTGCCGGCACGACGCGATAGCCGCTGCCGTCCTTCACCACATGGCCGAGGCCCGGGAACGGATAGTGGAAGCCCTGCACCTGGAGCCGCTCGGCAACCACCATGTCGTAGATGCGCCGGCGGGTCTTCTCCGCCACGTCGCCGTCCTGGTCGAAGAACGCATGCCAGCCGGGGTTGGTCGCGAACAGGTTCGGATTGTTGGTGACATCGGACTGGATGAAGACCTTGTCCGGGCCCGAGGCCAGCACGTAGGAGGTGTGGCCCGGCGTGTGGCCGACGGTCTCGACCGAGGTCAGGCCCGGCGCGATCTCCTTGCCCCACTCGTACGGCGTGACCTTCTTCTTCAGGCCGGCTTCGAAGATATTGCGGTTGTTCTTGAACAGGCCCTGCATGCGGCCGGCCGGTGCCCGGCTCATCTCGCCGTCGTCCATCCAGAACTTCCACTCGGTCGCCGGCACCAGCACCTCGGCATTCGGGAATGCCGGCGTGCCTTCGGCGGTCAAGAGGCCGTTCACGTGGTCGCCGTGGAAGTGCGAGATCACGACCATGTCGACATTCTTGGGATCGAAGCCGGCGGCGACGAAATTGTCGGCGAACAGGCCATTGGCGCCCTTCGTGCTGGCCTTCGCCAGCGCGCCATTGCCGGTGTCGATCACCACCAGCTTGCCGCCGGTGTTGAGCACCAGCGGTGCGAACCAGATCGTCATCATGTCGCGCGGCATGAACGCCTTCTCAAGCGCCGCGTTGACGTCATCCCGCTTTGCATTGGAGATGAAGGAGTCTTCCAGCTTGAAGACGTTCTTGCCGTCGGACACCACGGTGACGAGGATGTCGCCGACCTTGTAACGATAGAAGCTCGGCGCCTGCTTGTCGGCAACCGGCGCCACAGCGCCCGCAGGAACGGTTGATAGCAACGGTGCGGCGGCGATGCCGGCAGCGCCGGCGAGAGCATGACGTCGTGTCAATTCCATGTGCTGTCCTTCCCAGTGAAACTGCGCCCGATGAATTCGCGCCCGGTGGGCGCGGTTGTATCAGCGTTTCGATACTCGCGCGATGCCGACAGCGCGAGCGGTTACCCTCCCGCCTAACCCCTGCAGGTCGGCCTTATTCCGGAGCTTGCTACACCACCCGCCACACCCACTCGATGGCATGGGCAATGACGTCGCCGAACAGCAGCAGTGCCGCCGACCAGACCAGCGCGGAGACGAAATTGGCGATCTGGAATTGCCAGTACGACATCTCGAAAATGCCGGCCGCAAGCGGCACCGAGGCGCGCAGTGGACCGAAGAAGCGGCCGATGAAGATGCTGGGCACGCCCCAGCTCTTCACGAAGGCCTCGCCCCGCGGCAGGATCTCCGGGTAGCGCGACAGGGGCCACATCTGCGCGACCTGCTCCTTGTAGCGATAGCCGAACCAGTAGGAGACCCAGTCGCCGAGCGCGGCACCAACGCCGCCCGCGATCCAGATCGGCCAGAAGCTGATCCCGCTGACGCCGATCAGGGCGCCGATCGCGACCAGCGCGCCCCAGGCCGGAACCAGCAATGAAATGAAGGCGAGCGATTCAGCGAACGCCAGCAGCATGACGATCGGAGCGGCCCAGGCCTGGTGGTGCCGCACGAATTCGGCCAGGGCCCGCGCAAGGTCTTCCATCTCGTCGTGTGCCTTCCCGCTCCGTTGAACCTCGAATGAACCTTTCTAGCGGCACGCAGCCTAAGAACAGGTAAGCCAGCCGATTGCGTGACATCAAGTCACAAAGGCGGGGATCGACCGTGATTTCCCGTAAGGCCCCTGAGGTCCAGGTTGGCATCTCCCTCACAAGAAAAAGGAATTACTGGATGATCGGATCGCTGATGATGTGCGTGAGCGTTCTCGTCCTGCTGTTCGGAATGCTCGCGGGCATCGCCATGGGTATCCAGCACGACTTCACGTTGGGGCCGGCGCATGCGCATCTCAATCTGGTCGGCGGCGTGCTGCTGTTCCTGTTCGGCCTCTACTACCGGCTGGTGCCGGAAGCGGGCAGCATGCTGCTCGCCAGAATCCAGGGCTGGCTGCATATCGTCGGCGGCGTCCTGTTCCCGGCCGGCGTGGCCGCCGTGCTGCTGAAGGGACCGTCGTTCGAGGCGGCGCCGATCGTCGGGTCACTGCTGGTGGTCGCCGCCATGGCCCTGTTCACGGTCATTGTAATCCGCACCTCGCAGGCGTAATCGCGGTTTCCTATCTATGGGGATGGCCGGGCTCCAGGGCGCGGCCGTCCCCATTGGCAGCCCATCCGTGGCATAGTCAGAGCAACCGATTCGCCGCGCCGTGACCGGCGCGTCACTTGAAGAACCATGGCCAAATCATTGAAGTCGAACGCCAAAAGTAAATCTGCCGACGATCTGTTCGGAGCCCCGGAACTGAAGGGACGCGCCCCGGCGAAGGCTGCTTCGCGATCCGCTGGAAGCGCCGAAGCCGGCTATACGGCGGCTGACATCGAGGTGCTGGAAGGGCTGGAACCGGTCCGCCGGCGCCCCGGCATGTATATCGGCGGCACCGACGAGAAGGCCCTGCACCACCTGTTCGCCGAGGTGATCGACAACTGCATGGATGAGGCGCTGGCGGGCCACGCCACCTTCATCGACGTGGAGCTGACCGCCGATGGCTTCCTGACCGTGACCGACAATGGCCGCGGCATTCCGGTCGACCCGCATCCGAAATTCCCGAAGAAGTCGGCGCTCGAAGTCATCATGTGCACGCTGCACTCGGGCGGCAAGTTCGACTCCAAGGTCTACGAGACCTCGGGCGGCTTGCACGGTGTCGGTGTCTCCGTGGTCAACGCCCTCTCCTCGCGGCTCGAGGTCGAGGTTGCGCGCAGCGGGCAGTTGCATCGCATGACCTTCGAGCGCGGCCACCCCAAGGGCAAGCTCGAAGACCTCGGCAAGGTCAACAACCGCCGCGGCACGCGCATCCGCTTCAAGCCGGACACCGACATTTTCGGCGCCAAGGCGGCTTTCAAGCCGCAGCGTCTGTTCAAGATGACGCGCTCGAAGGCCTATCTGTTCGGCGGCGTCGAGATTCGCTGGCACTGCGACCAGGAGCTCCTGAAGGGCGTCGAAGACGTCCCGTCGGAAGCCAAGTTCCACTTCCCCGGCGGACTGAAGGATTATCTGGCCGCGGCGATCCACGCCGATACGCTGGTGCATCAGGATATCTTCTCCGGCAAATCCGGCCGCAGCGGCGCGCATGGCGCTTGCGAATGGGCCGTGGCCTGGACGGCCGATGCCGACGGCTTCCTGTCGTCCTACACCAACACGGTGCCGACGCCCGATGGCGGTACGCATGAATCCGGCCTGCGCAGCGCATTGTTGCGCGGTCTGAAGGACCACGCCGAACGCGCGGGCCAGGGCAAGCGCGCGGCGTCCATCACCTCGGAAGACGTGATGGTGGGCGCGGCCGTGATGCTCTCGGTGTTCGTGCGCGAGCCTGAATTCCAGGGCCAAACGAAGGACCGCCTCGCCACCGCCGAAGCGCAGCGCATCGTCGAACAGGCGATGAAGGATCCGTTCGACCACTGGCTGTCAGGCAATCCGAACCAGGCCAACCGGCTGCTCGATTTCGTGATCGATCGCGCCGAGGAGCGGCTGCGCCGCCGCCAGGAAAAGGAGACCGCGCGCAAGACGGCCGGCAAGAAACTGCGTCTGCCCGGCAAGCTCGCCGACTGCTCCGACGCCGGTACCGAAGGCTCTGAGCTCTTCATCGTCGAAGGTGACTCGGCCGGCGGCAGCGCCAAGCAGGCGCGCGACCGCAAGACGCAGGCCGTGCTGCCGCTGCGCGGCAAGATCCTCAACGTCGCCTCTGCCGGCAAGGACAAGCTGACCGCCAACGCGCAGCTCTCCGACCTCGTGCAGGCGATCGGCTGCGGCACGCTCGCGCATTACCGCGAAGAGGATCTGCGCTACCAGCGCATCATCATCATGACCGACGCCGACGTCGACGGGGCGCACATCGCATCGCTCCTGATCACCTTCTTCTACCGGCAGATGCCGCGGCTGATCGACGAAGGGCACCTCTATCTGGCGGTTCCGCCACTCTACAAGCTGAAGCACGGCACCAAGTCGATCTACGCCCGCGACGACGCGCACAAGGACGAGCTGCTGAAGAGCGAGTTCAACGCCAACGCCAAGGTCGAGGTGAACCGCTTCAAAGGCCTCGGCGAGATGATGCCGGCGCAGCTGAAGGAAACCACGATGGATCCGGCCAAGCGCACGCTGCTGCGCGTGGTGCTGCTGGCCGACGATCGCGAGGGCACCGCCGACTCGGTCGAGCGGCTGATGGGCACCAAGGCCGAAGCCCGCTTCGCCTTCATTTCCGACAAGGCCGAATTCGCCAGCGACGACCTACTCGACGTCTAGGCCCAACCGATTGATCTGAAATGAATTTCCGGCCGCCCCCAGATTGGGGCGGCCGTTGCCATTTTGCCCGTTCGGAGAGCCCCAGTGGCTTCGTTTTCGGCCGGATGTGTCTCACCAGCAACAGCATTTCCGGCGGAACCACGTATAGTTCGACCATGAGTTTCGGGAATCGGTGCCAGCGCACTCCCCTGAGCGACCTGATCGAACGCTAGTCGAGGATTTGGATATGAAGAAGATTTTGCTCGCTCTGACCGCGGTTGCTGCGATGACGGCATCGGCGTCGGCTGCCGATCTGGCCGCCCGCCCCTACACCAAGGCTCCTGCCCCGGTTCCGGTCGCTCCGAGCTGGACCGGCTTCTACATCTTCGGCGGTGGCGGCGGCGGCGTCTGGGATGCTGACACGGGCGTCCAGTCGACCGTGACGGGTGCGCCGATCCTCGGCTTCAACCAGCGCCAAGGCGGCGACGGCTGGTACGGCACCGTCGGCGCCGGTTACGACTGGCAGACCGCCAACAGCTGGGTCATCGGCGTGTTCGCCGACGGTCAGTTCGGCAGCCTGAAGGGCACCATCCAGGATCAGGGTCCGTTCGTCGCCGGCAACATCAAGAACGACTACAGCTGGGCGGCTGGTGCGCGCCTCGGCTACCTGATCGCGCCGAACGTCCTGTCCTACGTCAACGCCGGTTACTCCAGCTCCCACTGGAAGGGCACCACGCTGTTCAACACCGCGAGCGCGCTTCCCTCGGGTCTGCACACCAACGACTTCGATCGCGGCGGCTGGTTCGTCGGCGGCGGCGTCGAGAACAACCTGAACATCTTCGGCATCACCGCGCCGGGCTGGTTCATGAAGACCGAGTATCGCGCCGCTTACTACGACAACAAGAACATCTCGGAGCTGGTCGACGGCACCAACATCTCGAACGGCCGCGACATCACCTTCAAGCCGCTTGTCCAGACCATCAGCACCTCGCTGGTCTACCGTTTCAACTGGACCGGTCCGGTTGTCGCCAAGTACTGAGCTGCGTACTGATCCCTGCTGAGATAGCAGAGCAAAAGCCCCGGCATTGTCCGGGGCTTTTTTGTTGCCCGAACGTCATCGAAATCGCCCCATGCGCAAGCCCGCCGGCGCAGGGCGGACCGGCTGTAGCCGATCTGGTCAGCGCCGTGACGATCGGGCACTCTCGCGCCCGGTTCAAACCTCGGCGGACAACAACAATGAAAAACGGACAGTTTGATCTCTCGGGCCGGGTCGCCATCGTCACCGGCGGCAATGGCGGCATCGGGCTTGGCATGGCGCGCGGCCTGGCGGACGCCGGCGCGGCGGTTGCCGTGGTCGGCCGCAACGAGGCCAAGTCGAAGGCCGCCGTCGAGGATCTCGGCAAGCGCGGCGCCAAGGCGATCGCGGTGGCAACCGACGTGACCGACAAGGACGCCGTCGCCGCCATGATCGAACGGGTCGTTCGCGAGCTCGGCCGGATCGACATTCTCGTCAACAACGCCGGCATGAGCATCCGCAAGCCTCCGCACGAGCTCGAGCTGGAGGAGTGGAGCAAGGTGATCGACACCAACCTCACCAGCGCGTTCATGTGCTCGAAGGCGGCCTATCCGGCGCTCAAGGCGTCGGGGCACGGCAAGATCATCAATATCGGCTCGATGATGTCGATCTTCGGTGCGAGCTTCGCCGCGGCCTATGCCGCGAGCAAGGGCGGCATCGTGCAGTACACCCGCGCCTGCGCCAACGCCTGGGCTCCCGACAACATCCAGGTCAACGCCATCCTGCCCGGCTGGATCGATACCGACCTGACCAAAGGTGCGCGCCAGCAGGTGGCCGGGCTGCACGAGCGCGTGCTTGCGCGCACGCCGGCGGCACGCTGGGGGGCGATCGACGACTTCGCCGGCATCGCCGTGTTCCTGGCATCGCCGGCGTCGGACTTCGTCACCGGCACCGCGATCCCCGTCGACGGCGGCTATTCGGTGATGGCCTGAAAACACAGCAACCCGGCGCTTGCGAGCGCGGCGCGCAGTTCAGCCCGCGGCCGGCGAATGCACGTGCTCCGGCCGCACCCCGACGGCGACCAGACGTGCGGTGAGGCCCTGCAGCCAGGGCATTGCCGTGATCAACCGCAGCGCCAACGGCACCGGCTGATCGCCGGCCTTCAGCGCCGCGCTGATGATGTTGTTCTGCGCGATCACCTGCATGCGCTGTGTCACGCGCACCGGGAATTCGCGGCGCCGTCGCACCGCATCGAGCTCGTCTTCCGATGGCACGCCGTGAAAGAGCTTCGCCGCCAGGATGTTGGCGGTCGCGACCGCATCCTGCACCGCGAGGTTGACGCCGACGCCGCCGATCGGCGACATCGCATGCGCGGCGTCGCCGATGCAGAGCAGGCCGGGACGGGTCCAGCGCGTCAGGCGATTGATCGCGACCGTGAGCAGCTTGACGTCGTCAAAGCTCTTCACGTCGGCAATGCCGGCCTTGAGGATCGGCGCCAGCCGCAGCACGTCGTCGAGCAGCGCCGG
Organism: Bradyrhizobium sp. 33ap4; assembly: GCF_032654765.1. Classification (NCBI taxonomy): domain Bacteria; kingdom Pseudomonadati; phylum Pseudomonadota; class Alphaproteobacteria; order Hyphomicrobiales; family Nitrobacteraceae; genus Bradyrhizobium; species Bradyrhizobium sp. 33ap4. Next base: position 51,832 of record NZ_JAUMTJ010000031.1, on the reverse strand, counting down.
CAATCCCCTCGCCTTCACCGCCTCGTATTGGCCCTTGGCGATCACATAGGCGCATTGCCAGTAGTCGCCGCGATCGAACGTCACCATCATCTTGCCGTGCTCGACGCGGGCGAACAAATTCTCGGTCTCATCCGGACGCCGCCCGACGCGAAACCACAAAACGTCCATCGGCGCGCCGATCTCCTCGACGTCGAGGCCGGCGCGCTCGCGCACGATCGAATGACGTCCGTCGCAGCCGACGGTGAGATCCGCCTCGATCTCGACCGGGCCGTCGAGTGTGTTCGCGTGCACGCCCGCGACAGCATCGCCGCGCCGGATCAGATCGGTCGCCTCGGCCTTCATCAGCACCTTCAGCGAGGGGAAGCGCTTGCCGCTCTCGCGCAGGTAATTGAGGAAGTCCCACTGTGGCATCATCGCGATGAAGGGGTATTTGACGCTGAGGCGGCGGAGATCGGCGATCCGCACCGAGGTGCCGCCGAACATGCCGTCGAGCGTCTGGATGTCCTGATGCGGCAGCTTCAGGAAGCCGTCGATCAGGCCGAGTTCGTCCATCACCTGCAGGGTCGACGGATGCACGGTGTCGCCGCGGAAGTCGCGGAAGAAGTCGGCGTGCTTCTCCAGCACCACGACATCGACCCCGGCGCGTCCGAGCAGATAGCCAAGCATCATGCCGGCCGGCCCACCACCGACCACGCAGCAGCGCGCCCTGATCTGACGCGTGTTCGGCCCTGCCGGATTGCCTGCATCCATGAGCCGTCCTCACCGCTGCCTCGCCCCTCAGAATCCGATTGTAACGCGGATCTGGCGGCAAGGATGCAAGGCTATCGCCTGAAGGTCTTGATTTCCGACACGCTGCCGTCGCGATAGGTCAGCTCGACCGAGACCGCCCTGGTCTGCGGCGCAAGCTTCAGATAAGGCTGCGCGTCAGACGGGATCGCGCTGGGATCGCGCGAATTGCAGGATGGCATCTTCAGGACCTTGTCCGGCACCGCGGTGTCGATGCCGATGCGCACCTCGCGGATCGCGCAGCGATACGACATCAGGTGCGTATAGTAGACCAGCAGCCCGTTGAACTCGCGGAATGACAGCCAGCTGGTCGCGGTCATGTCGAGGATCTTGCGCTGGTCGCGGATCAGCGCGGCGTCGGGATCGAACTTGATCGGGAACGGCCCCTGCATCATGCCTTGCGTATCGACATAGCGAATCTCGATCGTGGCGGCCGGCGCATCGGCCGGCAGCTCGACCGACGGATTGGGCATCCGCTTGCGCGTGCGCGGATCGAGCGTGTCGATGAAGCCGGTTTCGCGGAAATCGCCGCTGTCGCCGATCCGCCAGGAAATCCCGAGCGTCGGATCGGCGATCGAGAACACCACGGTCCAGCCGCCATTGTGCCGCGAGAAGCTCGCGATCGGCGCGTTGATCGAATCCTCCTTAGGCAGCTTCGGCACCGCGACCGGCGGCAGCGCGGCCACCTGCTGCGGCGGCGCGGATGGCTTGGTCGCCTCGGCCTGCCCCTTCGCGATCCCGTTCAAGAAGACATCGTCGACCATCTGGTCGAAATAGACCGGGATCTGCTTGTGCTTCACGGTCTCGGCCATCTCACTGACCAGGCGCCGCGTGCGCTGCGCGACCTGCACGAGATTCTCGCCGGGCTGCAGCAGCTCCTTGGCGAAGGTCCGCGTGAATACCGAATTGGGATTGGCATCATCGTTCGAAAGACGGTCGAGCGCGGTCTGGCGCGGCCCCGCCGAGAACACCGAGAACACGCCCTCCGGCAGTTGCGTCATCGGCGCGAGGCCACCGCCGCCGGCGACCGCGCGTGTGCCGGCGCGCTCGAACGGATTGTTGCGGCAGGCGTCGAACACCAGGATCGAGGTGCGCGCCTTCTTGTTCTGCAAGCGCTCGACGATGCGGTCGGCGAGAACAGAGGCGTCGCGCACCAATTCCTCCTGCCCTTCGGTGGCGGCCGGCACGTCGGTCGGCAGCAGGAAATTCTGGCCGGCGATCTCGAAGCCGTGGCCGGCATAGAAGAAGAACGCGGTATCGCCGGGTTCGACGGCGCGGTCGAACGCGAGCAGCGTCTCGGAGAACGCCTGCCGGTTGAGGTTCTCGGCTACCATGACGCTGAAGCCGAGCTGCTTCAGCGTGTCGCCCATGGTGCGGGCGTCGTTGACCGCCTTCTGCAGCCTGGGCACGTTCCTGTAGTCATTATTGCCGATCACCAGCGCGACGCGCTTTTCGGCCTGGGCGGGTGCGGCCGATGCGACAAATGCAACCGCCCAAAGGATCGCCGAAAGTCTCGAAAGCCAGCTCTTCATCCCGTTTCCCCGCCTGCACGACAAATGCGCCGCCCGTGCGACCGCCGTCTAATAGTCGGACCAGCCGTTTCGCCGGTTCAAGGCCGGCCGCGGACGGCCGTTCCGGCCGGCCACGCCAGGCCGAAATGAGGGATCCGATTTGTCTTAGGTCAAGTTTCTTTTTACGGCCCGCGTGATAGATTCGAAGCTCCATCCGGTTCGAGCTCTCCGCACGTCGCAACGGCTTTTCCGTGCACACATGGTCTACTGATCAAGTCGATCCCAAGGATCGCTTCGACTATTGGCGCGAGGTCCGCGCCAAGGGGCTGTTCGGCGTCACCGCCGAGTTGGAAGCCGACCGGCGCCGCGACTTCTTCGGCGAGTTCTCGCTGCGCAAGCTCGGCGATGCCGGGCTGGTCGAGCTGCGGGCCTCGCCGTACCGCGTCGAGCGGCGCACGGGCGACATCGCCGATGCGGCCAGCGACAGCCTGTGCATCTACCAGCAGCTTGGCGGCGGCGGCTGGTTCGGCGGCGCGCGGCTCGATGAATTTGCCGTTCGCGACGGCATGTTCGCGACCAGCTATTCGGACCTGCCCTATCGCACTGTCCCCCTGCACGATGACGGCTTCCACCTGCGCATCATCAAGGTCCCGGTGGCCAACATCGTCCCGCCGGGCGCCGAGCTCGGCGAACTCGTCCCCAGGCCCGTGCAGGATGAGACCGCGCTGCGGGCCCTGCTGGAAGCATGCTTCCGCGACCTCATCGAAAGCAATGATGCCGCGGCGGCGGGCACAGCGCCGACGGTGCAGGCGCTGGCGCATATCGCGCTGATCGAACGCGGCGTCATGCGGCCGAAGAGCCGGCTCGCGCAGCAGGCCTTGCGAACCGCCCATTTGTCGCTGGCCCGGCGCCTGATCCGGCGCCACCTGGCGCGTGCGGCGCTGTCGCCAACCCTGATTGCCGGCCTGCTCGGCATCTCGGTCCGTCATCTGCACATTCTGTTCGAGGAAACCGAGATGAGCTTCTCGGAGACCGTCACCGCGCTCCGGCTCGAACAAAGCCGCCGCCTGCTCCGCGAGCAGCCCAGGCAGACGATCGCCGAGGTCGCCTTTGCCTGCGGCTTCGAGAGCCTTGCGACGTTCTACCGCCTCTTCAATGCATCCGAATCCATGACGCCGGGCGACTATCGCGCACAAACGGCCTGAGCGCCCGTCCGGACCGGCCGGGACACCACGCTCGCAATTCGCCGAAGCTTGGCCGCGCCCCCTTCACCTCCTTGAACTTCACATCGCCGCGCGATCCGACGTTCGCTGAACCGAAGTGATCAGCCTGCGCGCATTGAGAAGATATTTTCCGGCCATTTCGCCAGAACCACTGCGGCGCTTCGCCCGGGTTCGGCACCGCAAATTTCCTTGCCGGCGACGCGCGCGCTCATGCAGAGCGAGGGATCAGTCACGATGCGCGGTGGTAAGCACGGGGATCATAGCCAGGAAACGCCAGCTACAGGCGCGACGCGCATTTATCTCGATGCCGCGGACCTGCGAGCGGATCAAATCCCGGCATCTGAGCCAGCCCGTCAGGGCTCAGCGGCGACCGGCAATCACGGCTGGACGCCGCTGCTCGAAGCTTGCCTCGCCGACTTCAAGGAAGCCACGGAGGCCGGTGATACCGCTTGCATTCCTGCGCTGGTCAAGATCGTGGCGGACCTTGCGCTGATCGAGCGCGGTGTGATCAGGCCGGGCAGCCGCCGGGCGCAGCAGGCGCTGCGCGTCGGCCGGCTCAGCCTCGCGCGCCACCTGATCACGCGCCATCTTGCCAAGCCAAGCCTGTCGCCAGGGATGGTCGCCGGCATGCTCGGCGTCTCGGTCCGCTACCTGCACGTCCTGTTCGAGGCGACCGGGGCAAGCTTTTCGCAGACCGTCACCGCCCAACGCCTGAGCGAGAGCCGAAGGTTGCTTTGCGAGAAGCCGCCGCGGCCGATCGCCGACATCGCCCTCACCTGCGGGTTCGGCAGCCTCGCCACCTTCTACCGGATATTCGGCGATTCCGAAGGCCTGACGCCCGGCGGATTCAGGATGAAAAACAGCGCGGAGGCCCCCGCTGTGACCTCGCCGTCCGGGGCGGGGGTCGTGATTCATTTGACCGCCAAATGACGAAAAGACGCGTATTTCAGTCAAAACGTTAAGCTTTTTCGGCCATCCGGCTGGTTCCAAGATTGACTTTACCGCTTTCGCCCCTATGTTGCGGGCAACGCGGCCCTCGGATCGAAACGCGATTCGTCAGGTTTGCCGTCCGTCGGCGTTAGTCAGAGCCCCCGAGCTTTATAGAAAAGCGAGCCGTTTCGGGGCCGAACGCGACAGCCTTTTACCTGCGATGCCGAACGGCGGTTTCGACCAGAGGCTCAATGTCTTTTTCCAATCTAGGCCTGTCCGATAAGGTCCTCGCCGCAGTTGCGGCCACCGGTTACACCAATCCCACTCCGATCCAGGAACAGGCAATCCCGCACGTTCTCGCCCGGCGCGACGTCCTCGGCATTGCCCAGACCGGCACCGGCAAGACCGCTGCCTTCGTTCTCCCGATGCTTACCCTGCTCGAGAAGGGCCGCGCCCGGGCACGGATGCCGCGCACCCTGATCCTCGAGCCGACCCGCGAGCTTGCCGCGCAGGTGAAGGAGCAGTTCGACAAATACGGCGCCGGTCAGAAATTGAACGTGGCGCTCCTGATCGGCGGCGTCTCGTTCGGCGACCAGGACTCCAAGCTGATGCGCGGCGTCGACGTCCTGATCGCTACGCCCGGCCGCCTGCTCGACCACACCGAACGCGGCGGATTGCTGCTCACCGGCGTCGAGCTGCTGGTGATCGACGAAGCCGATCGCATGCTCGACATGGGTTTCATCCCCGACATCGAGCGCATCTGCAAGCTCGTCCCGTTCACGCGGCAGACCCTGTTCTTCACCGCGACGATGCCTCCGGAGATCAGCCGCATCACCGAGGCCTTCCTGCACAATCCTGCGCGGATCGAAGTCTCCAGGCCCGCGACCACCGCCGTCACCGTGACGCAATTGCAGGTCCCGGCCGGTCGCGAAGCGCATGACAAGCGCGAGATCCTCCGCCGCCTGCTGCGCGATGCCAAGGATCTCAACAACGCGATTATCTTCTGCAATCGCAAGCGCGAAGTCGCCGTCCTTCACAAGTCACTCCAGAAGCACGGCTTCAGCGTCGGTGCCCTGCACGGCGATATGGATCAATCCGCCCGCACCGCGGCCCTCGATCAATTCCGGAAGGGCGAGATTCCGCTGCTCGTCGCCTCCGACGTCGCCGCCCGTGGTCTCGACATTCCCGCGGTGAGCCACGTCTTCAATTTCGACGTACCGCACCACCCCGACGACTATGTCCACCGCATTGGCCGTACTGGCCGCGCCGGACGCACCGGTACTGCGATCTCCATCGTCACCTCGCTCGATAGCAAGTCGATGACCGCGATCGAGAAGCTGATCGGCCAGCCGATCCCGCGCGCTGAGGGCGACTACACCGTTCACAGCGAAGCCTCCGACGAGGACGCCGCGCCGCGCCGCTCGCGTGGCCGCGAAGGTTCGCGCGATGGTGCCCGCGGCGGCCGCAAGCCGCGCCGCGAGCGCGAGGCGCGCCACGGTGAACGCGAGCCGCGTCACGGTGAACGCGAAGCGCGTCACGAGCGGGAGCCCCGCGAGGAGCGCGCAGCGAAGCCGGAGCGTGAACCGCGCCACGGCCGCAATTCGGCTCCGCAGGCCGCTCCGTCGCACGTGCCGTCGATCGGGCGTGCCGAGCCACGGCGGCCGCAGCGCGAGGTGGACCATGAGCCCGCCGATCATTCGCACCTGCCCGCCTTCCTGCTACGACCTGTGCGCGCACGCGCATAAGGCCTGCTCTGATGCCGCCGCGCCAGCGGCGGTATTCCGGACACTTCTGTTACCGCCCACGACCGGCGCACGCGCTGATCCTCAGCGTTTGAAGCAAATGCGCCCAGTTTGCGCCTCGCACCAAAGCGCGATGAGATTTGCGCGAAGCGTCATCGCGCCTTAGCTCGTTGTTTGAGCATGATCTTTTCGGAAAACCGCTGCGCACTTTTCCGGATCATGCTGTAGCGAGCAAACGAAAAGCGCCCGAAAGTGGCGCTCAAGGCGGACAAACATCGGGCGCGCCGCATGGTCGCCGCAGCCGGCTTCCCCGTAGTTCCACTGTTTACCTTGCCTTCACTCTCGTCCCGTACCCTCGCCCCAATAGTTTAGTCATTGCTGCCGGGTTTAATCGGCATTGCGTGCATTGAGGACGTGACAGTGGTCAAGCTGCTGGACGAACACGAACGTACGTTGGCCTTTGCCGAAGTCGCGCTTGGCCAGATCCGCTCGCTTCGCCAGACCGCAGTCCCCCGCAACTATGAAATCTGGTACGTCTACGCGACCGGATACAACGCGCCGCTCAACAAGGTCATCAACGAGACGCTGGCGCGCAGTGGCAAGCTCTCTGAATCCGATCTCGAGCAGATCTACGAAACCTACCTTTCGCACATCAAGACCTCGGACCGCATCGACAAGGTCGGCGCGCGCGTCATCGGCGAGATCGACGCCGTCATGAAGCTGATCACCGATGCGCTCGGCGTGTCCGCGACCTATGACGCCAGCCTCGTCGGCGCCAGCGATAAGCTTGCGAGCGCGACCACCCGCGATCACATCAAGGCAATCGTCGATAGCCTGGCGAAATCGACGCGCGAGATGCGCGAGACCAATCAGGCATTGGAGAACCGGCTCGCGCTGTCGAAGTCGGAGATCAGCGACCTGCAGCATAGCCTCGAGGCGATCCGTGCCGAGAGCCTGACCGATCCGCTCACCGGCCTCGGCAACCGGAAATATTTCGACCGCTCGATCGACATGGCGGTGCAAGCCGCACTCGCCAGCGGCGAGCCGCTGTCGCTCCTGATGTTCGACATCGACCACTTCAAATCGTTCAACGACTCCTACGGCCATCTCACCGGCGACCAGGTGCTGCGGCTGGTGGCACAGTCGCTGAAGCAGAACATCAAGGGCCAGGACATCACCGCCCGCTATGGCGGCGAGGAATTCGCAGTGGTGCTTCCCAACACGGCGCTGCGGCAGGCGCTGACGGTCGCCGACCACATCCGCCGCGCCGTGATGGCCAAGGAGCTGAAGAAGAAGTCGACCGGCGAGATCCTCGGCCGCGTCACGATCTCGGTCGGCGTCTCCATGCTGAAGCCGACTGACGACACCGACTCGCTGATTGAGCGCGCCGACGCCTGCCTCTATGCCGCCAAGCGCGCCGGCCGCAACCGTGTGATCTGCGAGGCCGATCCGGAATACAGCACCGAGATCCAGACCCGCGTGGCGTGATCTGGTCGCTCAACTGCCTCCACCGTCATTGCGAGCGAAGCGAAGCAATCCACCTGCCGCATATGCGGATCCATGGATTGCTTCGCTTCGCTCGCAATGACGTGGATGGATTGGCTGCCTCAGGATGCGGATCGCTTCTTTGCCGATCGCTTCTTCTTGGCCGATGGCCTCTTCGCGACCGCCTTTTCTGCCGTAGCTTTCTTGCCCGCAGCCTTCTTCGCTGGCGCCTTCGACTTTCGCGCAGCCGCTCGTTTCCTCGGCCGCTTGCGCAGCGCGGCGCGCTGGGCGGCGCCGAGTGCCGACCGTGCCCAGACTGCGAGTTCTTCCGAATCATCGAACAGCCGTGCCGGCAGCTGCCAGTAGGAGTTCACCGTGACGGTCTTCGACCGTGTCTGATATTGGAATGGCCCGCAGCCCTCCGCCTCAAATTGCGGGATGGTCTGCTCGTCGGCACGAAAGTAGAGCCCGGCACGCAAGGCGAGCGCGAAGTTAGTGCCGTCCGCGGAGATGCCGTAGCCGGAGAACATCCGGCGCAGCGTGACCGGGCCGAAATCGGCGAACAGGTCGGTGAGGAATTCGCGGTCCATGTGCCGATCGCCCCCGTTTCTGTCGCCTCATGGTAAGGAGTACGTCTCCATCCATGTCATTGCGAGCGTAGCGAAGCAATCCATCGCGCAACAAGCGGAAACATGGATTGCTTCGCTACGCTCGCAATGACGGGCAACACAGGTGCCGATCACACAACAATCGATATGCGGACGTCTCTAAACCGTGGCCGGCTTGAGCTGCACCGATTCGCCGCAGCCGCAGGCGGAGACCTGGTTCGGGTTGTTGAACACGAACTGGGCCTGCATCTTGTCGGCCACATAGTCCATCTCGGTTCCAAGCAGGAACAGCACGGCCTTCGGATCGACCAGGATCTTCACGCCCTTGTCCTCGACCACTTCATCGGTCGGACGGATCTCGTGAGCGTATTCGACGGTATAGGACTGTCCGGCGCAGCCACCATTCTTGATGCCGACGCGCAGCCCGACGATCTCGGAATCCGCGCGCTTGGTCAGCTCGGTGATCCGCTCCGCGGCGGCATCGGTCAGTTTCATGACCTGCGGGCGCGGCCGCTTCGGCTTGGCCGGGGTTGGTGAAGCTTGCGTCATGTCACTCATGTGGTCAGTCCCAGCGGCAAATCAATTGCCGATCTTCTTGAGCCTAAGTCCAATCCGTAAAGGTTCTTGATCAGAACCTTTACCTCTTGTTCTGACGCGTTTTCTTCACGCGAACCGGCATCCACTTCGCTCGAAAACGCTGCGACGCATCACCACATATTGAGGACGAGGCGCGCCTCGTCCGACATCCGGTCCGGCGTCCAGGCCGGATCCCACACCAGGTTGACGTTGACGACGCCGACGCCGGGAACGCTGGCGACCGCGTTCTCCACCATCTGCGGCAACTCGCCGGCGGCCGGGCAGTTCGGCGTGGTCAGCGTCATCATGATGTCGACCGAGCGATCATCCTTGAGATCGACCTTGTAGATCAGGCCGAGTTCGTAGATGTCGGCCGGGATTTCCGGGTCGAACACCGTCTTCAGCGCCGCGACGATCTCGCCGCTCATGCGCTCGGTCTCCTCCGCCGGCAGTGCCGAGGTGGTTTCCATGGTGGCCGTCTTGACTTCGGCTGTATCGGTCATGCGAACAATTCCCGCGCCTTGATCAGCGCCTGCGCCAGATGGTCGACTTCTTCCCTGGTATTATACATCCCGAAGGATGCACGGCAGGTGGCCGTCACGTTGAACCGCTCTAAAAGCGGCATCACGCAATGCGTGCCGGCGCGCACCGCAATACCCTGGCGGTCGATCACGGTCGCGACATCGTGGGGATGCGCCCCCTTCATCTCGAACGAGATCACCGGTCCCTTGTTGCGGGCGGTTCCGATCACACGCAGCGAGTTGATCTCGCGCAAGCGCTCCTGCGCATAGGTAAGCAGTTCATGCTCATGCGCGGCGATGCGCTCCTTGCCGATCGAATTGACGTAGTCGATCGCAGCCCCCAGCCCGATGGCCTCGACGATCGGCGGCGTCCCGGCCTCGAACTTGTGCGGCGGATCGCCATAGGTGACCCAGTCCTTGGCCACCTCACGGATCATCTCGCCGCCGCCGTTGAACGGCCGCATCGCCACCAGATGCTCGTGCTTGGCATAGAGCGCGCCGATGCCGGTCGGTCCGTACACCTTGTGACCGGTAAAGGCGTAGAAATCGCAATCGAGGTCCTGGACGTCGATCGGCAGGTGCACCGCGCCCTGTGCGCCGTCTACCAGCACCGGGATGCCGCGAGCGTGCGCCAGCCGGATCACCTCCTTGACCGGAACCAGCGTGCCGAGCGCGTTCGACATCTGGGTGATCGCGACGATCTTGGTACGCGGGGTCAGAAGCTTCTCGAACTCCTCGATCAGGAAGTTGCCCTCGTCGTCGACCGGTGCCCACTTGATCACGGCACCATGGCGCTCCCTGAGGAAATGCCAGGGCACGATGTTGGAGTGGTGCTCCATGATCGAGAGGACGATCTCGTCACCCTCCTTGATGTTCACCCCGCCCCAGGACGACGCCACCAGGTTGATCGCCTCGGTGACGTTGCGGGTGAAGACGATCTCTTCATTGCGGCGGGCGTTGATGAACTGCGCGACCTTGCCGCGGGCGCCCTCATAGGCCTCGGTCGCGGCATTGGCGAGGTAATGCAGGCCGCGATGCACATTGGCGTATTCGCTCTTGTAGGCCTCGGTCATGCGGTCGAGCACCGCATTCGGCTTCTGCGCCGAGGCCGCGTTGTCGAGATAGACCAGCGGCTTGCCGTAGATCTGCATGGCGAGCGCCGGGAAATCCTGCCGCACCAGCGCGACGTCGTAACTGCCGTTGGCGACCGCCTTGTGCATGCTCACGCCCTCGCCTGAAGCCAGCGCTGCGCGGTGGCAATTGCGACCTCGCGCAACGCGTCGCTGGCGATGGTCTCGATCGCCTCGCCGACGAAGGCCTGGATCAGGAGCGCCTGCGCTTCCTTCTCGGGCAGTCCGCGGGCGCGCATGTAGAACAGCAGGCTTTCGTCGAGCGCGCCGGTGGTCGCACCGTGACCGCAGGTGACGTCGTCGGCGAAGATCTCGAGTTCGGGCTTGTTGTCGGCCTCCGCGTCGTCGGACAGAAGCAACGCACGGGTCATCATCTTGGCGTCGGTCTTCTGCGCGTCGGGGCGGACGATGATGCGGCCCTGGAACACCGAATGGGCGCGGTCGTCGACAACGGCACGGAAGATCTCGCGGCTCGCGCAGTGCGGCACCGCGTGATCCATGAACAGCGTGGTGTCGGCGTGCTGCTTGCCGTTGATCAGATTGACGCCGTTGGTCTCGACCGTCGAGCCCTCGCCGGCGCAGGTCACCGCCAGCTGATAGCGGCTGACATGACCGCCCGAGGTCAGGCCGAAGGTGTTGAAATGGGCATGCGCGCCGAGCGACACCGTCGCCGAGGAAATGTTGAAGGCATCGACGCTGTCTTCGACCAGGCGCACGTGATCGAGCCGTGAATTGTCACCGATCGCAACAACCAGTCCGTCATGGGTCTGGTAGGCCTTGGCGCCGTCGGCGGCGAGATAGCTCTCCACCAGCGTCACGCCGGTATCGCGGCCGAGCCGGAGCAGCGACCGCGTGAACGTCGAGGCCGGCGCAGTGCCGGATGCGACATGCACGATGTGCAGCGGCTGGATCAGCACCGTGCCGTTGGCGACGTCGATGACGACCCCGTCGGTCGCCATCGCGCCATTCAGCGCGATCATGGGGTTGGCGACATCAGACGCGAGAGCCTGTGTCGCGACGATCTCGTCGCCGGCTTCCAGCGCGAGGCGCAGCGGATTGATCGAGAGCCCTTTCTCCAGATCTCGCCAATCGGAGAGATCAGGCGCGAACGCGCCGTCGACCAGCACCAGACGCCGGACGCCTTCGATCGCGCGGGCCTGTACGACGGCCCTGGCGCGGCTCAGCGCGGCATCATCCGGTGCCGCCGCGAGCGGCAGCACCTCGCGCATCAGCGCGCGCAGGTCGGTGTATTTCCAGTCCTCGATCCGGCGATGCGGCAGGCCTGATCGTTCATAAGCCTCGAAGGCCTGGCGCCGCTGATCGGCGACCTTGCCCTCGCCCGGCAGACGGTTGCGCACCACGGCGAATGCATCGCCCAGCGCGCGCCCGGTCTCGGTCTTTGCAACAACGTTCATCACAAAACCCGCGTTTGTCAGGCAGCGTCTTCGAACTGCGCGTAACCGGACTCTTCCAGCTCCAGCGCCAGTTCCTTGCCGCCGCTCTTCACCACCCGGCCCTTCGACATCACGTGCACGAAGTCCGGCACGATGTAGTTGAGCAGCCGCTGATAGTGGGTGATCACGACCATCGCGCGCTGCGGCGAGCGCAGTGCGTTGACGCCGTCGGCCGCGATCCGCAGCGCGTCGATGTCGAGGCCGGAATCCATTTCGTCGAGGATGCAGACGGCCGGCTCGAACAGCGCCATCTGCAGAATCTCGTTGCGCTTCTTTTCGCCGCCGGAGAAGCCGACATTGACGCCGCGCTTCAACATGTCCTGCGGAATGTTCAGCGACTTGGCGACCTCGCGGACCTTCTTGAGGAAGGCCGGCGACGAGATCTCCTCCTCGCCGCGCGCCTTGCGCTGGGCGTTGAGCGCCGCGTGCAGGAAATTCCAGGTGGTGACGCCGGGGATCTCGACCGGATACTGGAACGCCAGGAACACGCCCTTGGCGGCGCGCTCGTTGGGCTCCATCTCCAGCAGGTCCTCGCCCCTGAACAGGATCTGCCCGCCGGTGACTTCATAGCCCGGCTTGCCGGCGATGACGTGGGAGAGCGTCGACTTGCCGGAGCCGTTCGGCCCCATGATCGCGTGCACCTCGCCCGGGTTCACTGTGAGCGACAGCCCGTGGAGGATCTCACGCTCCTCGACACGAACCTGCAGATCTTTCACTTCAAGCAGAGACATCTGATTTTTCCTGAGCATCACCCCGAGGCGCGTCGGCCGCGCCGTTGGCGGGATGGATTAGCCAACCGAACCTTCAAGGCTGATCGAGATCAGCTTCTGCGCTTCCACCGCGAACTCCATCGGCAGTTGCTGCAGCACGTCCTTCACGAAGCCGTTGACGACGAGGCCGACGGCTTCCTCCTGCGAGAGCCCGCGCTGGATGCAGTAGAACAGCACGTCCTCGGAAATCTTCGACGTCGTCGCTTCATGCTCGAACGTCGCCGAGGAATTCTTGGCCTCGACATAGGGCACGGTGTGCGCGCCGCATTTGTCGCCGATCAGAAGCGAGTCGCAGGCGGTGTAGTTGCGCGCGCCGGTGGCCTTGCGGTGCGCGCTGACCAGGCCGCGATAGGTGTTCTGCGACTTGCCGGCGGCGATGCCCTTGGAGATGATCCGGCTCGACGTGTTCTTGCCGAGATGGATCATCTTGGTGCCGCTGTCGACCTGCTGGAAGCCGTTCGAGATCGCGATCGAGTAGAACTCGCCGCTCGAATTGTCGCCGCGCAGGATGCAGCTCGGATATTTCCAGGTGATCGCCGAACCGGTCTCGACCTGGGTCCAGGAGATCTTCGAATTGCGACCACGGCAGTCGCCACGCTTGGTGACGAAATTGTAGATGCCGCCCTTGCCTTCCGAATTGCCCGGGTACCAGTTCTGCACCGTCGAATATTTGATCTCGGCATCGTCGAGCGTGACGAGCTCGACCACGGCGGCGTGCAGCTGGTTCTCGTCGCGCTGCGGCGCGGTGCAGCCCTCGAGATAGGAGACGTAGGAGCCCTTGTCGGCGATGATCAGCGTGCGCTCGAACTGGCCGGTGTTGCGCTCGTTGATGCGGAAATAGGTCGACAGCTCCATCGGGCAGCGCACGCCCGGCGGCACGTAGACGAATGAGCCGTCGGAGAACACAGCCGAATTCAATGTCGCGAAGTAATTGTCCGAGGTCGGCACCACGGTGCCGAGATATTTCTGCACCAGCTCGGGATGCTCGCGGATCGCCTCCGAGATCGGCATGAAGATCACGCCGGCCGCCTTCAGCTCCTTCTGGAAGGTGGTCGCAACAGAAACCGAATCGAACACGGCGTCGACCGCGATCTTGCGGTTCGGCGTCTGCTCGCCACCGGGCGGCGGCTCGACGCCCTCGAGGATCGCGACCTCGCGCAAGGGGATACCGAGCTTCTCGTAGGTCTTGAGGATTTCCGGATCGATCTCGTCGATCGAGGACAGCGTCTTCTTCGGCTTCGGCGCCGCGTAGTAGTAGATGTCCTGGTAGTCGATCTTCGGATAGTCGACGCGCGCCCAGGTCGGCTCGGCCATGGTTAGCCAGCGGCGATACGCCTCCAGGCGCCATTCCAGCATCCAGGCCGGTTCGTTCTTCTTTGCGGAGATGAAGCGGACGGTGTCTTCCGACAACCCCTTCGGGGCCTTGTCGGACTCGATCAGCGTCTCAAACCCATATCGATACTGGTCGACGTCGATGCGCCGGACGCGCTCGACCGTCTCTTGTACAGCAGGCATTCAATCCTCCGCTCGCGGTTTCAAGGACCGCGGTGGATCTCAAGTTCCGAAAATCTCTTACGATGCTTTGATGACGAAATCCGCTTAGAACAGTTCAAGCTGTGTTTCGTCGTCCCCCCTTAACTAAGGTATCGGCGAGCTTTCGCCAAGCCTTGAGGGTCAAATCCACGTCTGTCTCCGTGGTAGACCAGCCAAGACTAAGCCGCACCGCTCCCTGGGACACCTCCGAACGGTATCCCATTGCCTCCAGCACGTGGGACGGCTGGACCTTGCCCGAGGAGCAGGCGGAACCGGACGAGACCGCGATTCCCCCAAGGTCGAACCCGATGACCGCCGTCTCGGCCTTCATTCCGGGCGCCGTGAACAGAACGGTATTAGGCAACCGCTTGACGTCATCGGAGAACACCAGCACGTCCGGCGTCTGCCGCAGCCCGTGCTCGAGCCGGTCGCGCAGTCCCCTGACGCGGGCTGCATCGGCCTTCAGCGCCGCCATCGCGGCCTTGGCGGCCGCACCGAACCCGGCGATGCCGGCGATATTCTCGGTCCCTGCCCGCCGCCCGAGCTCCTGCCCGCCGCCGCGCAGAAACGCCTCAAGGCCCTCGACGCCCTCGGCGAGCACCAGCGCGCCTGCGCCCTTCGGTCCGCCGATCTTGTGCGCCGACAGCGTCACCAGGTCGGCCTGCGTCGAGGCCAGATCGAACGGGATCTTGCCGAACGCCTGGATCGCATCGACATGCAGCAGACCGCCAGCCGCATGGACGATTTCGGCGACATCAGCCACCGGCTGAATGGCACCGGTCTCGTTGTTCGCCAGCATCACCGAGACCAGAGCCGGCGGACCATCGGCCAGCAGTGCGCGCAGATGGTTGAGATCGATCACACCGGCCCGCGTGACATGGATTGCGGAGGTCGCCTCCGTCGCAAACCGACCGCCCGCGAGCACGGACGCGTGCTCGATCGCCGACACCAGGAGCCGCTGCACCGGCGCGCCCGCAGCGCGGCGCAATCCCGGCGTCAGTGCGAGCGCATTGGCTTCGGTCCCACCGGAGAGAAACACCACGTCCCGCGGCCGGCCGCCGACCGCCTTCGCCACGGCATTGCGGGCATCCTCAAGCAGCCGTCGCGCCCGCCGTCCCTCGCTGTGCACCGAGGACGGGTTGCCGATCAATTCCCACGCCGCAGCCATCGCCGCCTTCGCCTCCTGGCGAAGCGGCGTGGTGGCATTCCAGTCGAGATAGACGCGATCGTCCATGGAGCTATCCGCGGCAACCACCATGGTTGCGGCCTTCACTGCGAGATAACGACAGTTAACGACCGAGACCAGATCAGACGTCACCGGCACGGGAGATTTTTCCCGCGCGGCGGGAGCCTCGCGCTGCAGCCAGACACGGCGTTCGCGGTCCCCCAAGCGCGATCGCATTTTGACAGACTGAAACTTCAGGTAGCCTCCGAAGCAATCCGGCCGTGTCGATCCGGATCGCCGTCGCCGCGTCGGCAACGTGCGCGTCGCGACGCGGATTCGCGACCGCCAAGCGGCACAATTTCCTTGATTTTTGCCCCTTGCGTCATGCTAGAAGGCCTCCAGCGTGCCGCGCGGCGGTGCCTGCGCCGATTTCATCACGAGCTGCTCTGTTCGCGAACCGTCGCTGAAGATGGCTCCAACCGGTTGATTGATCGACGTCAATCAAGGGAACGCGGCAATCAAGGGAACACAATGCCTGAAGTCATTTTCACCGGCCCTGCTGGCCGCCTCGAGGGCCGCTACCACCCGGCCAAGCAGAAGAACGCGCCGATTGCGATGATCCTGCATCCGCATCCGCAGTTCCACGGCACGATGAACCACCAGATCGTCTATCAGTGCTACTACGCGTTCGCGCATCGCGGCTTCTCGGTGCTGCGCTTCAACTTCCGTGGCGTCGGCCGCAGCCAGGGCTCGTTCGATCACGGCACCGGCGAATTGTCCGATGCCGCGAGCGCGCTCGACTGGGCGCAGGCGATCAATCCGGAGGCGCGCGCCTGCTGGGTTGCGGGCTTCTCGTTCGGCGCTTGGATCGGCATGCAGCTTCTGATGCGCCGGCCGGAGGTTGAGGGATTCATCTCGATCGCGCCGCCCGCCAATCTCTACGACTTCTCGTTCCTCGCGCCCTGCCCGTCGTCGGGCCTGATCGTGCACGGCGACAAGGATGCCGTGGTGCCGCCCAAGGACGTCAACACGCTCGTCGAGAAGCTGAAGACGCAAAAGGGCATCGTGATCGACCAGCAGGTCATCCCCGGCGCCAACCACTTCTTCGACGGCAAGCTCGAGCCGCTGATGGAGACGGTGACCGGCTATCTCGACATGCGTCTCGCCAACGTGCGCTGACGACGCCGACCTTGTAGCCCGCATGAGCGAAGCGACATGCGGGTCGCGGCCGACAAGACCCCGGATATCGCTGCGCTCATCCGGGCTACGGCACTGACCTATTCCGGCGCCAGCTTCAGCGCCGCAATCCCGACCAGCACCAGCGCAATCCCTGCGACCTTCATCGGATTGAGCGCCTCGTTGAACAGCAGCACACCCATGGCCAGCGTGCCGGCCGCGCCGATGCCGGTCCACACGGTGTAGGCGACGCCGACGCCGAGCACCTGCAGCGCGCGTCCGAGCAGGAACACGAACGCGGCGAGCAGCATCAGCGAGACCAGCGTCCAGCCGAGCCGCGTATAGCCTTCGGCATATTTCATCGAAATCGCCCAGCCGACGTCCAGCAGGCCGGCGACGACGAGCGCGATCCAGGCAACCGAATGCGACATGGCTTACGCGGCGAGCTTCAGCATATGCGCGCGGTGGCCGACCAGGAAAGCGTGCAGCAGCGCCGGATAGTCAGGCGACACCGCACTGCGTACGCTCGGCCGCTGTGCCAGCGCGCTGCGCCAGGCGCGAAGTTTTGGCGTGTGCGTGAAAACAGCGAGATCGGTCAGCTGGTCGAACAGATCGAAATAGCGGAAGATCGGCGCGAACACCGCATCCACCAGACTGAAATTCTGGCCAGCGAAGAACGGACCGGCGCCGAGCGCAGCCTCGACGCGCGCGAATTTTGCCACGACCGCCTGCCGCTTGCTCTCGAAGGCCGCGGCATCGGTGGCAGTCTCGAGCCCCCAGAGATCGCCGAGAATGGCCGAGCCGAACTCCATCCAGGCGCGATGCTCGGCGCGCGTGAGCGCGTCCTCGGGATGCAGCTTGGCGCCGGCTTGCGTCTCCTCGATGTACTCGCAGATCACATTGCTCTCGAACAGCGCGACCTCCTTGCCGTCGTCGCGCGTCACCACCAGCACCGGCACCTTGCCGAGCGGCGAGATCTTCAGGAACCAGTCCGGCTTGTTGGCGAGATCGATGTCGATCCGCTCGAACGGCACGCCCTTCTCACGCAGTGCGATCACCGCGCGTTGCACATAGGGGCAGAGCTTGTGGCTGATCAGTTTCAGGGCGGCCATGACGAACCTCGCGTTCAATGCAACTGCATCGAATTAAATGCAGCGGCATGGAACTGTCAAGGTAGATGCATTTGCATCTAAATCACGGTCGCGCGATAATGCCCCCGGTCATCGGGATCGGCACCCCCGTTGTGGCAGGGTAGCTCAGAGGCAGGCCCTTCATGCCGCGCGCGGCAAGGAAGCCGAACGCCTGCGCCTCGATCGCATCCGCCGCCCAGCCGAGCGCCTCGGCCGGCTCGACGGTCGCCGGCGCGAGGCGCTCGCGCAGCATCCGCAGCATCGTGAGGTTGGAGGCGCCGCCGCCACAGATGATCCAGCTTTTCGGCTGTTTCGGCAGCAGCGGCACGACGCGGGCGATGGCCGCGGCCGTGAAGGCGGTCAGTGTCGCGGCGCCATCGGCCGGCGCCACGGCGCCGAGCTTGAGACTGGCGAAGTCGTTGCGGTCGAGCGATTTCGGCGGCGGCAGCGCAAAGAACGGCAGCTTCAGCGCCTGTGCGATCCAGGCGTCGTCGGGCTTGCCCATTGCGGCGAACTTGCCGGCGGTGTCGAACGGCTGATGCATCTGACGGAACATGAAGTCGTCGAGCAGCGCATTGCCCGGCCCGGTGTCGCAGGCGATCAGCGTGTCCGTGCCGTCGATATACGTGATATTGGAGACGCCGCCGATATTGACCACGACGATCGGCCCCTCGCGGTTCAGCGATTGCGCCAGCGCGCGGTGGTAGACCGGCACGAACGGCGCGCCCTGCCCGCCGGCCTCGACGTCAGCGGCACGGAAATCGTGCATCACCGGAATGTGGATCACCTTGGCGAGCGCCAGGGCATCGCCGATCTGCACCGTCAACCTCCGCTCGGGGCGATGCAGCACGGTCTGGCCATGGAACCCGACGATGTCGATATCCTGGGCCGAGATCCGGTGCTGTGCCGTGAAGCTGGCGACCGCCTCGGCATGGGCCGTGGTGACGGCCTGCTCGGCCTGCCGCAAAATCCCCGGCCGGGCGTCGCGCCGCGACAGATGGACCGCCTCCGTCAGCGCCTGGCGCAGCAGGCTGCGCTCGCCTTCGGTATAAGGCCGATAGCCCGAGGGGCCGAAGGCCTTGATCTGGCGGCCGTCGGTCTCGATCAATGCCACGTCGACCCCGTCGAGCGAGGTGCCGCTCATCAGACCGAGTGCCGTTAACATCATGCTGGAAGCGCCCCAGCCGGGAACCCCCGGCTTGTCTCAAACAAGTACATCCTATAATGCCACTGCGCGTCCGCCTGCGGCAGCCTCAAGCATCAAGGTTCCGCAAATAGATGCAAAAACCGTAAAACAAGAATGATCTGGCTCGCCGACAAATGACTGCATTTAAATCGGATTTCCTGAACACTTTACAGGAACGCGGCTTCGTCCACCAGTGCTCCGATTTCGAGGGCCTCGACGCGCTCGCCGCGAAGGGCCAGGCGACCGCCTATGTCGGCTATGACTGCACCGCGCCGTCGCTGCACATCGGCAACTTCCTCACCATGATGATGCTGTACTGGCTGCAGCAGAGCGGCAACAAGCCGATCACGCTGATGGGCGGCGGCACCACGATGGTCGGCGACCCCTCCGGCAAGGACGAGACGCGCGCAATGCGCACGGTTGCGGAGATCGAAGCCAACAAGGTCTCGATCCGCGGCGTGTTCGCCAAGGTGCTGCGCTATGGCAACGGGCCTTCCGACGCCATCATGCTCGACAATGCCGAGTGGCTGACCAAATTGAACTGGATCGAGATGCTGCGCGACATCGGCCGGCACTTCTCGGTCAACCGCATGCTGACCATGGACTCGGTGCGGCTCCGGCTCGAGCGCGAGCAGGAGATGAGCTTCATCGAATTCAACTACATGGTCTGCCAGGCCTACGACTTCGTCGAGCTGTCGCGCCGCGCGGGCTGCCGGCTGCAGATGGGCGGCTCCGACCAGTGGGGCAATATCGTCAACGGCGTCGATCTCGGCCGCCGCATGGGCACGCCGCAGCTGTTCGCGCTGACCACGCCGCTGCTCACCACCGCCTCCGGCGACAAGATGGGCAAGACCGCCAAGGGCGCGGTGTGGCTCAACGCCGACCAGTTCTCGCCCTACGATTTCTGGCAGTACTGGCGCAATGTCGAGGACGCCGACGTCGTCAAGTTCCTCAAGCTGTTCACCATCCTGCCGATGAGCGAGATCAGCAAGCTTGCGGCGCTGGCCGGCGGCGAGATCAACGAGGCCAAGAAGGTGCTGGCGACCGAAGCGACCGCCCTGCTTCATGGCCGCGATGCAGCGAACGAAGCCGCCGAGACCGCGCGCCGCACCTTCGAGGAAGGTGCGCTGGCCGAAACCTTGCCGACGGTGGAAATTCCGCGCGGCGAATTTGAAGCCGGCGTCGGCGTGCTGGTCGCCTTCGTCAAGGCCGAGCTCGTCGCTTCCAACGGCGAAGCGCGCCGGCAGATCAAGGGCGGCGGCCTGCGCGTCAACGATGCAGCCGTGACCGATGAGAAGATGCTGCTGACTTCGGCCAATCTCACGCCGGAAGGCGTGGTGAAACTGTCGCTCGGCAAGAAGCGCCACGTCCTGCTGAAGCCTGCATAGGCGCATTCGCATTTGTCGGTTGTCGGGAGCGCGGAAAGCGCGCTCCCATCTTTCCGATGGACCAGACCACGCCTCCGAACGACATGCTTGCAACGCCGGCGAAGCAGTCCCGCGTCGCGCTGAACGTGCTCGCGCTCTGCTTCGTGCTGTCGGTGCTTGGGCGCGGCCTTAGCGACAGCTTCACCGTTTTCCTGAAACCGATCTCGGAAAATTTCGGCTGGGACCGCGCCTCTGTGGTGTCGGTCTACTCGCTGACCTGGCTCGCCAGCGGCCTGACCGCGCCACTGGTCGGACGCCTGTTCGACCGCTCGGGTCCGCGCCTGGTCTATGCGCTCGGCCTCTCGCTGCTCGGTTGCGCCTTCCTCGTCGCCTCGCGCGCGCAAGCGCTCTGGCAATTCCAGCTCAGCGTCGGCCTCTGCGTCGGTTTCGGCACCGCGCTGATCGGCAATGTGTCGAATTCGATCCTGCTCGGCCGCTGGTTCGGACCACGCCTTCCGACCGCGATGGCCGTGATGTATTCGGCGACCGGCGCCGGCCTGTTGCTGCTGTTGCCGCTGTCGCAGGTTCTGATCGACCGGATCGGCTGGCGCGAGGCCTATCAGGTGTTCGGCGTCGGCGCGCTCTGCCTGCTTGTTCCGCTGGTCTTTCTGCCGTGGCGGCTGCTCGCCGGCGGATCGCCGCATATCGTCCGGAAAGCGGAAAGCAGCTTGGCCGACGAAGGCTGGACACTGCTCAGCGCGATGCGCCACCACGCCTTCTGGGCGCTGTTCTCCACCTTCTTCTTCACCGCGATCGCGATGTATGCGCTGACCGCGCAGATCGTCGCCTATCTGATCGATGTCGGCTTCCCGCCGCTACAGGCGGCAACCGCCTGGGGCTTCTCCGGCGTCGCGCTGTTCGTCGGCATGCTCGGCGTGTCCACCCTCGACGGCATCATCGGCCGCCGGCCCTCGGTGCTGTTCAGCTACGGCGTCTCGATCCTCGGCATCATTCTGCTCTGGCTGCTGCAGTGGTATCCGAACTACTGGCTGCTGACCGGCTTCATCATCTGCTTCGGCAGCATGATCGGCTCGCGCGGCCCGTTGATCACCGCGACCGCGCTGAAGATATTTCGGGGCGAGCGCGTCGGTACGATCTACGGCACGATCATGATCGGCAGCGGCCTTGGATCAGGGCTAGGCTCATGGGGCGGCGGCCTGATCCACGACTGGACCCACAGCTACAATCCGCTGATCGCCTTCGCGCTGGTCAATGTGGTGCTCGGCCTGATCCCGTTCCTGGTGGTGCCGGCGCTGCGACGGTGAGTTCGGACGCGTCCGCTTGCCCCTGCGGAGGCGATGTGGAATCCGACACGAACGCATGCCGGCCTTGGGCCAACGCCTTTGGGCCGACAGGCGGCATTCGCGAAATGAAACAGGCCGCCAACAGCAGCGGCCCTAGTCGATGGCTCCAATTCCTTGATTGCGAGAACCGACTCGAGCAGGCTTGTAAGCCCGGAGGTCGATCCTCTGGTCCGGTACTGCTAGCCGCAGCGACGAACTCTCCGGACCGATCCGTCGTCACGCTCGATCGTGACGGTGCGGCATCCGCGATATCCGCGATCATACCCGTAGGCGCGATAAGCGGGTCGATCGTAGTCTCGGTAGTAACGGGGCTCCGGGCCCACTCTCACGCCGCCGAGCGGAGTATCAACGGCAACCTGAGCTGACGCGGGTGCAATGGAGATCGGCGTGGCCATAGCGAAACCGGCGACCGCCAGTACACCAGCCAATAACAGGGCTCTCATGAGAGTTCCTCCTGAGTTGTTGAATTGCTCTCCAACATCCCAGACAGGGCAAGGTTCCTGCGCGAACTTCATCCGGGCGGCGGCCGCTCGGACTTGGTCGCAGCCTCGGATGAATGCGGACAGGAACCCGCCGCTGCGCGTCAGCGCGCGAACTCGACCGACCTTGAAAGCAGGCGTCGATGAGCGAGCGTTCTAGTTGTTCGTCGTCGGCAGATCGTTCGGGCCGTACTGCTTGAACTCGAAGATCTTGCGCGTCAGGCCGGGCGCCAGCGCGGAGATCGGGTTGACGCGCAGCACCGGCGCGCTCGGCGTTCCCACCACTTCATACGTCACGCCGATCAGGCCTTCATTGCTGCCGGCGCCGAGGAAAATCCCGAAGAACGGGATCTGGCCGAACATGTTGTTCAACCCGTACATCGGAATGAAGGTGCCGTTCATCCGCACCTGGTTTCCGATATAGTCGATGCTGCCTTCGATGGTCGCGCCGATGGTCGGTCCCTTGACCACACCATTGCGGATCGAAAGCTGGCCGCTCTGGCGCGTGAATTCGGCGCGCAGCGCGTCGAACCCGATGCCGTTCTGGGTGCTGACCGGCCCGCCGGCAACGGCGCGATCGAGTTGGGTTTCGCCCTTCACCGAGAATCCGGTGATATTGATGAGCCCCTCCCTGGGGCTCGGCTCGGGGATCGGCGGCTCCATCGCGAGCGTAAGCTGGCCGCCGACCACCTTCGAATAAGTGTCGATGAAGCGCAGGAACGCACCGGCGTCGCTGGTCTGCAGATAGATCACCTCGCGGCCCTGCTGGCGTCCGCGCATATCGACCGTGACGGGGGTGTCGCGGCCGACCTTGCCGCTCAGCGTGAACGCCTTGAAGAACCCGTTGCGGCGCGAGACCTTGGCGTCAACGCTGCGCAGCGCTTCGCCGTTGAATCCTGCGACCGCGCCGAGTTTCAGATCGACATCGAAATCGGTGGTCCTGGTCTTGCTCTTGGGATCGCTATCGCGGCCGGAGATCGCCGACTTCAGGAAGCCGCGGCCGTCGAACACGTCGCCGCGCATCGTCACCTTGATCACGCCGTCGGGACCGCGATCGGCCCGCAGCGAGGTCTTGTCGCCTTCCGACGGCGCGTAGGTCGGGAAGTACGCATTCATGAGATCGCCGTTCTGGTCGACCTCGAGCGCCCCCTTGATCGACACGCCGGCGCCGTCGATCGAGATATCCTCGAACCGGGTCGATTGCCCCTTCGGCACCACGTTGAAGGTCGCCTTGCCGGCCCGGCCCTGCGCCTTGACCCAGCCCGGCAGGATGTTGTCGAGCTTGAGCTGGGTCAGGTCGGCCTCGACGCCCATCTTGGTGGTGGGATTGTCGCCGCTGCCGATCTTGCCGCTCAGCTTGATCGGGATCGCGCCCGAGACCGCGGGACCGAGGTCGAGCCCGAGGCGCGCGCGGCTCGCATCGTCCAGCGTCGCCTGCAGCTTGACGTCGGCGTCGCCCTCAGCCGGCTTGCGGTAGTCGAGCGAGGCCGCCTGCCCGTTGATCTTGACATCGCCCTTGACCTGGAAACCGGCATTGCTGGCGATCACCTTCAGCGCGTTGGCTTCGAGCTTCTGGTTCATCACCAGCTTGTCGACGGCAACGCCGGAGATGTCGGCGGTGACCGAGTAGAGCGTATCGGCCTTGGTCAGCTCGCCCTTCACAGGCATGCCGAGATTGATCGTCGCGGTGACGTTGCCCTTGCTGGCGTTGGGATCGATCGGCGGACCGGAGAGATCGCTGAGCCGGTCGGAGGCGAGGATTTCGGCGGCAGCCGGCACCGGACAGTCGACCCGGAACTTGACCTTCGACGGCGACGGCTTCGGCGCCATGTCCGGCACCTCGAAGGTGAAGTCCGACAGCGTGATCTTGCGGCCCGCCGGCGTGTCGGCAATGCCCTGGTTGATGGTCACGGTCGCGGTGCGGCCGGTCACCCTGGCCTTCAGATCCGCGTCATGCACCGCGGGCATCTGGTCCACCGGACGCACCGTGACACCCGAGGCAACAATGTTGACCGAGAGGCCGTCATCCGGGATCGGCGGTCCCTTGCGCGACAGGTTGTGTACCGGCGAATTGACGCCGACATCGATACGCTGGAGCGTGCCGCGGTCGATCCGCTCGAGCACCCATTCACGCACCTCGGGCACGATGATGACTGGCCACATCCGTTTCAGGGCCGAGGACGACATCGGCGTGCCGGCGAATCCGAGCTGCAGCCGCGGCTCGCCGGAATAGTCGATGCTGCCGGTTCCGGCGACGCCGATCTCGCCATTGGAGATGTCGGCCTGGGTCAGCAGCACGCGCTTCTTGTCGGTATCGAACCGGAAGCCGATGTTGATGCGATTGAAGATCAACGGCGGTTCGTTCTTGTCGGCGCCGGCCAGCACGATGGTGCCGCCCGACAGGCCGGCCTGCCAGTCGGTGACGTTGTCGTTCGGCGGCTCGAGATGGCCGAGCAGCGTGATGCGATTGGCGCCCGAGACGACCTTGATCGGCGCCAGCAGTACGCGCCGGCCCGAATCCCATTCCACGCTCATCTCGGCCGCATCGATCGGCATCGGATAGTCGGGCGTGTCGGTGTCGATGATGTTGCCGGCGCCGACATTGATCTTGCCCCGGAAGTATGTCGGCAGGCCGTCGCGGCCGAGTTCGCCCTTCATCTCGCCCGACAGCGGCAGGTCGGCGGTGTAGGTCAGATCCTTGGTCCGGAGCGCGAGCAGAATGTTCCGGGTGGAAACCTTGTCGGCTTTGATGTCGACCGAGCGCACGCCGTTCTGCTGTGGTCCGACCAGCACGCGCACCGACCAGGGCTTTGCGCCCTCCTCGCCGAAGCTGAGCGCGACGCCGCCGCCGCTCGGGCGCCGCAGGCTGAGGCTGATGTTCTCGAAGCTCCATTTGTTGCCGCGCTGCTGATCGTCGACGACGAGATTGCCGTTCTTCAGGCCGATCTCGTTGAGGTTCTGCCCGTCGAGGCCGGTCATGCTGAGGCTGTCGAGCCAATCGAGACCGGCGAGCAGCCCGCTCTGAGCCGAATCGGACGCGCCCGCGGAGGGCTCGGCGGCAGCTGGCGGCGAGGCAACCGGCGGCGGCGGGGCTGCGGGTGTCGGACGCGGGAATGTCGGCGGCATCCCCGCCTCCCGCTTGGAGGCAACGCCGGTGGCCAGCGGTTTTGCGGTGTCACCGGCGGACACGGTGACATTGCCGTCCGGCGTGATGCGCACCGACAGCTCCGCATCGACCAGATTGAGGCTCTCCGCCCGCAACTGGCCCATCAAGAGCGCGGTTCCCGACAGGCGCACTTCGGCCTTGGGCGCGCTCGCAACCACCGCATGGTCGCGGTCGCGGACGATGATGTCGCGGATGCGCACCGCGATCCTGACGCGGCCGGCGCGCTCGATCTGCGTTCCGCCGACCTCGACCGTGTTGCCGTGGCCGATGTTCTCCTCGATCGCCGCGGCGAGCCACGGCGTCGCCATGTCGAGATTGATCGGGCCGGCGCCGAGCCGCCACCACAGCCCGCCGAAGCAGGTCGCGAACATCGCGACCAGCACCACGAGGACCAGTCCGATGCGACGGATCCAGCGCTCGCCGTTCAACCAGCGCCGCATGCCGGAGCAGAAATCGGTGAAGCGATGCAGGTTGGTGTGGGAACGCGCCAGCAATTGCCGCGCACGGTTGCCCGCCGCCTCATCCTGCTCGTCCCACGCAGCGTCGTCCTCCCATTGCGAGAGGTCAGCCCCGGCGCGCGGATTTGGACCCTGCGGCGACGTGTTCCTTGCCATTGCCTCTCGGTGCTGACGGCGAAGCTGATCGCCGCCATCGGGGCGCCCGTCGATCCGTATCGAGCGCTCCTGTGCCGGCATCGCCGCCTATCCTCGCCTAATCATGTTACTCGCCGATGGCCCCCAGAGCGGACCAAACCAACCAATCAAAAGCCAATTCAGCAAGCGGACGGGTCACGCGTCGAATTCCTTGTCACCATACTCCGTGGCCATCAAACTTGCCCAGCGGCCGGTGCGAATCCGGCCGCCGCCAATAAGACCGCAATACCCCAATGGTTGAGCTTCGGAAAGCGACGAAAGGAAGGCGTATGTCCAAGAAAACGCGCAAGAAATCCTCCAACACAACCGGGAAGCGGGTCGCAACAAAGGTTGCGCGCGCCGCAAGCGCAAGCACTGGGAAGTCCGCGACGAAAACCCGCACGGCGGTTGCGAAGAAGGCAGCCAAGAAAACGACCAAGGCGACCGCAGCGGGTGTTCGAAGCAAAGCCTCGCACAAGGCGGCATCGAAACCGTTAAAGCGAGAGCCGGCCGCGACCGTGACCAGTTCGTCCGCCGTCACACTTGCCGAGGGCGCCGCGGCGCCTGGCTTCAACCTGCCGCGCGACGGCGGGGACAGCGTTTCGCTGAAGGATTTTGCCGGCAAGAAGCTGGTGCTGTTCTTCTACCCCCGCGCCGACACCCCCGGCTGCACCCGGGAGGCGATCGATTTCACCCGGCTCAAAAGCGAGTTCGTAGCGGCAGGGACCGAAGTGGTCGGCATTTCCGCCGACACGGTTAAGGCGCAGGAGTCATTTCGAAACAAACACCAGCTGTCGGTGCCGTTGGTCTCGGACCCAGCCCACCAGATGCTGGAGGCCTATGGCGCCTGGGGCGAAAAATCCATGTATGGCAGGACCTTCATGGGAATTATTCGCACGACGGTTCTGGTCGATTCCGGTGGAAAAATTGCCCGGATCTGGCGTCATGTGAAGGTCGACGGCCACGCCGAAGCGGTATTGGAGGCTGCCCGGGCGCTCTGATCGGACGGGTTCCGTTTCCTGAAAATTAACCATGACGGGCTCAAATCGGCCCCGCAAATTAGCCGTACGGAGCTTGGTCCGACCGGCCGCGGGAGTACCGATGTCGAGCCGGTCCGGTCACCACAAACACCATCATCCGCAGGACCATGGCCGGACGCCGGTACGCCGTCCGGCAGCCCATCACCCCGCACCTGCCGCCGCGGCGGTGGCGGCCTCCGGCGAGGGCTATACACTGGTCCATGCCGGCAAGCAGGTCCGGTTCGGGCCGGTGGTGTTCTGGATCATCGTCGGCACCGTGGTGCTGCTCGGCATGTGGTCGGCCGCGACCGCGACCTATTTCGCGTTCCGCGACGACGTGCTGACCCGGCTGATCGCGCGCCAGGCCGAGATGCAATACGCCTATGAGGACCGCATCTCGGAGCTGCGCGCCAAGGTCGACCGCACCACCAGCCGCCAGCTGCTCGACCAGGAGCAGTTCGACCAGAAGCTCGACCAGATCATGAAGCGGCAGTCGACGCTGGAATCGCGCGCCACCGCGCTCGGCGCGATGCCTGACGTCACCAGCACCGGATCGATCAAGCCGCAGGGCCGCGCCGAGGCGGCGCCGTCCTCGGGCACCCTGAAACCCTCCCCGATCAGCGACACCGTGATCTTCGTGGCGCCGCCGGATCGCGAGGCACGACTGGAATCGCGCGCGCCACTGATCGCCAAGATGCAGCCGAACCAGTTCGCCAAGGCCCAGGGCGTCGACAACGTGCTGGTCCGCCTGCAGACCTCGCTTGACCAGGTCGAGCGGCGCCAGGTTGCCGCGCTCGCCTCGGTCGAGGACAGCATCGATTCCAGGGTGCGCCGGATGCGCGGCGTGATCTCCGATCTCGGCCTCAACATGGCGCAGCTCGAGGCGGCGACGCCGCGCTCCGGCATGGGCGGGCCCTTTGTCCCTGTGAAACTCTCTGCCGACGCCGGCGCGTTCGAACGCCAGCTCTATCGCATCAACATCAACCGGGCACAGATGCAGCGACTGAACCAGACGCTGGCGCTGGTGCCTTACCGCAAGCCGGTGGTCGGTGAAGTCGAATTCACCAGCGGCTTCGGCGTGCGCTCCGACCCCTTCCTCGGCCGGCCGGCAATGCATACCGGCCTCGACTTCCGCGCCGCGCAAGGCGATCCGGTGCGTGTCACCGCCAACGGCAAGGTGGTGTCGGCGGGCTGGGCCGGCGGCTATGGCCGCATGGTCGAGGTCGATCACGGCAACGGGCTCTCGACCCGCTACGGCCATCTCTCCGAGATCGGCGTCAAGGTCGGTGAATACGTCAAGATCGGCCAGGTGATCGGCGCCGTCGGCTCGACCGGCCGCTCCACCGGTCCGCATCTGCACTATGAAACCCGCATCGACGGCGAAGCGGTCGATCCGCAGAAATTCCTCCGCGCCGGCGTCCGGCTCAGCGCCGGCTAGCTCAATCTCACGATGATCGATCTGAAGATCGGCGCAAGCGATCTCGCTTGCGCCGATCTTGTTTGTGGTTTCAGCGGCGGCCGCCGCCCATGCCGCCGGGCGGTCCGCCGCCACCGAATCCGCCGCCGGGCCCGAACGGACCACCGCCACCGCCGCCAGGGCCGTTGCCCTGGTCGTTGCCGCGCTTCTTGACCTGCGCGCCCGCGAGCGACGTTCCGGCAAGCCAGAACGCTGCCAACAGCGCGCGGCGCGAAATGACCGGCGGGCGCTTCACGCTGCACCGCCTTCGTCGGCATCGTCATCGACCGGACCATCCGGCCCCTCGCGGTAGATGTAGATGCCGAAATTCAAGCGATAGTCGCCGCCCTTGTCTTTTGCGAGCGCGCGGTTGGCCTCGCGGTTGGCGACCTTGAGCGCCTCCATTGCCAGCTCGCGCGAGCGGCCCTCGAGCCGTTTCGCCAGCTTCGCCGACAGGCCGTCGTAATGCACCGCGCGTTCGAGGAAGCGCGGCGCGGCCGACGACACGTTCATCTCGGCGGCCGCCACGTGATCATGCAGGTTGCGGCCGAGATAGTGCCATTTGCGGTCGTCGTCGCCATGCGGCACGAAGGCCTCCTCGACCAGCATGATCTCGTCGTCGTCATTGATGGTGACGAGCTTGCGGTCGAGCCATTCGTCCAGCACGGCGCGCGGCCGCACATCCTTGGTGATCGATTCGACCAGCGTCTCGAACGACGGCGCGCCTCCGTCCGCGGTGCGCGGCAGCGGCAGCGGATCGCCCTTGGCATCGGTGAACTCGGGCCCGGCCAGCCAGCGCGCGATGATCGCGCTGGTGCGCGACAGCGTCGCCGCCACCGCATTGACCGGCGCGCCGGCGCCGCGCAGCCGCGCCACCTCCTTGCGGTGGATGCCGGTCAGCAGGCTGACGCGGCTGTCGGTCTGCTCCTTGCCCTCGAGCGCGAAGTCGTGCTCGGCGACGTTGACATAGAGCTCGCGCAGCAGCTGGGTCAGCGCCGGAAACGTCATGCCGCCGCGGATGCAAAGCCGCACCAGCGGGCGCAACATCCGCGCCAGCGGCGCATGCAGCTTCGCTGCGGCGATCGGCGCGAACGATCCCACCTTCGACTTCGGGGCCTTGGCATTCATGCCTAACTTTTAGCCGTCCGCGCCGTGGGACACAATCCCACCTCACTTGACGTGTGATATTTTCCCACTTATGGGAAACAAAATCATCTCCGGACAAGGTTCGCGCGCTCGCCAGCGGGTGTCACGGAGTCCGGCACTGCTGCCATCGCCACGGACCGCTCCATGACGTCTGCCCGATTCGACCTTGCGATCGCGGAAGCCTGCCGGATCGCCCAGGTTCCGTTTGAGGAGTTCGTGTCGACGGTGATGGCGGGCGGCTATCCCTGCCTGCCGGGCGTTGCGCCCGGAACGCCGCGCCGCTTCGACGAAACCGACCTGCTCGCGCTCTACATCTACGGCCGCCTGCTCGCCTTCGGCTTCGGCGGCCTGCGCGCCGGCGAATATGCCTGCCGCGCGCATGCGGGCCTCCGCGCCGAGCCCCGCGCGCAATCGATCTCGATTCATCCAAAAGGGAATCCGACCCAATGTCTCTTCGTTCGGCCCGCGAATCCTGTTCGTTTCACGAACCCGGTCGGTTCGCCGCCACCGCACTCCGTTTCACGCCGCAGGCGCCATTCCGCTTCACGCCGCAGGCGCCCTGCGGCCCGATCGAGCCGGTATTTCCGGCGCTGCTGCGCTCGCTGGTGTTCGCCGCCGCGCTGGCGCTGCCGTTCATCGTCGCCCTGTTCGTCGCATGATCCGGATCGAGCCGCCCATGATCGTCGTCGACGAGCCGGCCCGGCGTCCGTCGGTGCTCCACATCTTCAAGGTCTACTATCCCGACCTGTTCGGCGGCACGCTGACGGTGATCCGCGATATCTGCGCCGGACTGAAGGACACGTTCAGCGCCGCCGTGCCGGTCTGCTCGCGCTCCGGTGAGCGGCAGATCGTGGTCAATGACGTTGCGGTCGAGCGCGAGCACTCGTTCGGCGACGTGCTGTCGCTGCCGGCGGCGCCGACCTATCCGTGGCGGCTGTGGCGCCGCATCGCCGAGCACGATCTGCTGGCGCTGCACGCCCCCTTCCCGCTCGCCGACCTCGTCTTCGCATTCGGGCTCGGCCGCACCCGCCCGCTGGTCGTGCACTGGCACGCCGACATCGTCTCGCACGCGGCCTTGCGCTTCCTCGTCGTGCCGATGATGCGGCGAACGCGGCGCCGGGCCGCCGCGATCATCGTCTCCGATCCGGTGCTGATCGAAACCACGCCGCTGCTGCAGGAATTTTCCGACAAGTGCCACGCCGTTCCGTTCGGCGTCGATGTCGCGAAATATGACCGGCCGGCCGCCCAGGCCGACGACGTCAACGTCCGCGGCCGTCTCGTGCTCGCCTGCGGACGGCTGGTGCCCTACAAGGGTTTTGACGTGCTGGTGCGCGCCGCGCATGCCCGCAATTTCGAGGTCTGGATCGTCGGCGAGGGCCGCGAGCGCGACAACCTCGAGCAGCTGATCCGCGACTATGGCTTGCAGGACCGCGTCCGCCTGCTCGGCTCGGTGTCCGAGAGCGAACGCGTCAAGCTGATGCGCATTGCCGACGTCTTCGTGATGCCGTCGGTGACCAATGCGGACACTTTCGGGCTGGCGCAACTCGAGGCGATGGCCGCAAGCCGGCCCGTCGTCAACACCGCACTCGACACCGGCGTTCCGCATGTCGCCCGCGACGGCCTCGAGGCCATCACGGTGCCGCCCGGCGATCCCACCGCGCTCGCCGACGCCATCGAGACGCTGATCAACGATCCCGAGCGGCGCCGCCGCATGGGTCAGGCCGCACGCCATCGCGCGATGACGAAATACTCAACCGCAGCCTTCAAGGAGGGAGTCGAGACCGTGTATCGCAAGGTCGTTACCGAGGAGGCCGCCGCAAGGGACGCGGGGTCGACAGCCCCAGCCCCGCGTCCCCGAACGGCAGGTTTCGTCGGCGCGATCCAGATCGCGGCAACACTGGCCTGGTCCGACGTGCGTCATCGCTACGTCCGCTCCCTCCTTGGACCCTTCTGGATGTCGATCCAGATGGCGATCATGGTGGCCGTGCTCGGCTCGGTCATCGGCCATCTCTCCAACGCGAGCGCGGTGGCGCGGCTGCCGATGCTGGCGGCGAGCCTCACCGCCTGGACCTTCCTCAACAGCGTGATGCTCGACGCCACCACCGCGCTGCAGGGCTCGGCCAGCCTGATCAAGGATCGTGCGCTGCCGCCGGTGATCTTCCTGCTGCAATGTACCTTCCGCCAGGCGCTGTTCGCCGCCCATAACGCGGTCGTGCCGCTGCTCCTCTGGCTCGTGCTGACGCCGCGCGATGCGGCGCCATCGCCGCCCTCCCCGGCCTCGCCCTGTTCGTGGTCTGCACGCTGGGGCTGAGCCTCGTGCTCGGCGCGCTGGCGACGCGTTACCGGGACATCAAACCGATCATCGAGTCCTCGCTGACGCTGGCCTTCCTGGCCTCGCCGATCATCTGGACATCCGAGATGATCGATCGCGGCTCGACCGTGATGCGGCTCAATCCGCTGACGCATTGGCGCGACCCGCTGGCGACCGGTCATGTCGCAACGGCAAGCGTGATCTACGTGCTGGCGTGCCTGGCCGCGCTCGCGGTCGCCGCGACCATCACCGTCGCCCATCTGCGCAAAGCGGCATTCTGGATCTAGGGCATGGCAAGCATCCACCTCCGCGACGTCCGCCTGGATTATCTGCTGTACGGCGCCTACGACTTCTCGCTGAAGCGCCGCCTGCTCGGCCGCCTGTTCCGCCAGACCAGCGAGATGCGGACCATCCGCGCGGTCGACAGCATCTCGATCGAGGCGAAGGCCGGCGCACGCATCGGCCTCGCCGGCCCGAACGGCTCCGGCAAGTCCACCCTGCTGCGGCTGATCGCCGGCGTGTTTCCGGCGACCAGCGGCCGCGTCGAGATATCAGGCAATATCGTGCCGCTGCTCGGCCTCGGTGCCGGCGTCAATCTCGATTTCGTCGCCGCCGACAATATCAGCCTGCTGCTGCGGATCTCGGGACGCAAGCCGACGCCGGCGATCCTGGACGAGATCTGGGCGTTCACCGAACTGGAGCAGCGCACGCGGCGGCTGCCGCTGCGCATGTTCTCGTCGGGCATGCTGATGCGCGTGCTGTTCGCGACCGCGACCGCGTTTCCCGCCGATATCCTGCTGCTCGACGAGTGGCTCAGCGTGGTCGACGAGAATTTCTCGGCCAAGGCCGAGCAGCGGCTGCGCAAGATGGTCGAGACCGCGGCGATCGTGATCATCGCCTCGCACGACCACGCCCTGCTGCGCCGGACCTGCAACAGCATCATCAATCTCGATCACGGCCGCATCGCCAGCACCGTCGCGCTGGATGCGCCCGCCCGCATCACCTCGAGCTCAGAGAAATCAGCGCATGACAAAGATCCTGGTCGTCAGGGAGGCGCTTGGCGAGCCCAACCACAAGCGCGGCGTCTTCCATTTCACCCGTGAATTGATCCGCTCGCTGGCCGGCGACGGACATGCCCTGACCCTCGTCGTGGAGACCACGCGCCGGTACCGGAAGCTGCGCCGCGGGCAGCAGCGGACGCGCCTGTTGTCCGAGGACTCCCGGCTGATCGAGCTGCTCGCGCTCTATCGTTACCTCGATGAAACAGACATGAACTCGCCGATCATGCGCGGCGGCCTGCGCCGCACCGTCGACTGGTTCAAGCACAAGCTCAACGCGGCGACCTCGCTCGAATTCATCATCGCCTTCCTGCGCTCGATTCATCTGCTGCCGACCAGCGTTAAGCTGATCGAGAACCGGACCGAGGGCCTCGAATACATTCCGACCGACTTGCGCCATCTCGAATTGTTCGGCGATTTCCTGCTCGAGCCCGGCTTCTACAGCTATCAGGACACCTCGGCCCTGACCCGGTTGCCGCCGCCGCGGGTCGATGCGCGCGACTACGACGTCATTCTCGTCGACACTCCGACCCGGGTTGCGATCCAGCGCCGCCCGGGCGCAAAGGTGATTTGCGTCGTGCACGACCTGTTGCCGATCACCGATCTCAAGCTGGACGACATCGCGACACGCCTGTTCCTGTCGCGTCTTTACACCAGCGTGAATCAGGCTGACGAGCTCGCCTTCGTCTCGAACTACAGCATGAACCGCTTCCGCGCCCTGCTCCCGCAATATGCGCACATTCCGGCGTGAGTGGTCTATCCGCGGACCCGTTTCGACGTCGCGGAAGCGCCGCTTGCGGCGGCGCCAACCGCCGTCCCGGCACGGCCGAGCTTCGTCGTCATCGTTTCAAACGAGCCCCGCAAGAACCTCGCCGCCGTCATCCGCGCCTTCCGCAAGTTGCCGGAGGCCGATCTCGTCGTGATCGGCTATGCCGGTGGCGCCAACCAGGCGCGCAACCTGCCGAAGAACGTCCGCTTCTCCGGCTATGTCGACGAGCACGAGAAGGCGGCACTGATCGCGGACGCGCATGGCCTGATCATGCCGAGCCTCGCCGAAGGCTTTGGCGTCCCGATCATCGAGGCATTCGCGGCCAACACTCCTGTGCTGTGCTCCGATATTGCCGTGTTCCGCGAGGTCGCGGGCGAGCTTGCCGACTATTTCGATCCGTTCTCGACCGACTCGATCTGCGCCTCGGTGCGACGCGTGCTGGCGCAGCAGGAGCAATGGCGCGACCGGATCCGCGCGCGGCGGGCCGAGCTGGCCGAGCGCTTCGGCCACCACACCCAGGCGCGCGACCTGCTGTCGCATCGTGCTGCCCCGGACGTCGCGGCCGCTGCTGCGGCGCTCACCGCCGCGATGGCGACCTTCGACGGTGCAACCGCGCACGGCGTGTAACCGGTCATGAGCACCGATTCCGACGCCATTGGTCTCGCAATCGAACCGCCAGCACGATGGCGCGATCGCGTCCGCACCTGGTCCGCCTCAGTCGCCTATGTCCGCGCCACCGATACCCTGATCGCCCTGGCCACGGCGTCGCTACCCTGGTCGACCACGGCATTCGCCGTCTTCATGCTGCTCTGGCTTGTCGCCGTGATCCCGACCATCGACTGGGAGCAGTTCGTGCTCGACCTCGCGCGGCCTTCCTTTGCGTTGCCGATCGCGCTGGTCGCACTCGCCGTGATCGGTGTGGCGTGGTCGGAGACGAGCTGGGCCGAGCGGCTGCAAGGCATCAAGCCGCTCAGCAAGCTGCTGCTGCTGCCGTTCCTGCTCGGCTATTTCCAGCCCTCACAGCGCGGGCTTTGGGTATTCGTAGCCTTCCTGGTATCGTGCACGCTGCTGATGATCCTGTCCTGGATCGCGCTGTCGGTGCCGCAGCTCAAGCTCGCGCACACCGCCTCCGACGGCGTGCCGGTCAAGAACTACCTCGACCAGAGCCAGGAGTTCGCGCTCTGCGCGTTCGCGCTGGCGCTGCCGGCATTGACGGCGCTGCGGGCCCGGCAATGGCGCTTCGCGGCCGGCGCCATCGCGCTGATGCTGCTGTTCGTCGCCAACATGCTCTACGTCGTCTCGGCGCGGACCGCGCTGGTCTACATGCCGGTGCTGTTGATCCTGTTCGCCTCGCTGCATCTGTCGCGGCGCGCCACGCGGCTGCTGTTCGCCGGCGTCGCGGTCACCAGCCTTGTGGTCTGGACCACGTCCCCCTACCTCCGCCAACGCATCGCTGACGTCGGCATCGAGTATCGCGCCCACGACACCTCGGGCCTCGCCTCGACCGCGCAGCGCCTGACCTATTGGCGGAAGTCGGTGAAGTTCATCGCCGAGGCGCCTTGGCTCGGCCACGGCACCGGCTCGATCAGGCAAATGTTCACGCAGGGTGCCGTCGGACAAGCCGGTCTTGAGGCCGAGGTGATCAACAACCCGCACAACCAGACCCTTAATGCGGGGGTCCAGTGGGGGCTGATCGGCATCCTGCTGCTCTACGCGATGTGGATCACCCACGTCAGGCTGTTCGCCGGGCGCGATCTCGCGAGCTGGATCGGACTCGCCGTGGTCGTGCAGAACATCACAAGCTCTCTGCTCAATTCGCATCTGTCCGATTTTCACGAGGGCTGGATGTACGTGATCGGCGTCGGCGTCGCCGGCGGCATGGCGCTCCGCGCCCGCCGGCCGGAGAAGATTTTGGCGTAGATTTGTGACTCACGCCGCGCAGCACATTCGGTGTCGTCCCCGCAAAAGCAGGGAACCATAACCATAAATGCTGATTGTTGCGCGATGCTGGAACGACGGGTCCCTTCAACAACATCCGCTGCGGCGTATGGGTCCGGCTTTCGCCGGGACGACAGTCGTGTTTGCGGCGCTAGCAACGCCTTTCTAAGAACCGATCGCCTACCGCGACGCTTCGTGCCCGACCTCGCCGGTGATGACGTCACCGAACAGCTCCCACGCATCGCCGTTGAAGCGCATCAGCTGCATCTGCTCGATCGGGAAGTAGTCGTCGGGAGAGGTGTTGACCATGACGCCCGGCAGCATCAGGTCGGAGTGGAAGTTCTTCAGGTTGGCGGCCTGCTTCATCACGTTCTCGCGCGTGAGATTGTCGCCGCATTGCTTCAGCACCTGCATCATCGCCTCGGCCTGGACATAGCCATAGAGGTTGTTGGCATTGGCCTTGTCGCCGTCGGGATAATACTTGTCCATGAAGGCGCGCCAGCTTTGCACCGCCGGATCCTTGTCCCAGGTCGGATCGGTCGGGTCCTTCAGGTAGGCGGTCGAGATGATGCCCTTGGAGAACTCGAGGCCGGCCGGTTTCAGCACCGAGGCGACCGAGGTCGCGGTGTTGGCGAGGAAGAATTTCGGCTTCCAGCCGAGCTCGCCCACTTTCCGGATCGCCTGCGCCGAGCCCTTCGGCGCCGCCCAGGAGAAGAAGATGTCGGCGCCGGAATCGTGCAGCGCGACGATCTGCGAATCGATCGAGGGATCGGAGACCTCGTAGGACTTGTCGGCGATGATCATGCCGACCTTGTCGCCGAGCCCGTCCTTCAGGCCCTTGAACTGATCCTTGCCGGCATCGTCATTCTGCCAGAACACCGCGATCTTGCTGTCGGGGAATTTGTCGCGAATGTACTTTGCGTAGATGCGGCCCTCGCTCTGGTAGTTGGGCTGGAAGCCCATCGTCCAGGGAAAGTTCTTGGGATCACCGAACTTGGTGCCGCCGGAGGCGACGAACAATTGCGGCACCTTCTTGGCATTCATGTATTTCATGATTGCCGAATTGGACGGCGTGCCGAGCGGCTGGAAGATCAGCAGCACCTCGTCGCTCTCGACCAGCTTGCGCGCCTGCTCGATCGCCTTCGGAGGCGAATAGGCGTCGTCGTAGCTGATAAAGTTGATCTTGCGGCCGTTGATGCCACCCTGCTCGTTGGTCATCTTGAAGAACGCGGCCTCGGTCTTGCCGATCACCCCATAGGACGACGCCGGGCCGCTGTATGGCATGATGTTGCCGATCTTGATTTCGCCATCACTCGCGCCGGGATCGTATTTCTTCTGCGCGGTGGCCGAGGTCGCGATCAGTGCCGCACTTGCGAACGCCGCGATTGCGCCAATATATCCGAAACGAGCCGGCATCGTTTTCTCCCGATTTTTGTCGTTGGTTTTGGCGGCAAGTCTCGCAAGAGACGCATGTGCTGGCAAGCGCTGGGTTTTTCCGTTGGGCGAAACGGCATTGTTGCCTGGCGCTATTTATGATTGAAGGTCGATCTGGGGATCACGAGTCGAGGCGTTCTGATTGCGTAAACCGGACATCCGTACCGGTCCGCGGCATCCGCATCTTGCGGCCGCGGGCTATGAGATCACGCGCCGCCTCAGCGAGTCTGCGCTGGCGAAGCGTGGCCTGCACAAGGCCAATGGCGCGTTCGCGCAGCGCACGATCGCCTCGATCCGCGAAAAGCTGCAGCGCGGCGAGACCGTCTATATCGCAGGCCTCGCCTGCCCCGGCACGCACAATACCGGCGTCGCGCTGGTCGAGATCACCCAGAAGGACGGACCGCGCCTGATCGTCAACAACGAGGAAGAGCGCTTCTCCGGTAACAAGCACACCAACGAGTTCCCGCAACACGCGCTCGACGACATGCGCAAGGTGTTGCAGCGGATGGGCCGCGACATCGGCGATATCGCCGCCTTCGTCACGACATGGGACTATCCGGCGCTGCTGGCGATGCTGATCCGCACCTCGCTCGAGGAAGCGCCGGCCAGCCTCAAACTGCTGCGCGCCCCGATCGCACCGGCGATCAATCTGCGCCAGCTGGATCAGGTGCGGCGGCTGTCGCACCGGCTCGGCAGGATGTACGGGCTCGACAAGCAATTGCCGCTGATCTGCATGCCGCATCACGACAATCACGCTTGGTACTCGTTCACGGCCTCGCCATTCGCCGATGCGCGCGAGCGTGTCGCGATCGCGGTGCTCGACGGTACCGGCGACGTCGGCTCGATCTCGCTCTATGTCGCCGAGAACGGCGAGATGAAGCAGCTCTATTGCAACGAGAGCCTGTTCGACTCGCTCGGTGCTTTCTACACCGTGATCTCATCCAGCCAGGGCGGCTGGACTTGGCTGTCCAGCGAGGGACGCTACATGGGCGCCGCCGCCTGGGGCGACATGAATCGCGCCACCAATCCGTATTATCAGCGCTTGAAGGCGGTGCTGCAGCTCGGGCCCAACGGCAGCGTGCAGCTCAATCGCGCGATGGCCAATTGGTACGCCGATCCCGCCGACAATCCCTATCGTCAGCCGCTGATCGACATTCTCGGCCCGCCGCTGCGCCCGGACCAGCTCTGGAATCCCGACGCCGTGCTGCGCGTCGAGGACATCAATCACCGCCCCGACACCAAGGACCGCGTTGATAAGGCAGCCGCGACGCAACTGGTGTTCGAGGACGCGATGATCCATGTCATCGACCATCTCCTGCGCACCACCGGCACCGACCGCCTGGTGCTGACCGGGGGCGTCGCGCTGAACGCGCTCGGCAACATGCGGCTGCTCGAGCATTTCGACGAGGCGTGGTTCGAGCGGGCGCAGCAGCGCAAGACGCGACTGCATATGTGGGTGCCGCCGGTGCCCGGCGATCCCGGCGTGCCGATCGGCGCCGCCTGGCTGTTCGCGCATATGGCGGGCGCGCCGCGCGGCGCGCCGCTCTCGCACGCATTCTATTGCGGCCTGCCGCCCTCGAACGCCGGCATCACCGCGGCGCTGCATGCCGACGACATCGCCTCGACCGAGATCGGCAATGTGGCGACGTCAGAAGGGCGCGATGCGGTTGCCGACCTGATGGCATCCATGGTCGCGCAAGGCGGCGTGATCGCGATCTATCAGGGCGCCGCCGAAACCGGCCCGCGCGCGCTCGGCCATCGCTCGATCCTCGCCAATCCCTGCGATCCCGAGGTGCGCGAGCGGCTCAACGAGCGGGTCAAGTATCGCGAGGCGATCCGGCCGCTGGCGCCGATGGCGACGCTGCAAGCTGCGCGCGATTATTTCGAGCTGGAAGACGGCGCCTCCGACGCTGACTACAACGCCTATAACTACATGGTGCTCACGGCGCATTCGAAGCCCGAGGCGCGCGCGAAGATTCCGGCGGTGGTGCATGCCGACGGCACCGGCCGCATCCAGATCGTGCGCGAGGCCGACGATCCCCTCACCTATGCCTATCTGAAGGCGCTCGGCCGTCATATCGGCGTCGAGATGTCGGTCAACACCTCGTTCAACGTCGCAGGTCCGATCGCGCAGACGCCGGCGCAGGCGATGGACACGCTGCGCCGCTCCAAGGGGCTCGATGCCGTGGTGTTGGTCGCCGACGACGGCACCGCCTACGCCGCCTGGCACGGCGGCGAGCGCGACAGCGGCCGCTTCAGCGGATGGTATGCGGCGTGGAAGCAGGCGCGCGGCTGAACCAAACCAGCACGCGGCCGTCGATCAAGAGCAGCGCGCTCGCGATCACCAGCGCGCCGATCACCTCGCGCAGTGCGATCGGCTCGCCGAGCACGAGATAGCCGAGCAGCATCGCGGTGACCGGAATCAGCAGCGTCACCAGCATCACATTGGTCGCTCCGGAGCGCTGCAGGATCTGAAAGAACACGATATAGGCCAGCGCCGTCGACAGCGCCGCGAGCCCGAGCACGGCGAGCCATGTCGCGGGATGCGGCATCGGCAACAGCCACGGCCGATCGACGACGGCGGCGATGGGCGCCATCAGCACCGCCGAGGCCATCATCTGGAACGTCGCGGTGCCCAAGGGCGGCACGCGCTGCGGCAGCCGCCGTCCGACCAGCGCCGCGATGCCGTAGCTGAAGGCGCCCGCGAGGCACAGCAGGATGCCGATGCCCTGCCGGCTCTCGAAGCCGAGCGCATCGCCATGCAGGATCGCAACCCCGATCAGCCCGACCAGAACGCCCGCCACGCGGCGCGCTTGCAACCGTTCCTCGCCGGCCGCCGCCATCACGACCACCGCGAACAGCGGCGTCGTCGCGTTGAGGATCGAGGCCAGCCCGCTCGGAATATAGGTCTGCCCGAACACGATCAGCGCGAACGGCAGCACATTGTTGAACAGCCCCATCGCAACGAACGGCGCCCAGCCGGACAGGCTGCGCGGGAATTCGATTCCGGCGGCCCGCAGCAGCGGCAGCAGGATGATCGTGCCGAGCACGACGCGCAACAGCACCAGGGTCAGCGGCGGCAATTCGCGCAGGATCACGCCGTTGAAGAAGAACGAGCCGCCCCAGAGTACCGACAGCAGGACAAGCAGCCCCCAGTCGCGGCGATCGATCCAGTTGTCGGCGGAAGGCATGTCGGGCACTCACCTGCAGTCGGACTGGTGACTAGGGCAGCGCCGCGAATATTCCCACCCGATTTCCGACAATGGCGGCCCGCCTATTTCGGCCGCGACACGATCTCGATCATCTGGCCCTCGTCGGCGTCGGGCGCATGGGCCTTCGCCTTGTCGTAGGCGGCGAGCGCGGCGCGGCTCACGGGCACGCCGGGCAGCAAGGTCTCGGCGAGCCGCACGGCGTAGTCGGCATCCTTGTGGCGCAGCGCCGCGGTGAACGATGCGCCGGAGAAGTTGCGGTCGATCATCCGCTTGGAGTGGCGGATCACCTGCGGGCTCGCCACCGCGCCGGTCGCCAGCGCCTCGGCCACCAATTGCATGTCGAGGCCCGCCTGCTCGGCGATCGCCACGCCCTCGGCGAGGCTTGCGATCTGCACCGCGCCGATCAGGTTGTTGATCAACTTGAACACAGTGCCGGTGCCAACCGCGCCGAAATGGCGGATCGTGCTGCCGATCGGCGCTAGGAACGGCCGCGCCCGATCGAGATCGGCGGGATCAGCGCCCACCAGCAGCGTCAGCTTGCCGGCCGCCGCCGCCTCCGGCAGGCCGGTGACCGGGCAATCGATGTAGACCAAGCCAC
The DNA here is from genome assembly GCF_032654765.1 of Bradyrhizobium sp. 33ap4. Classification (NCBI taxonomy): domain Bacteria; kingdom Pseudomonadati; phylum Pseudomonadota; class Alphaproteobacteria; order Hyphomicrobiales; family Nitrobacteraceae; genus Bradyrhizobium; species Bradyrhizobium sp. 33ap4. Next base: position 10,957 of record NZ_JAUMTJ010000031.1, on the reverse strand, counting down.
GGCTCTGCAGTTCGCGCGCCATCTCGACCGTGTGCTGGTACGAGACCGTGGAGCATTCGATCGCGAGCGTGCCGGCCTTCATGTTGGCGGCGGCGCCGTCCCTGGTCAGCCAGACCGCGCGCGAGGCTTCGTCGTCGGCGACCATGGTCACGACAGCATCGGCGTCGATTGCGGCATCCTCCGGCGAGGTCGCCCACAGCGCGCCGCGAGCGATCAGGTCCGCGGCCTTGGCCTTGCTGCGGTTCCACACGGCGACCGTGAAGCCGGCATCGAGGTAACGGCCGGCCATGCCGTGGCCCATGCGTCCCAATCCGATGAAAGCGACGCGCGGCATGGGCTAATCCACATCTTCAACGGAGCCGGGCCCGGTGCCGAAGGCACGCTGCGCCAAGGTCGCCGCCATGAATTCATCGAGGTCGCCATCGAGCACCCCCGACGTGTCGGAGGTCTGCACACCGGTGCGCAGGTCCTTCACCATCTGATAGGGCTGCAACACATAGGAGCGGATCTGGTGACCCCAGCCGATGTCGGTCTTGGCGGCCTGATCGGCGGCAGCCTGCTCCTCGCGCTTCTTCAGCTCGATCTCGTAGAGCCGCGCGCGCAGCATGTCCCAGGCCTGCGCCCGGTTCTTGTGCTGCGAGCGGCCGGCCTGGCAGACCACCGCGATGCCGGTCGGGATGTGCGTCAGGCGCACCGCCGACTCGGTCTTGTTGACGTGCTGGCCGCCGGCGCCGCCCGACCGCATGGTGTCGGTGCGAACATCGGACTCCTTGATCTCGATCTTGATGGAGTCGTCGATCACCGGGAAGATCTGCACCGACGAGAACGAGGTGTGCCGCCGCGCGTTGGAATCGAACGGCGAGATGCGCACCAGGCGATGCACGCCGGCCTCGGTCTTCAACCAGCCATAGGCGTTGTGGCCGGAGATCTGGATGGTGGCGGACTTGATGCCGGCTTCTTCACCCTGGGACTCTTCGAGGAACTCGATCTTGAAACCGTGCTTCTCCGCCCAGCGCGTGTACATGCGCAGCAGCATCTGCGCCCAGTCCTGGCTCTCGGTGCCGCCGGCGCCGGCATGGACTTCGAGATAGGAATCGAACTTGTCGGCCTCGCCCGACAGCAGCGCCTCCAGCTCGCGCCGGGCGACCTCCTTCTTGAGATCCTTAAGCGCCTTCTCGGCCTCGGCGACCACGCCCTCATCGTCCTCGGCCTCGCCGAGCTCGATCATGCCGATATTGTCCTCGAGCTCGCGCTCGACCTTGCCGATGCCTGAGAGCGCGTCCTCCAGTGAGGTACGCTCCTGCATCAGCCGCTGGGCCTTCTGGGGATCGTTCCAGAGATTGGGGTCTTCTGCGAGCTTGTTCAGCTCAGCGAGGCGTGCCGTCGATTGTTCGACGTCAAAGATGCCTCCTCAGCAGCCCGACTGACTGCTTAATCTCTTCAACAAGGCGTTCGATTTCCGCGCGCATGGTCTTTCAGGTGTTGGCTAAAAAGGTTCCGGGGGATGTAGCGACCGGCGCGGCAAAGCGCAATCGACTTGGCCGCACTATCCCGGCGATTTGGCCGGATCGACCGCTAGTAAAGCCCCCCGGTTCCCGGACGCATGAAGAAGCCGCCATCCGGCTGCGCCCCATTCTGCGACGGCTGCGGGCCAGGCGCAGGGCCGCGCCCATCGGCATCGGCGACGCCGATGACCGAATAGTTCTCCGGCGGCGCGGTGCCCGGCTTGAAGGCTTCGAGGATGGTGTTGCCGCCGTCGCCGGGACCGGCGCGCATGCCGGACTTGGCGTCGACGCGGATCAGCTTGATGCCGGCCGGAACCTTGAACGGTGTCGGCGGCTTGTCGGCGAGCGCAAGCTTGAGGAAGTCGCGGGCGATCGGCGCTGCGACGTGGCCGCCGGTGGCGGCGCGGCCGAGATTGCGCGGCTTGTCGTAGCCCATGTAAACGCCGACTGCGAGATCCGGCGAGAAGCCGACGAACCAGACGTCCTTCTCGTCGTTGGTGGTGCCGGTCTTGCCGGCGATCGGCTTGCCGACCTCCTTCACGACGGTCGCGGTGCCGCGCTGGACCACACCTTCCATCATCTCGGTGATCTGGTAGGCGGTCATCGGATCGAGCACCTGCTCGCGGCGGTCGACGAGCTGCGGCTCCGGCTGGCTCTTCCAGCCCCCGGGCGCGTCGCAGCCGCGGCATTCGCGAGTGTCGTGCTTGAAAATGGTATGCCCGTAGCGATCCTGGATGCGATCGATCAGCGTCGGCTTCACCCGGCGGCCGCCATTGGCGAACATCGAATAGGCCGTGACCATGCGCATCACGGTCGTCTCGCCGGCACCGAGCGCATACGACAGATAGTTCGGCAATTCGTCATAGACGCCGAAGCGCTTGGCGTATTCGCCGACCAGCGGCATGCCGATGTCCTGCGCGAGCCGCACCGTCACAGTGTTGAGCGAGCGCTGCAGCGCGTTGCGCAGCGTGGTCGGGCCGTAATATTTGCCGGTCGAATAGTTTTCCGGACGCCACACGCCGGCGCCCTGCCCCTGATCGATCTCGATCGGCGCGTCGATAACCGTGGTCGACGGCGTATAGCCGTTGTCCAGCGCCGACGAGTACACGATCGGCTTGAACGACGAACCCGGCTGCCGGTAGGCCTGCGTCGCGCGGTTGAACTGACTCTGGTCGAACGAGAAGCCGCCGACCATCGCGAGCACGCGGCCGGTCCACGGATCCATCGCCACCATCGCGCCGGACACTTCAGGCAATTGCCGCAGGCGATACTGGCCTTCGACCGCGTTGCCGTCCTTGGTCACCAGCGGATCGGCGTAGATCACGTCACCCGGCTGCAGCACCTGCGAAACCGCGCTCGGCGCCTTGCCCTTGGTCTTGGCCCAGCGCACGCCGTCCATCGTGATGATGCCGGTCTGCCGCTCCTTGCTGACCGCGCCGCCGAGCTCGCGGCCCGGCTGGAAGCCGATCCGCGCCGACTGATCGCTGGTCTCGAGCACGACAGCCATCCGCCACGGCGAGATGTCGGAGAGCGACTTCACGTCGGCAAGCTTGACGCCCCAGTCACCGGAAATGTCGAGCTTGTGCAGCGCCCCGCGCCAACCCTGCGCCTCGTCGTAATTGACGAGCCCCGCGACCATGGTCTTGCGCGCCATCACCTGGATCTTGGGATCGAGCGTGGTGCGCACCGACAGACCACCCTCGTAGAGCTTCTTTTCGCCGTAGCGCTCGAAGATGTCGCGGCGGACCTCCTCGGCGAAATATTCGCCGGCGAAGATATGCGCGCCGTTCGAGCGGCTGGTGACGTTGAGCGGGTCCTTGCGCGCCTTGTCGGCGTCGGCCTGCTTGATCCAGCCGTTCTCCAGCAGACGATCGATCACATAATTGCGGCGCTCGATCGCGCGGTCGCGGTTGCGCACCGGATGCAGCGCCGCCGGCGCTTTCGGCAGCGCGGCGAGATAGGACGCCTCCGCGATCGTCAGCTCGTTGACCGACTTGTCGAAATAGACCAGCGACGCCGCCGCGATGCCGTAGGCACCGAGGCCGAGATAGATTTCGTTCAGATAGAGCTCGAGGATGCGGTCCTTGGAATAGGCGCGCTCGATGCGCATCGCCAGCAAGGCTTCCTTGATCTTGCGGCTGAACGAGACCTCGTTGGTGAGCAGGAAGTTCTTCGCGACCTGCTGGGTGATGGTCGAGGCGCCCTGCGGGCGACGGTTCGAGCCGTAGTTCTGCGCATAAAGGATCGCGGCGCGCGCCATGCCCTGATAGTCGATGCCGCCGTGCTCGTAGAAGTTCTTGTCTTCGGCGGCGAGGAAGGCGTTGATCACGAGTTTCGGCACCGCCTGGATCGGCAGATAGAGCCGGCGCTCCTTGGAGTATTCGCCAAGCAGGGCGCCGTCGGCGGCATGCACGCGGGTCATGACCGGCGGCTCATAGTCCTGCAGCTGCGAGTAGTCGGGCAGATCCTTGGAGAAATGCCAGATGGCGCCAGCGACCGCGGCGACACCGACCAGGAACACGACGGTTCCGGCGGCGAACAAGAAACCCATAAACCGCACGAGCAGGCGCATTATCGACGTTCCGTTCCTACCCTCCGGCGCTCAGTCGTCAGAAGCGCCTGTCCAAAAGTGCGAAAGCCTCACACAACGAAGCTTTGGCCCAGCGAGCCACCTTGCGCACGCGAGTATACAAGAGCCGCCGGACAATATGGTCGATTCTGCGGACCTGCGGTCCATTGTCTATACCGTCGCGGCTGTGGCCAAACTAGGGCTTCGGCGCAACGGCCCCGGCTTTTCAGCGAGCCGATTTCACTTTGCCGACCCGGCAGTTGCCAGCCGTTTGGCGAAGAACGTGTCGATCGCCTGCACCATCGAGCCGACCGCCTTGTTCCGCCAGCTCTCCGAGACCAGGTGCTCGAGGTCCCCCTTGTTGGAGACGTAGCCGATCTCGACCAGCACGGACGGCACGTCGGGCGCCTTCAGCACCCGGAAGCCGGCCGATTTGAGCGGATGCTTGTGCATCCGCACCGTGGTCTTCATCTCGTCCATCAGAAGACGGGCGAAGCGATTGGAAAACGTCTTGGTTTCACGCTGCGCGAGGTCGATCAGGATGTCGGCGACCTCGGTCGGTTCGTCGGTCAGGTTCACCCCGCCGATGGCGTCGGCCTTGTTTTCCGCCTCCGCCAGCCGTTCGGCCTCGGCGTCGGAGGCCTTGTCCGACACCGTGTAGATCGTGGCGCCCTGGGCATCGCCCTCGCGGCGCGGCAGGGCGTCGGCGTGGATCGAGACGAACAGCGCCGCGGACTGGGAGCGCGCGATCTTCACCCGATCGTTGAGCGGGATGAAGGTGTCGTCGGACCGCGTCATGACCACCCGATACTTGCCCGACTTCTCGATCCGGTCGCGCAGGGCAAGGCCAAAGCCGAGCACCAGGTTCTTCTCGGTCTGGTCGCCGGATTGCGTGCCGTTGTCGATGCCGCCGTGACCGGGATCGATCACGATCAGCGGGCGCGCGTCGGTGACCGCGACCGGCGGCAGCGCCGCCGAGGTGACGGCCGGAATGGTGGCGGTGGTGGATTCGGAAATCGCCGGTTTCGATTCGGGCCGGCTCGCGGGCGCCAGCGACTGCACGAAGCTGGTGCGGTCGACCTCCTCGAAGTCCAGCACAAGCCGCGGCGGCTGGCCGTTGGCGGCGTCGAGCACGTAGGAATTCGCGATCTTCACCGGTCCGGTCAGGTCGAACACGATCCGCGAGCCGCCGGGCATCACGAGGCCATAGCGGAACGCCTTCACCAGGCCCCGCCCCGCCGAGCCGGTGCCGGCCGCGAGCTGAAAATCGACCTGCGGGATATCGACCACGACGCGGTAGGGGTCAGCCAGCGGGAAGGCGCGAAATTCGATCTTGCGGTCGAGGTCGAGGATGAATCGGGTCTGCTTGGCGTCGCCGGCGAGCCTGGCGCCGGATGCGACCGGGAAATTCGGGGAGCTCGCGGCCGGCGCAGGCGGGCTGTTCTGCGGGCCCTCAGCGGCGCTCGGGGCGCCGGCAATGGCAAACACCGATGTTGCGGCGCAAAATAGCCCGCATCCCAGAAAAACAAGGTGTTTTGCGCGGTTCGCCACCCGATTCGTAGCCTCCCAGCTGCTTCTTACCGCATTAGAACCACACGGTTAATCGCCCCCTAATGACGCTCCGGCGAAAAGAACCGAGTGTTGCGGCGGCGTGACGCTTCCCTTGCACGCGGCGGTCAATCCACGTATGTACGAGGTGCTGACGGTTAGTACTCCCGGTTGTGTCGCGTTCAGCCTCCCGGTGCAGCGGTGGAACCTTCCTGATCGAAGATCCCGCCGTGTTTTTCCGGTCCCTCCCCAGCCAGCGCCGCGCGCGGCTGACACGGAGTGGCGGATTCAAGCCCGAGCGGCGTCCGGTCCCAGGCACACTCCCTCGCCAGAGGGACGGTTTGAGACACGGCATAACCGATTATCCGGTCCCTTGGGGCCTCGATATGCGATGGCCGGCAGGCGCTTCGGCGCCAGACGGGGCTTTCAGCAAAAGATACGGCGGTATTTTTCGCCGCCAACATGTTTAGACGGGCCGACGCTTAATGCGCCAGACTGCATTGCCGACCAGGATCCCCCGAATGATCGCGCTGACGCGAGGTGAAAACTTCGCCCGTCGCATCATCCCGGTGAGTTCCCGTCCGGCGCTGCGCCGCGAGATGCGTTTCGGCCTTCCCCTCACCCCCGAATCAGGTGGACCGTCGCGTCACCGGGCGGCGCAGTTTGCGCGCGCCATGATCCGCGCCCGCCGCCGTCAAGAGCTCCAAAATGCCCAACAAGATGTTGATCGATGCCACCCACCCGGAAGAGACCCGGGTCGTTGTGGTCCGTGGCAATCGCGTCGAAGAGTTTGATTTCGAGACCGCCCAGCGCAAACAGCTGCGCGGCAACATTTATCTCGCCAAGGTTACGCGCGTAGAGCCGTCGCTGCAGGCCGCCTTCATCGAGTATGGCGGCAACCGGCATGGCTTCCTGGCCTTCAGCGAAATCCATCCCGACTATTACCAGATCCCGGTCGCCGACCGTCAGGCGCTGATCGAGGCCGACGAGCGCGCCCATCGCGAGGCCGAGGAAGAGCACGAGAACCGCGGCCATCGCCGCCGGTCGCGCCATCGCAATGCCCGTCGCCGCGGCCATGGCGAGCGCGTCCAGAGCGAGGTGATCGAGGGCGCGAACGACACCCAGGCGCTGCCCACCATCGAGGCCCACGAACATCCCGTCGATGCCGAGCATCATGAACATGATGCCGGGCACCACGATCACGGCGTGGTCGCCCACGAAGGCCACGAGCATGAGGCGCATGATCATGCGCATCACGAGGACCATGAGCATCACCATGATCATGACCACGACGATCATGGCCACCACGATCATGGTCACGACGACCATCACGACCACGATCATGCCCATGATCACGACCACGCCCCCGAGGTGAGCGAGGCGGCGGTTGCCGACGCCCCCTCCGACCCCGTCGTTGCGGTGGTCGAAGCCTCCGCCGCGTCGGCCGCGCCTGAGACCGTCGAGACGATCGAGGTCAATCACGAGCCCGAGCGCGCCCATGAGGAGCAGATCGAGGAAAACGCCGCGCATGCCGACGACGCGCCGCGCGTGGCTTCCGACGAGCTTCACGCCGCCGCGGATGAACACGCGGTCGCCGAATATGGCGCGCTCGCCGAGGTGGTCGCGCCCGAGACCGGGCCTGGCGACGAGGCCGGCGAAGATGACGAAGAGGATGAGGGCGAGGAAGGCGAGGAAGAGGACGTCGTCGAGTCGGTCGGCGGCGACGACGTGCTCGAGGAGGTTCCGGAGCGCCCGTTCCGCCCGCGCCGCCAGTACAAGATCCAGGAAGTGATCAAGCGCCGGCAGGTGATGCTGGTGCAGGTCGTCAAGGAAGAGCGCGGCAACAAGGGCGCCGCGCTGACCACCTATCTGTCGCTCGCCGGCCGCTACGCCGTGCTGATGCCCAACACCGCGCGCGGCGGCGGCATCAGCCGCAAGATCACCTCCGCCCAGGACCGTTCGCGGCTGAAGGAAGTGGTGCAGGATCTCGACGTGCCCGAGGGCATGGGGATCATCCTGCGCACCGCCGGCGCCTCCCGCAGCAAGCCGGAGATCAAGCGCGACTTCGAATATCTGATCCGGATGTGGGAAACGGTGCGCGACCTGACGCTGAAGTCGCAGGCGCCGACGCTGGTCTACGAGGAAGGTTCGCTGATCAAGCGCTCGCTCCGCGACCTCTACAACAAGGAGATCGACGAGATCCAGGTGGCCGGCGAAGCCGGCTACCGTGAAGCGCGCGACTTCATGAAGATGCTGATGCCGGCCAATGTGCGCGCGGTGAAGCAGTATCGCGACGGTCAGCCGCTGTTCTCGCGCATGGGCGTCGAAAGCCAGCTCGACGCAATGTTCTCGCCGACCGTGCAATTGCGCTCCGGCGGCTACATCGTGATCAACCAGACCGAGGCGCTGGTCTCGATCGACGTCAACTCCGGCCGCGCCACGCGCGAGCACCATATCGAGGACACCGCGCTCAAGACCAATCTGGAAGCGGCGGAAGAAGTCGCGCGCCAATTGCGCCTGCGTGACCTCGCCGGCCTGATCGTCATCGACTTCATCGACATGGACGAGAAGCGCAACAACCGCGCGGTCGAGCGCAAGCTGTCCGACTGCCTGCGCCAGGACCGTGCGCGGATCCAGGTCGGCCGCATCTCGCATTTCGGCCTCTTGGAAATGTCGCGCCAGCGCATCCGCGCCAGCGTGCTCGAAAGCTCGACGGAGCCCTGCCCGCAATGCGGCGGAAGCGGTCACGTCCGCTCGGTCTCGTCGGTGGCGCTGCAGCTCTTGCGCGGCATCGAGGAGATCCTGATGAAGGGCGCGACCCACAACCTGGTGGTCCGCACCCGCACCGACGTCGCGCTCTACGTGCTCAACCACAAGCGCGGCCATCTGCGCGACCTCGAAGACTCCTTCCGGGTTTCGCTGTCGATCGTCGCGGATGCCACGGTGCACGGCCAGCAGTCCTACATCATCGACCGCGGCGAGCAGGTGCATACGCTCGAAGCCGCCAAGGCGCTGCTCGCTGCGCAGGCTGCCGCTGCGCCGGCCCAGGCCGAAGAGGCCGATGACGAGGAAGAACTGTTCGAATACGAGGCCGAGATCGAGACCGACGAGACCGAGGGTCTCGCCGACGAGCGGGCGGCCGGTGATGAAGCAAGCGCCGCTGATGGAGAAGGCGACGGCCAGCGCCGCAAGCGGCGCCGCCGGCGCCGCGGCCGCGGTGGCGGCAGCGAGGCGCGTGAAGGCGCCCAGCAGCTGCGCGAGGACGGCGATCTCATGCATGTCCTGCCCGAAGGCACCGAGGCGGTTGCCGCCGCCGATGCCGAAGGCGATGAGGACGAAGGTGACGAGCAGCAGGGCGCTGCCCGCGACGACCAGGCCGGCAATGGCGATCGTCGTCCGCGGCGCCGCGGACGCCGTGGCGGCCGCCGCCGGCGCGGCAGTGGCGGACCGGATGACGGTCTCGCCGGATCGATCTCCGATGAGTTGAGCCCGGCGGCGACGTCGGAGGCCTCCGACGCAGTCGCCGATTTCGATAGTCATGACGCGGAGCCGGCTCCCTCGCTGACGCAGCCCGAACTGGTGGCCGAGCCGCCGGAGTGGCAGCCGACCGAGGTCGCCCCCGTCGAGCCGGTCGCGGCACCCGAGCCCGAAACCGCCGCGGCGTCTGCCGCCGAGGACACTGCCGAAGGCGACCGCGCCCAGCGTCGCCGCTCGACGGTGCGCGAAAAGGTCAACTTCGCATCGAGCCCGCAGCCCGAGGCATCAGCGGCGCTGGTTCAAAGCCCGGCGGAGGAAGCTGCCCCTGAGCCGGCCGCGGCTGCTCCAGAGCCGGCACCGGCCGCTGCGGCCGAGGCTCCGGCCCGCAAGGGCTGGTGGTCGCGCCGCTTCGGCGGCGGCAACTAGCACCACCTGCAAGTCAAAACGCCCGGCTCACGCCGGGCGTTTTTATTGAACAGGCAATCCGTTCGTCAGATGCCGGCGCAACGGAGCCTGACGGAGACGGATCCCAATGCAAAGCGCGATCGTTCTTGGCGGCGGCATGGTGGGTGTCAGCACGGCGCTGCATCTGCAGCGCCGCGGCTGGTCGGTGACGCTCGTCGACCGCAAGGAACCGGGCCGCGAAACCAGCTACGGCAATGCCGGCATCATTCAGAGCGAAGCGGTTCGGCCCTACCCGATGCCGCGCGATCCCGCCATCCTCGCCCGGATCGCGATGGGGCGCACCAACGACGTGCGCTACCGCCTGGCGTCGCTGCCGCAGCATGCCGGCCCGCTGCTGCGCTATTGGTGGAACTCGACGCCCGAGCGGCACCGCGAAGCCACCATCGCGTGGGCGCGCCTGATCGCCTACGCCACCGCGGAGCACGACACGCTGATCCGCGACGCCCATGCCGACAATCTGATCCGCCGCGCCGGCTATCGCCTGCTGCATCGCGACCCGGCCGCGCTGGAGCAGGCCATTGCAATCGCCGAGGAGAACCAGCGCGACTTCGGCGTGACGTTTCGCGTGCTTGATGGCCGCGAGCTCGCCAAGGCGGAACCGTTGCTGCGCGACGACCTGCCCGGCGCCATTCACTGGCTTGGGCCCTGGACCGTGTCGGACCCCGGCGGACTTGTTTCCGCCTATGCCGGACTGTTCGAACGTCTCGGCGGCACGCTGTTGCGCGGCGATGCGCAGACGCTGACGGAGACGACGTCCGGCTGGTCGGTCGACACCAGTGGCGGCCGGATCGATGCCGCCCATGTCGTGGTCACGCTCGGCCCGTGGTCACCGCAATTGCTCCGCAAGTTCGGCTACCGGATCCCGCTGGTGCGCAAGCGCGGCTACCACATGCACTACCAGGGCGGCCGCTCGCTCGACCTGCCGCTGGTCGACACCGCGAACGGCTATGCGATGGCGCCGATGGCCAAGGGCATCCGCATCACCACCGGCGCGGAGCTGACCAGTCCCGACGCACCGGCGACGCCGATCCAGCTCGGCTACGCCGAAGCGGCCGCGCGCGAGCTGATCGAGATCGGCAGCCGCGTCGAGCCCGAGCCGTGGTTCGGTACCCGCCCCTGCACGACCGACATGCTGCCTGTGCTCGGGCCGGTGCCGCGGCATCGCGGGCTGTGGGTGAATTTCGGCCACGGCCATCAGGGCTTCACGCTCGGCCCCGCGACCGCGCGCGTGCTGGCCGAAACGATGAACGGCGAGGCATCCGCGGTGGACACCTCGCCGTATCGGCTGGACCGGTTCTGAGACGTCGAAGCAGACTTAGCAGGCTGTTGAAGAAGTCTTTGAACGGCGCGCGATGAATGGGATGTTGTCGCCGTTGAGGAGGCAAACCTCCCC
>NZ_JAUMTJ010000030.1:0-105196 GCF_032654765.1 Bradyrhizobium sp. 33ap4 | reverse complement strand
CCAAGGCCGCCTCCCAAAAAGAAGCCTTGAATCTGATTTGCTCTCAAAAGGGAATCCTTAGAGTCCACACCACCTAGAGCCCGGGCATCGCTCCGGCGGGGGCTTTCCCTCGCCTAAAAAAGTTACGCCGTCGGGCTCGAAATATCGTGTCCCGGCGGCGCCCTATTACTGGGCCCCTGAAATCCCCCAGCGCGCGAAGCTCTAGCAGCGATCGGACCCGACACTTGTGAACCAGTTCACAATTGAGCCTCCGTAAGACCACGGCTTACCAGAGCAAGGGCGGCTGGACTCAGCAGCCGCTGCCGCTGACGGCGGCGAACAGACCAACGCTGCTGTTGCCATTTCCAGCCTTCTGAATCGAGATCGTCGGCGTCACTGTGTTTATTAAAACCGGATAAGGCTGAACCAGCGGATTGCCGTTGCCTAGAGGATTGCTGCTGTTGCCACCCACGTTGCCCCAGCACCAGGTGCGGTGGACGGTATCAACGGCACAGGTAAAATTACCACCAGCTTCTGCGGCCGCGATTGAGGTAAATGAGACACCCGGAGCATTCACCAGCAGCGGCCAGTTTTGCGCCGGTGTGGTATAGCCGACGCCGAGATTGCCGTAGCTGCCATTGCCCCAGCAATAGGCTTTGCCATTGGTATCAACCGCGCAGGAATGGACATTGCCAGCGGCAATCGAGGTAAGTGATACGCCGGTGGGAGAGGTCAACCGCACTGGATAGTTTTGCTGAATGGTGTCGCCATTACCAATCTGGCCGCTGCTGCCCGTGCCCCAGCAGTACGCCCTGCCGTTTACATCCAGCGCGCAGGTGTGGGTGTTGCCACCAGTAATCTGCGTGAATGAAATAGATGTAGACGACACCACCAGAACCGGCACGTTCTGCTGGGTGATGCCGCCATTGCCAAGCTGACCGCTACTGCCTGCACCCCAACAATAGGCCCTGTCATTCGCGTCGATGGCGCAGACGTGATTATTCCCCACGCCGAGTTGCGTTAGTGACACGCCAGTGGGAGAGGTCAAAAGGACCGGAGAGTACTGGTTTGCAGTATTGCTAATGCCGAGCTGGCCATTGGCGCCGAGACCCCAGCAATAAGCGCTGCCATAGACGTCAAGAGCACAGGCTGCCCCCCTCTTCCCTGGACAACTTGGGTGAACGAGATGGCAGTAGAAGAGATGACCTGGACCGGATAGCTCTGATTGACGCCGCTGACGCCGTAACCGAGCCGGCCGCCATTGCCGTAACCCCAGCAATAGGCCTTGTTATTGATATCGACGCCGCAGGCCGTATCGCCGCCCGTTGCCACCTGGGTAAACGAAATGGCGGTGGTCGAGACCACCCGCACCGGAAAATCTTCATCGCTGGGGGCGCTGGTGCCGTTACCGATCTGACCATACTGGTTATAGCCCCAACAATAGGCCGCGCCGTTGGTATCCACGGAGCATCCGCCGAACCCGCCAACAGAGAGTTGGGCATAAGGAATTGTACTGGTGGAAATGACCAGGGCCGGCGTCGCGGTGCCGGTCTGATAAGCCACGCCCAACTCGCCGTTGTACGCCTCGCCCCAGCAATAGGTCTTTCCGCTCGCATCGATCGCGCAGGCCGTCACGCTGCCGGCCGCGATCTGTGTGTATGAAATCGTGGTGGCTGAGATTACCTGCACCGGCCATTTCTGGTTGCTGTTGTCTCCGTTACCCATTTGATAACTGGCCCCATACCCCCAGCAATAGGCGCGGCCACTAGCGTCAATGCCGCAGTTGAAACTTTGTCCGGATGTAACCTGCGTGAACGAGATGGCCGTGGTCGAGACCACCTTCACCGGGTAGATCTGCTGCGCGAGGCCGCCATAACCAAGCTCACCATCGGCACCGTAGCTCCAGCAATAGGCCTGATTGTTCGTATCGATCGCGCACGTGCTCGCTGTACCCGTAGAAATCTGCGTGAACGAGATGGCGGTGCTGGAGATCACCTTGACCGGATATAGCTGCTGGCTGTTGCTGACGCCGATACCCGCCTGACCGGAGTCATTGATACCCCAGTAATAGGCGTTGCCGTTGATATCGACAGCAACCGCGGAGTTGGCCCCCGCCGCAACCTGCGCAAATGAGATGGCTGTGGTGGAGACCACCTGCACCGGCTTATTCTGCTGGCTGGCTCCGCCATAGCCCAGCTGGCCGTTTGAACTAGAGCCCCAGCAATAGGCCTTTGAGTTTTTATCGAGACCGCAGGTGAAGACATTCCCGCCCGCAACGTGAGTGAAGGAAATGGCGGTGGATGACACCACGCGTACCGGATAGTTCTGCTGCGTGGTCCCGCCATATCCAAGCTGGCCGCTTGAACTCAAACGCCAGCAATAGGCCTTGCCGTCCACATCGACGCCGCAGGTGTGCTGCGTTCCCTCCGTCACTTGCGTGAACGAGATGGCGGTAGTGGACACCACCTGGGTGGCATCGGCCCATGGAGCCGTCCCCCCATTGCCCAGCTGCCCCTTGTCGTTCGGCCCAAAACCGAACGCCGCGCCATTGGCGACCAGTGTGCCCTCGGTGGACATGCACCAGGGAACAAGCTGGCTGCCGTTGCAGGTGCGATAGTGACCGTTGGCGAAGTCGACACGATGGGGAATAGCGCAAGCGCCCTTGCTGGTGCCGGTGGCATAGTTGATCCAGTGACTGCCGTTGCAAATGTAGACATAGCCGTCGCTGAATCCTTCCCGCATTCCTGGCGTCGCACAAGTCGTGCTGCTGGTTGTTCCGACAAGGCCCGTCCAGGTATTGAGGTTACAGACCTGCTCGCCACCGCCCTGCCATTTCAGGGCCGGCTGCTGGCCATGAGGGCTGGCGCAAGCCGCCCACACATGGGCCACCCACAGCGAAGCGAGGAGCAGCAGCCCGAGCAAGCGCATCAACGCGTGCTATCTGAATCCAGCAATGTGCCGCTGAAAACCAGGTCGCCGGAGACGATCACGCTCTGGCTGGTGACACGCAACACTGGTTGGCCGTCTATCAATATTCTGGCTTCACCCTTCTGCTGATCGGAGATGATCACGACCCGCTGCCTCGCTGGTTCTCCGGTACACACTGCGATCGGCAGCATCATCATGATTCCCAGAACTACGTGTCGCACGGGGGCGGTCCTTCCATCACGGTTGACCACCTCTAGGGAGAGGTGGCCGGGTGTTAGTAACCGTCTACGAAAACGGCGCAGTGCCTTTAGGCTGACGCCCTGGACAGGACACCGCCACCCGGCCATAGGCCGAGCGTTTGTGTCCATTCACAAACAGCACCTTACTGGCGGTGCCTGCCATTCGTAGCGGGGTTACTAATCCCCACCGTCACTATGTGACCGCGGGGTCATACAGACAACGCAGCTGCCCAAAGCGCCACCATCCGTGTCGTTGTTATGAAACAGCCTAGGCGGATTACCGACCTTTGCAGCCGCCATTTGCTCGCTAATGTCGAGGGCAAGACGGGCTGAACCTTTGGCCATCTGTCAAAACGTCAAATCACTCTCAACGCTGGCGGATTCCGGATCAGGAGCTTACACTCGCGGGGTGCGTTTGTTCTTCGAAGTGACACTCATGGCAAAACGCAAGATCCTCATCGTCGAAGACGAGTATTTCATTGCCGACGATTGCGCTAAGGCCGCACGAAGCGAAGGATTCGCCGTCGTGGGCCCCTTTCGCACCGTCGCCGACGCGATCGCTGGTATGCCGGATGACATCGATGGCGCCCTGCTCGACATCAATTTAGGCGGTTCGAAGGTCTATCCACTCTTGGACAAACTTCTGTCGCAAAACATCCCGGTCACCATCTATACGGGATACGACCGAAATACCCTGCCGACGCGGTACTCGCGCCTGACCATCGTCACCAAGCCCAGCGACTGCCTGGAGGCGGTCCGAAGCCTGGCGTCTAAAGTCGCCGATGTTGCCGGGCTGATGTTTTTCTAGGCCGTCCTGAAACGATTCCGGTTCAGTACGGTAATTAGAAGAATGACGTGCCCAAAATGCCAAGCGAGCCTTAGGCTCGTCACCGTGCTCAGCTCAGGCGAGCGCGTGTTCCAATGCATGGAGTGCGACCGCGTCGAGATCGGTGAGGTCAAGCCGCCTAGTGACCGCCGGGATGCTGATGAGGAATCGGCATCCAACCATCCAACAACAGCCCGTCCCAAGCGACGACCCCCTCCTCCTGCTTGACGCCGTAGTCATGGTACAGGGGCGCACATTGCGGCTCCCATTCGATAAACTCGTCGTTGAGGCCATCGTGCACGCGACAGGGTACTTCCGGGTCGAACGTGTTCATCGGGTTTATCAGGCAGCCTTAAGCTTGCTTTGCCGGTAAGCGTCAATCGCGCGGTTGGCGAGCATGAGCTGACGGCGTTCTCCAGCGAGCGCCATTTTGCCGATCGTCCTGACGAGGAATTGACTGGTCTCATAGCAGTCGGTGATCTCGCCGCTGCGCTCAAGAAAGTCCCAAGCGATCTGGACCGCGTTTTCAACAAGGACAGGAACACTCTCACTCATGCAGCTTAAACGCTGGGCAAAGAGCCTCGTTCCTAAAGCGGAAGGGCCCCCGCCGGATACAGAGGCCCTTCGAGAACCTGGAGGAGGAGAAGCTCCAAGCCCTATCGCGTCGGCGGCTGCAGCCCAGCCGAAGAAACCCAATCGTCAATGTCCGCCGCGATCTCCGCTGTGCGAGCTCGCTTCAGCAGACTGTCCCGCTCGACGCCTGCCGGCATCGTCGCGGCCATTTGAGCCATATCTTTTGCAAACGCAGCCAAGCGGTCCTGTAGCGATGTGGTTTGCCTGGCCCGATTTCGCTTTTTGGTCATGACGCGCTCCTGGTCTGAAGCGGGAGCGTCGTTGCTCTCCACATTTTCAAGCAGCGTAGGTTACGATGAGAGTTGCGGCCACAACCTAGGTTATTTGCGAGATAAACCTTTGAATGAGCTGGCGCGCAGCAGGCCTTCGGAGGTGACGTCGCGGTATTCGATCTCCGCGGTAAAAACCGGCTCAACCCACGCGTGCAGCGCTCCGGCTCCCGCAGCTCATACCGTTTGTAGGGGCCGCGCTTGCTGGACACGACCAGAGTATTGGCGTCGCGCTTGTCGAACGACACTTCCAGGTGATTTGCCCTAAGCCCGTACTCGGCGCCGACGATGTCGGCGGCCGCCTGCAAACGCTCATCCGTGCCGTAGTCCTGGCACGCGCCCAGTGACAACGCCGTCAGTATCGCCAATGCTAGTGGCTCTCTCCGCATCAGCGATTCCCCAGGCAGGAGTTGGCGATTTCGGCGACGTCGGAGCGGTAGCCATTCTTTTCCGCCGCGAGCTTGTCGGGCGCGATGAGCTGCGGGCACCAATCGTAGGCCGTGAGCCTGCGGGCCTCTTGCTGCGCCGACAGCAGGTTGTACTCGCACAGGTTCAGGCTCCGGGCCTTGTGGCTGTCAGGCCCGCCCGTGACCATGCCAAGCATGCCGGTCACCATGCCCTGCGCCATCTCGCTGACCGGGTTGCCGTCACCGGACGGCTAATTGTCTTTAAACCGCGCGTAAATCGCCTTATCGGCTTCCTTCGACCGCTTGACCATTTGCTCCCAGGCGGAGCAGGCCCCTTGTTGCTGTCCGTCAGCTTGCGACCGGGATACATCGTCGGCACTTCGCCGATGGCGGTGCGTTTCACCCAATAGCAATCCGAACCAGGCCGCTGTCGCAGGCAGACGAACGCGCCTTTGCTGGTCGCATCGTAGCCCTCGTAAAACATGTACTGCCCGGGGTGCGGGAAGAGGCAGCCCTCCGTGAGATGGTAAAGCCCGTGCATCTTATCGACCTGTTCGGTCTGGCCGTTCTGCACGAGCTGTTCGTGATACTTCACCGCGTTGATGTCGAGGCACGCGAACGCTTCCTGTTCGATGCGGACCGGCGGCAACAGCTTGTCGGCGAATGCGGTGCTGGCGACCGCCATCAGTAAGGCGACGAGGAATAGCCTCACGATCGACCTCCCCGCACCGCGTCAAGCATCTCCCGGTGACGGCGTTCCTGGTTGTCGTTGTTGACGACGACGAGCGCCCAGATGGCGGCCGGTATCCAGCCGATGACAGTGATCTGGAGGATGAGGCAGAGAATGCCTTGAACGACACGGCCACGCATGAAGAGCGCCAGCCAAGGCAACAGGATCGCAACGGCAATCATCGGAAATCCCTCAAAAAAAGGTTTCCGTTTGTATGCAAAAATCGTGATTTACGAATGCAAGGGTCTGAGGGCAGAATCAGCCTCGGATGGAAAATAAGGTCGCCCCCGAGACGTTCGCACAAGTTATTGAGCGGACTCGGGAAAGGTACGACTTACTTCCGGCCTCCTCTTCCCGCGTCGACGGCCTTGCAAAACTTAGGAGTTTTGCAACGGGGCAGCGGCAATGACCATTTTTGGTTATGCGCGCGTCAGCACGTCCGGCCAGGAGCTGGACATTCAAATAGCGCAGCTTGAGGCTGCGGGTTGCGAGAGGATTCTTTGCGAGAAGCAAAGCGGTCTAAAAGACGATCGTCGCGAGTTGGCAAGGTTGCTGCGCCGGCTGCACCAAGGCGATACCGTCATCCTACCCGCGCTCGATCGACTGACGCGTGGCGGACCGTTCAGGATGCTCAGCATCCTTGACGAGATCACCTCCCGCGGAGCTCGCTACAGATCTCTCGCCGAGCCGTGGGCCGACACCACAACCGAACTTGGTGAGGTGCTGGCGGCGTTGGTTGGCTACATCGCTCGCAAGACGCGGGATGATATCGTGAGGCGCACCACTGCTGGACGAGAACACGCCCGCCAGAATGGCGTGAGGTTTGGACGAAAGCCGAAGCTTACTTTGGCATAACGCCAGGCCGCGCTCGCCCGACGAGCGGCAGGCGAAACGCAGCAGACCATCGCCAAGGACTTTGATGTCAGTTGCTCAACCATCTCTCGGCTGAGGCCTGTCAACAGCGAGACTTAGACAGTTCTTTCGCGACGGTTGCAAGGAGATGAGATGTGCTCATTGCGATTATTTCCGCTTCTGACCAGGTCGTGTGAAAATCCCGCGACTTGGGGCGCTCCGACGCACTTTACGGCGCTGGGCCTCTTGGAGTGGCCTCGTGTCGTCTCAGCGGCAACCGGGAGCTTCATGTAGGCGAGCACGGTGAGCACAATCTCGGTGGCCACTTTTGGCAGCTTTTCGTAGGGGCAAATAGCGCGCCGAATGACACTTTAGACTGCAAAGGCAACAGGCCTTCCTTTATCGAAGCGTGTCAAACGGTCAGGGAGATTGAACGTCGCAAAGACGTGGGCAAGTTGATCTTGATCCTCTTTCAGGTGACCCCACCCTTCATTATGCACGGACAGCAGCGCGGCTTTCGGAAACGCAGCGGCTGCTTCAAGCGCATCCTCACTGCCCATTGTCATATGGAACCGACCGCGCGGTTCGGCGGCCCCGGTGAAGAGGATGATGACCTTCGGCGAAAACCGCCGCGAGACCTCTTCGGTCCCGCTGAACCACAACGTGTCGCCGGTGATGTAGAGAAGATCGCCAGGCTCTTTGACACCGAGCGCGAAGCCAACGACATCGCCGACATCGATACCGACAGGACCGTGCCGCGCTGGCGTCGCCGTCACGAACAGCCGCTTTCCGTTTTTGCATTCAAGCGTGCGCGTTTCAAACGGTGCGAACCCCAAGGCGTTGCCGCCCAACCGCTCGGCGCCGGAGCTCGTCGTGTAAGTCGCCCCGACCTTGGGCAACAAGGCGCGGCCGGCGTTGTCCAGATTGTCGAAATGGTGGTCATGGCTAAGAAGCACCGCATCCAGCGGACCGACTTGATCGACTGTGATCGCCGGGCCAGATGTCTTTTTGTGAACAACCGGGCTGTGTGCGCCCTTGTATTCTCCCGGGGGATCAAAGGTCGGATCGGTGAGAAGCCGCATGCCATCATATTCGATGAGGACCGTCGGTCCGCCGATGAGGGTCAAGGTGAGTTCGGAATTCGTCATTGTCTGCCTCCTGAAAGCTTGCCCCTCCAATTAGGCAGATGCGCGCTGCCGAAAAATTCGATAATCCTGCGCAATGGCTGATCAAAAACGCACAACACTGGATTGGGAGGACGTTCGGGTCTTTCTCGCTATCGCTCGCTTCGGGAGCCTGTCAGCTGCGGCGCGATCTCTGGGGATCAACCATGCGACGGTGTCGCGACGCATTCAAACCCTGGAAGCATCGCTCGGCGAAAAGCTGATAGAGCGACGACCGGACGGCTACGTGCTGACGCCGGCCGGCACGAGGGCGATCGGCCCGGCAAACGACATGGAAGCTTCGGCGGCGATCCTCAGCCGCGGCGGCGAGGACGATCGACCAAAGGGTCTCGTGCGCGTAAATGCGCCACCAAGCCTCGCTCAAGCCTTCCTCGTGCGGCGACTCGCGCACCTCTCGATTGAGCACCCAGGGCTCGACATCGACGTGGCGACCGACATGCGATCGGTCAGCTTGGAGCGTCGCGAGACGGACATTGCCTTGAGGCTAGCGAGACCGGAGGACGGAGACGTCATCGCCAAGCCCCTCGTGGAGCTTGGCTTTGGGTTCTACGGCACCGAAGAAAGCTGCCAAAGAATCACCGAAGGAAGCGACCCGATATTCGTTGGCTTCGACGAGGCAAACGCGCACTTACCGGAGGCGGCGTGGCTCACCCATCATTTCCCCAACGGGCGGATGTCGTTTCGGGCATACAGCCACATGACCCAGGCCGTCGCGGCGCGGGAGGGCGCGGGACTCGCGCTACTGCCCTACTTCGTCGGCAAAGCCGACCCCGCCCTCAAGCTCTGCGTATTGAAACACAATCCACCGGCGCGCGGGATCTGGATGGTGACGCGTCGGCAGGACAAAAAAGACCTCCCGACGCGCATGGTAACGGATCATCTCCAGAAGATTTTCGAACGCGAGCGCGACCTCTTCGAGCGCCCGAACTGATCAGAGCTTCTGCTTTGACAGAAAGCGAAGCATCAGGTCGGCGATCTCGTCGACCTTTTCATCAAGGGCGAAGTGACCAGCGTCCAAGATATGCACCTCGGCCTCCGGCACATCGCGTCTGTAAGCCTCGGCACCCGGGACGATGAACGAGACATCGTACTTGCCCCATAGCACCATCGTCGGCGGCTTGTGCGCGCGGAGCCAAGCCTGCCATTCGGGGTAGGACGCTACATTCGTCTGATAGTCGTAGAGGAGATCGGCCTGAGTCTCCTGCTCGTCCGGCCGGGATAGAATGGCGTATTCGTCGGTCCAGGTGTCAGGATTGTAGCGCTCCGGATGCGGGCTGCCGGCGATGTGCCGCTGCTTGGCGCCTTCGAGCGACGAGAAGGCCTGGAAGATTTCCGTATGCGCCTTCGGATCAGCCCAATACTGCGCTATCCCGGCCCACTTCGGGCCGAGCCCCTCCTTATAGGCATTGGCGTTCTGAACGACGATCGCGCTCACCCGGTCAGGATGCTGCACCAAGATGCGGAAGCCAACCGGACCGCCGTAGTCCTGCATGTAAAGGACGTAGCGACCGATGTTGAGCTGCTCGAGCAGCCGGTTCGTCGTCTCGGCAAGATGATCGAAGGTGTAGCGATACTTCGCGGGTGACGGCGATTCGCTCTGACCAAATCCGGGATAGTCCGGCGCGATCAAATGGTAGTGGGACGCGAGTAACGGAATGAGCGTGTCGAACATCCGCGACGACGACGGAAAGCCATGCAGCAAGACGATCGTTGGCGCGCCCTTCGGGCCGGCCTCGCGGTAGAAGACGCGGATTCCGTCAACCAGAGCATGATGATAGGTGGTGGTAGCTGAAGTTGAAGGCATGACCTGGGCCTGTGCCGCTTTGCCAAATACAAGCATTGCGGCCATCGCGAGTGCAACGATCTTCTTCATATACTGTCTCCTTCCGACCTAGGCGATCTCAAATGACCTGAGCCGTGGGTCGCACACGATCTCATTGATATCGACCGCCGCCGGCTGCTCGATCGCGAAGGCAATCGCGCGCGACACTGCGCTCGCCGGGATGGCTTTTTTGTAGATTTCGAGCATCCGCTCACTGTCGGCACCGGTCGTCTTGTTCTGGATACCTGTGTCGACCGCGCCTGGCGTAACCGTCGTGACTCGGATCGAAGTCTCCGCGAGTTCGGCGCGTAGGCCTTCTGAGAAGGCGCGGATCGCGTATTTCGACGCCGAATGCACGGCGCCGCCGGGCGAGAAAACCTTCAGGCCATGGACCGAGCCGAGATTGATGATGTGGCCGCTCTTCTGCTTCAGGAACACCGGAAGCACCGCCGCAACGCCCCCGAGCGTACCCTTCAGATTTAGGTCGATGGTGGTTTCCCACTCGCGGGTGTTGATCTCGGTCAACGGCCTGATCAGCATGATCCCAGCTGCGTTGATCAGCACGTCGATCTTGCCGAAATCCGCGACGACCCGGTCCACCACGTCGCGCACGAGATCCTTGTTGGTCACGTCGACGTGATAGCACTGCGCAGACCCGTTCGACCGAACAATGTCGTCGACAACGGCAACCATCCGTTCCTCATCGATGTCCGCGATCGCGACCCTGGCGCGCTAGCTCGCGAGGTCGCGCGCTGCCGCTGAACCGATGCCGCCGGCTCCACCAAGGATGAGGATGATCTTGCCTGTGATATTCCCGCTCATGTCCATTTCCTTTCGATCTTTCCTCTCGAGATAGACCGCAAACCGACTCCCGGAAATTCGGAGTAACTCAGCAACGGCTGCGCAAAAATGCACAGGGCGGGTGAAGGATCAATCGACATCAAGGTAGCGCCAGGTCCTGCCATCGCTCACACGAACGGAGTGCGGAAGCACGTCGCCATCGCCAGATCAGGGCCTGACGTTCGCGCCCGCCAACATGGCTCCAGCCAGCAGCAAAATGGAAAGTGTACGGAACTTGTGCATTTGTCAGGTCCTTCAATGTAATTGCGAAGCTCGGCCGGGAAGTGCCGGCCGAGCAGGTCGACAATCAGGCAGACGGTCCTGACAGACCGGTTTTCTGGACCGGGCCGCGGTCGAGATACGGCGTGATGTTGCGGGTCTTCATCGCCCAGTCAGCGATCTCATCCTTGCGAGCGAACCAGACGCCTGGCTTGCTCTTCACGTAAGTGAAAAAGCGATCGAGGACGCGCACGCGATTGGCGTGACCAGAGATGCGGTCATGGAGCGCCATCACCATCATTCGACGCTTGGTCGCGCCTTCCTCGTAGAGCTGGTCGAATTCGTCCTTCAGCGCCTGCTCGTAGGCGGCCGGGTTGTAGCCCTCGAACGGGAACGAGACGATGTCGTTCATGTGGAAGGTGTACGGCACGGTGACGAAGTCGCCGCCCTTTACCGGAAGGATGAACGGCTGGTCCATGCTCGCTTCGTCCAAGTAGTAGGTGAAGCCAAGGTTCTTGAGGATGTCGAGCGTGTGTGGGCTGTTGCGCACCCAGTAAGCGCTCCACCCCTTCGGCGTTTGCCCGGTTGCGCGCTCGATGCTCTTCATGTTGTCGATGATGAACTGCCGCTCGTCGGCCGGGCTCATGTCGTAGCTCGCGGACCAGGTGCGGCCGTGAGCGGCCGCCTCGTGGCCACGGCGGACGACTTCCTTCGCCAGCGCCGGATCCTTGTCGACCGCCTGGCCGATCATGAACGCGGTGACCTTGGCGCCGTGCTTGTCGAACAAGTCGAGCAAGCGCGGCGTGCCCTCATAGATGCCGTACTGGAAGACACCGTTGGTCGGCATGTCCGGCAGGCCGTTCCGGATGGGCTCGGGAATGACGCCCGGCGCGCCGGAGATCGGCTGGCCACCACCTTCGTACATCAGCGACATGCTGATCGCGAGCCGCGCACCGTTCGGCCAGAAGGCCCCGGCGCCAGCGGCGCCTTCGGTCACCCCAGACTGCGCTTGCGCCACAGCCGGGATCGCTGCTGCCGCGGCAACGGCGCCAGCACTCGTAAGCAATTCACGACGGGTCATAGTTCTTCTCCTGGTGAGCCCGGTCGCGAGCGAATCCTCTCAGGACGACGCTCGCCTTACCGGTGCGTTGTGATTGATGGGTTCAAGCGACCTGACGCTGGACGTCTTCGAGCGTCGGGTAGTCGGTGTAGCCAGCCTCGGCACCGCCGTAGAAAGTGGGACGGTGATAGGCGTTCATCGGCGCATTGAGCCGAAGCCGCTTCACAAGGTCGGGGTTGGCGATGAACAGCCGGCCGAAAGCGACCGCGTCGGCCTTGCCGCTCAACACGGTCGCGCGCGCCGTATCGCCGACATAGCCGCCGGCAGAGATCAGCGGGCCGCCGAAGATTTCCTTCAGCTCGGCCGCGGCGTCGGGCGCATTCGGATCAAGCGCGCTGGTATCGCTGCTCTTATCCGACCGGGGTTCGACGACATGGATGTAAGCCAGGCCGCGCTCGCCGAGCGCTTTCGCAGCGAAATTCCAAACCGCAAAGCCCTGGCTATCGAACATATTACCGTCGCGCCCGAAAGGTGAGATACGGACGCCGACGCGATCGGCGGGCCACACGGTCAGCACTGCGTCGACCACCTCGAGGAGGAAGCGCGCGCGGTTCTCGATCGGGCCGCCGTACCGGTCGGTGCGCTTGTTGCTGCCATCGCGCAGGAACTGGTCGACCAGATATCCGTTCGCGCCGTGGATCTCGACGCCGTCAAAGCCCGCCTTCTTCGAGTTGGCGGCGGCGCGAGCGAAGTCCTCGATTATGGCGCTGATCTGCTGCTCGGTGAGCTCGCGCGGCGTCTCGAAGGGAACAACCTCGCCGGTTCGGGTCTTAGTGTTGCCGTTGATCGCGATCGCGGACGGCGCCAGCGGCGCCATGCCATCGGGCTGGAGCGACGAGTGCGAGAAACGGCCGGTGTACCAGAGCTGGTTGACGATAACCCCGCCTCTCGCATGCACGGCGGCGGTCACCTTCTTCCAGCCATCGACCTGCGCCTCCGAATGGATGCCGGGGGCGCCGGCATAGCCAGTGGCTGCGGGCGAGATATCGGTCGCCTCAGTGATGATGAGGCCGCCTTCCGTGGCGCGCTGGCCGTAGTAGATGGCGTTGACGTCCTGGGGCACATCGCCCGGCTGGCGTGACCGGAGCCGAGTGAGCGGCGGCATAACCACGCGATGCTTAAGCGATAGAGCGCCGAGTTTGATGGGGGTGAATAAGGGATCCATGGGGCAACTCCTTTCTGCCCCCAAGATGTACGTCGTAACGATATCCGCGATAAGCCGGAATAAATGAGATGCCTGTATAACGATTCCTGTTATATAGCCCTATGGACATCGACGCTCTGAACATCTTCGTGCAGGCTTATTCCGCGGGAAGCCTTGCGGCAGCCGCCCGGCGGCTGAAAATCACCCCCATGGCCGCGTCTCGCCGGCTGCTCGCACTTGAGGACGAACTTGGCGTGCGGCTGATGCACCGCTCAACTCGCTCGGTTTCTCTGACGGCCGAGGGCGAAGCCTTCCTGTCCTACGCGACGAGTATGGTGGAAACTGCGGAGGCAGGTCGCGCCGCGCTGGCGCCAAGTGATCAGGGCGCGACCGGGCTTCTCAGGGTGACGGCGGCTGCGGCATTCGGCCGAAAGATTATCATGCCTATCGTCCCGCGCCTGCTTGAGGAGAACCCCGCCCTATCGATCGACATCGAGATCACGGACGGCATCACCGATCTGGTCGGACGAGGCATGGATGTCGGCATCCGCATCGCACAACTTCGCGACTCAACGCTCGTGGCTCGGCGGCTCGCTCCGAACCAACGCATCCTATGCGCCGCGCCGGCCTATATCGAGCGACACGGAACACCACGCACCGTTGCCGACCTTGCCAATCACGACTGCATCACCCTGTCCGGCGTCAATCATTGGCCGTTCCAAATGGGAGAAAAGGAGCGGATGGTCAAGGTCGAAGGTCGATGCTCGTCAAACAGCATTGAGGGCTCACACGAAGCGTGCGTCGGGGGCACAGGGCTGACGGTTTTGTCTGACTGGGACATCAGACCCGAGGTTGAGGCTGGACGGCTGGTGCCGATCCATCTGGAAGATGGAGTGCCTCGCGAGCTGTCGATCTGGGCTGTCTTTCCGACCGCGCGCCAGGTCCTCCCGAAGGTACGAGTTTTTGTGGATCACCTGATGGCGGCGCTGCGATCCTAAATTTTCCGGCTCAACCAACCTGCTCGACCAACAGCGTGCCAACCGCGAACGGTCGATTCCGGGGGCAACCTTCGACGCAGATAAGGTAACAAATAGTGCGCCGAATGACACTCATGGAAGCTCGCGAGGGATTTCCAACACCGAGGCTGGCAGGCGCTGGCGAAAGGTTGGTGACTGATGATTTTTCCTTTTCCTCTTGAAGGGAAGAAAGAAGCGTCCTAGCTTAGGCATGAGGGTTGGAAAGCCTAGCATCGATTAAAGTCGATTTCATATCGACACCGCCGCTCCCCCTCGTAACTATCAAAAACGCTTTTAACGACGCATCTGACAGCCTGGCGCACAACAAAACACCGACCTACTCATCAGCAAAACGCCAACACGCATCTCGTGCGTCCTTCGGACGCCATCGGTAAATCACGCCGCGCGGCCACAACGCTGTGCGGCCTGGCGGAGCTGTCGCGGTCATGGTTGGTCGGCGGACGAACGCGCGTGGGCCTCATCCAGCAAGTCCGGAAGGCCCTCCCCGATGCAATGCTGCGATTCGTTCGTGCGCTTGCTCGTGCTGCGGCAATTGCGGATTATGAGCGGCAGAACGGCACACCAGACGTGAGCCAGCACCGATGAAGGCCGCGATCTACGCAAGGTTTAGCTCGGACAAACAAACCGACAGGTCGATCGAGGATCAGGTCGCGCTGTGCCGCGATATCTGCGAGCGTGAAGGGTTGATGATCGTCGGCGTGTATGATGACCGCGCCATCTCCGGCGCCAGCACCCTGAACCGGATGGGGTGGCAGCGCCTCATGCGTGATGCCAAGGGGGCGAAGTTCGATGTGGTCGTCGCCGAAGCGCTCGACCGCATTTCGCGCGACCAGGAAGACTTGGCAGGTATCCACAAGCGGCTGCGGTTCGCAGGCATCGAGATCCGTACCGCACAGGATGGCATCGCCGGTGATATCCATATCGGCGTGAAGGGACTGCTGGGCTCGCTCTATCTTAAAGACCTGGCGCAGAAGACCCGGCGCGGCCAGGCCGGCGTCAACCGTGACGGCCGCCACAACGGCGGGCGCAGTTACGGCTACCGGCCGATACCCGGCAAAGCCGGCGAGCTTGAAATCGACGTGGCGGAGGCCGCCGTCGTCCGCACCATCTTCGCCGACTATCTCGATGCGAGGTCACCGCGCGACATCGCCGCGGCGCTGAACAAGAAGACGCTGCCCGGCCCGCGTGGCGGTGCCTGGAACGCCTCCACCATCGGCGGCAGCCGCAAGCGCATGAACGGCATCCTGCAGAACGAGCTGTATGTGGGCCGCATCGTTTGGAACCGACAGAGCTTTATCAAAGACCCGGAGACCGGCAAACGCATCAGCCGCGAAAATCCGCGCGAGGAATGGATGACGGCGCAAGCCGAACACCTGCGCATTGTCGATGACGATATCTGGGCCCGCGTCCAGGCCCGGAGAACTAAGCGCGGTGGTCCGCAGACCAAGCGGCTTGCGACCCGCCCTAAGAACCTGCTGTCGGGGCTGGTCAAGTGCGGGCGGTGCGGCTCGGGCTACATCGTCGGCGGCCACGACAAACGCGGTTCGCTGCTGCTGTGCTCGCGGATGAAGGAGACGGGCCTTTGCGACAACAAGCGCATGGTGCCGCGCGCCACCGTCGAGGCTATCGTGCTCGAAGGGATCGAGGAGAAGTTGGCCGCGCCTGAGGTGATCGCCGAGTATGTCCGGGAGTATCACCGGATCACTCGTGAACTCCACGGCACCTCCGCGCATCGCCGCCGCGACCTCGAAAAGCGGTTGGGCAACGTCAACGGCGCCATCACCAAGGCCGTGGACGCCATCCTTGCCGAAGCCCCCAGCCGCGCGCTGCGTGACCGGCTAACGGCCTTGGAAGCGGAGCGCGACCAGCTCGAAGCCGAGATCGCCAACATCGTCCCGCCAACGGTCGAGTTCCACCCGAACGCGGCCAACGCCTACCGCGACAAGGTGCGCGACCTGAAGCAGACCCTCGCCTCGGCAGACGAAGACAGCCGCT
Source organism: Bradyrhizobium sp. 33ap4 (assembly GCF_032654765.1). Taxonomy (NCBI): domain Bacteria; kingdom Pseudomonadati; phylum Pseudomonadota; class Alphaproteobacteria; order Hyphomicrobiales; family Nitrobacteraceae; genus Bradyrhizobium; species Bradyrhizobium sp. 33ap4. The sequence continues at coordinate 88,972 of NZ_JAUMTJ010000030.1, read as the reverse complement.
TGGCGGCCCATGAGGCAATCCGGGAGATCGTCGAGAAAATCGTCATCCACCCGCGTGAGCGCTACAAGCCGGTGGAGATCGAGATTTACCGCCAACTCGCCGCCCTGCTCAGGATTTCTGAGAGGGCGGCTGGCCCCCAGGAGTCTGGGGGTGTGCTGGTTGCGGGGACCTGCAACCATCTCAAATTGCTATTTGAGGCCGTCGCCTAGCGCTGCCGTCCGAAGGCAAAGGTCACACGTTCGAATCGTGTCGGGTGCGCCAGATTTTCTCGATTTTATAAAGCGATATGTCCGCTCCAAGGGAATCTGAAATTCCGCTTCGTTGGCGCGAGTAAGCAATCTCTCGGGAAGAACTCTCGCTTGACGGAGATGGCGACGTGGCCGCAGCACACCCAATGAGGTTGTCGACCGTGCTCTTTCTCGAGCTTCGCGGCGCTGATCTCGGCCGCCTCTTGGCCCGGTGAGCTAGCTGCGGCAACAGCGATTCCGGCTCGACGGGCTCGTGACCCTCGCCGACTCCGCCGCTTGGTCAGCACTCGGGCGCGCCTCGATCAATTCCAAGACCTTTTGGCCCTTGTCGGTGGTCCCCCCGGTCGCGCGCTCGACTGTGGCTAAAATGAACGGCATCCAAGTCGTCCGAATACCAAAACGGCGACTCCGCCTCTCGTCCGATGAAAACGGCCAGAACTGAACTTTGAGCATATCCGCTGCGCGCCTGGCGCCGCATGACGGCCGCGAGCTCTAACCGTTCACTGCTTAACTTAAGCTACCTCACAGAAGCCCCGGCGCCCGGGGGCGCCGTTAGCATGTCTTGATTACGTGATGTCACGACCCTTGCGAGCCCCAGTCTCCTATCAAGAGACCCGGTATTCAAAGAGAGCACGAATAGTGGGTCGCGGTGTGGCAACGAAGCACGACGGAAATCAGCTCCTGAAGTGGACAGCTTGGTCAATAAATGCACTGTGGCTTTCCGCGCTATTGCTGACCACCGGGCCAGCGTTCGCTCGGACCGATTTAACCGCCGCGGCTGCGAATACGACAGATCGCGCCAAGGACGGCATAGATGATATTTCTATCCAGCGAGAGCTGAATGTTTTCAAGAAAGTGGCCATCCTGCTGGTTGACGCATTGGCGAGCGCTCAAAAGCTACACCGCAATGCAACTGTAGTAGACGCAAGTTTTGATGGCTCTCCTCCTTCTCCGGTGTTTCGCGTCAAGTCCTTCAGCGGCGCCTGGGTATGGGAAGATGTCATCGACGCCTCTTCCGGAAAGCCCGTCGGCGCCGCAATTCCAACCGCCGTCAAGGATCTGGACGAACGGGATCGACGGATATTGGCGTCCCTCACGTTCGTAAAGCAAGATGTGCTAGATGCTGTGCGCGTCGCGGAGCGCAATATCACAGGCAAAGCCATCAGCGCCGGGCTCGTCGAAGAGAAAAGCAAGCTAAACTTCATCGTAGTTGTCGTGTCGGGAAACGATCTCAAGCAGGTATTTTTGGAACCGCCAGTTAGGAGGCCGTCGAAGCGCTAACGCGGCCGTAACTTCTCAAATGACTGCCTAGGCGAAATCTGCAGCAGCGCTTCGCGCCGCTGATGGCGATCGGGCACTCATCCGGCTTTCTAGGTACACTGCCGTTGACGTATAGACGACCGCTAGCGTGCTGAGCACGAGCAAGTCTGCGCGAACCTCGTAGAGCGACGCCCCGAGTTGGCTGATTCGTACAAACCCATCGATAGCGGATGTGCTGGGGAGCAACCGGGCCACCACGTTTACAACGGGCGGAATAGCTTCAGATGGCCAGGAAAAGCCCGATAGAAACATAAACGGCATTCCGACCGCGGCCATAGCCAATTGGACGGTAAGGGGTTTGCGGAACAGTGCTGCGATTACCAAACCTAACGCGCCCACAGACAAGACAAACGGGATGCCGAGCAGCAGTATTAGTGGCACAGATCCTAACCTCGGCAGGCCGTAAAGATATGGCAAGACGATCAGGTAAGCTGGCAGCAGAATCACCTCAAGAGCAGAGTACGCGAGTAGTTTACCTCCCACCGTCGAGACCGCGCTTGCGCCCTTGACCGCACCCGGAAGTGTACCCAACAGCCCGACACCGATCAGCAGTGTCTGTTGAAGAAGCAAAACGAACGCTGCTGGTAGAATGTATGTCGCGTAACCTCCCTGCGGATTGAACAGCGGCTGGGCAGTCAGCGGCATCGGATCGGCCGCGGCCGAAGCCAGGACGGGATCGATGCCGATATTTACAAGCCGCGCCGTCTCGATTTCCGCGCCCATGGTCTTGGCAACGGCGGATACACCGATCGTCATCCGTTGATTGAGCAGAAAATAGCTGGCGTCTGAATAAAGTGCGACCGGCGAAGGACGCCCGTGTAGCAGATCACGCTCGAAGTGCTGCGGGATCACCAGAACACCGAAAGTGTGCCTTAGGTACACCTCGCGTTCTGCGCTCACCAGGTCGGGCAATACGTTTGCTACCTCGATATCCGGGGTGGCATCGATCAACTGCGCGAAGAGCCGGCTCGTTGCCGTTCCGTCCTTGTCGACCACCGCAATGGGCACGTTGCGCAAGGCTTCGTTGAGGTAGGGTTGGGGGTAGAACAGCGCGTAAAGGATCATGCTCAATATGAGCACCGAAAATGCAGCCTTCTGAGAGGTCACCCGACGAAGCTCGGATAGGAAGACGGAGATCATCGCGCTTCTCCCGTCGCATTGACAAGCATGCGCCGTCTTTGCCTTTCTGAACCTCTTCCGATCATTTCAAGCTTCAGGGCGACCAAGCTGGCCAGAACCGCCGTGAAGCAGAACAAGGCTCCGATCGGCTGCCAAGAGAGATCGACCGGTGTGCCGCGTATCGTCTGATCGATACGCGCCATAAGATACCAGGTCCCAGGTAACGCAGCGCCCCAATAGTGCGCGAACAGGTTCATCCCCAGACGAGGAAAGCCGATGCCCATGAATCCGAAGGCGGGTGCAGTCAGCAGCGTGGCGATGCTGATTGCGCTGGCAGTCGGCTTCAGTACCAGAGCCAGTAGAATCCCCAAGAATTGGCACGATAGGATGAACAGCAGTGCGGACAGAACCAGAAGCCCAGGATGCCCCCGCAAAGGTAGACCGAAATATTGAAACAGGATCGTGTCAGGCCCCCCTAGGACGATCATGAACAAGAGCGTGTAAGGCAAGATCTTGCCGAACAAAGCCGGCCACAGGCCTCTTCCGATCGTCCGCAGTGTGCGCAGCCGATACGGGGTCTCAATATCGAGACCAATGGAGTAGGCCGAAGTAGTCACAATCACGATCTGCAAGATCGCGGGCAGCAATGCGGCGAGCAGAAAGTGAACATAATTGAGCGTCGGGTTGAACAGCGAATGCGTCTGAACCGGAATCGGCGCCAAATCGGCCTGCGCATATTCAAATGGCTCACCCTTCGCCGTCCTCAATGACAACCTGATGCTTGCCGACGCGGCCGGAAGCGCGGCATTGACACCGCGGAGGGTAAGATTACCCGTCGTCATGGTTTGGGTATTGTAGAAGAACACCACCTCGGGTCGACGGCCTGCGAACACGTCTCGTTCAAGATTCTTCGGCAACATCAGGAGACCATGGACGTCCCCAGAGAGAATACGTTGCCTTCCTTCGGAAAGATCGGAGACTCTAACGCTGACGGCCGTGTCGCCCGTAGCATCGACCAGCCGAATAATAGATCGGGAGAGATTTGAGGTATCGAGATCAAGTACCGCGATTGGCAATCGCGTAGCCAATCCAGCACTGAAGATCGACACCATTAGCGCGGCTAACATCAGCGGCACAATCGTCGTCAAGGCCAATAGAAAGCGACGACGGCGAAGCCAATTGATCTCGCGAACAAAAACCAACCAGAAGCCGAACCGTAGACCAACGCGCGCGACCATTTAGCGCGCCCCGGCGGCCCAAGCCGCGATAACGCTCATCCCTGGCCGCAGTCCGACTAAATCCTCTGTCGGAACGACCCTCACCTCGAAGGTACGCAGATCGAAGTCACCCGTTGCGCGCGTTGCTCGCCAGGTTGCGTATTGCCCCTGCACATTGATCATGGTGACGCGAACCGTCGCGTGCCGCGATCCGAGAGCCGGGATCACCGTATCGAAGGTGTCACCGATCTTGAGACCCTTCAGCAAATCCTCCCGAACGTTGAACGTGAACCAGATATTGCCCATGTCGATCATGGAGAAGAGAGGCGCGCCGGCGCTGAAGTTTTCGCCTAAGGCGGCGACTCTGGTAGTGACCTGCCCAGGACCCGGCGCCCGGATCGTGAGTTCACCGACGTCGACTTCGCGCTGATTTAGAGACGCCTCCGATTGCTTGACTTGGGCGGCCGCCAATGCCCGCTCTTCCTTGCTTGCTCCTGTGACCGCAAGTTGGAATGCCGCCTCCGCAGCTTCCTTCTTCCGGACTGCGGCTTCGAGATTTCGGGTCGCCTCATCGACACGCGATTGAGGCGTGCTACCGGTCTTCACCAGCTCAGCTTGCCGATTATAAGTCTCTTGGTTCAGAGTGATGTCGGCCTGCGCGGCAGCAACGTCCGCCTTCCTCGCTGCGATGTTCTCCGGTCGGGTACTATTAATCCTATCAAGGTCGGCGCGCGCCACCGCGAGTGTCGCCCTCGCAGCAAGAAGTGCCGCCCCCAATTGCGGACTTTCCAACTCTGCTATGACTTCCCCAGTCGTGACATTGTCACCGACATTGGCATTAAGCTTCACTATTCGACCCGATACTCTGGGACTGATATCGACGCGGTCTGCTGTTACCTCTCCCTGAATCACCAACGGGGGCGGACGCGTGGCAACCCACATCGCTGCGCCTAGAGCCGCAAACACCGCAATCAGAATGACCAGGCGGGCGTATTTCTTCATTTGTAAGCTCGCGATATGGGACCGTATGAGACCGTTCAGTGAAGCTTGACGGCAGAAAATGCCGCACGCCTCAATCGATCCGAAAAGAACAATGCCGTGGCGCGTCCCGCCCCGTGCAGGGTCACTCGATGTGCATGATGGAGCATTGCGTAGAGCAATTTGGCAAAGGCACCGTGCGCAGGAAGAACGCGATTTTGCCGGATTGGCGCTTCAAACTCCGCCGCAGCCTCTCTCGCGCCGAGCGACACTAGCGTCCCTCTCGGCCGATACACGAATGGCGGGCTGGCAGCTCCCTGGATCCGATGTTTAAGCGCACGGGCGAGGTATTCGGCCTGTTGGTGAGCGACCTGTGCCGTAGGTGGTAGGACACCCTTACCGTCAGCACTCGGTGCGGCGGCACAATCGCCAATCGCATAGACATCGGGTACGCCGGCACACGCCAGGCAATCGTCGACATCGACGCGATTGCCCTTCGTCGTCGGTAGACCAATGCTCGTCATGACGGGATGCCCAACGATGCCCGATGACCACACCATAATGTCGCATGGGAGCTTGTCGCCGCTCGCCAACAGCAGGCCGTCCTTGGACACTTGGCTCACCTGCTGTCCGAGCAAGACCTTGATACCGCGCTGTTGCAACGCCTTCTGCGCACTCGCGGAAGTGCGAGGATCAACGGCCGGAAGGACTCGCGTAGATCGATCGATTAGCGTTATGTCCAACTTTCCCGCTGCCCCCAGACCTCCGTATAGTTCCATGGTGTGGCCGGCATGGTGAAACTCGGCCGCGAGTTCGACGCCCGTCGCGCCCGCGCCGACAATTCCAATCCGCACGCGCGCAAGTTTTCCTGCACTGGCCTTGACGGCCGCCTCGAGAAAGCAGCGTTGGAGGCGCAGAGCCTGCTCGGTGCTGTCGAGCATGTGACAGTGCTCTCTGACGCCCGAGATACCGAAGTCGTTCACCCGACTGCCGAGGGCGAAGACTAACGTATCGTACGGAACGATACGCCGTTCTAGTAATTCATCCTCGCTCAGCGCGCTCGTGACGCTATCGACGACGATCGATCGTTCGTTCCTCGACCAGCCGACCAACTCGCCCAGACAGAACTCGAAGCCATGCCGATGTCCCAGCGTGAGGTAGCTGGTTTCGTCATCGGCCGCGCCAGCGAGGCCCGCACCAACCTCGTGCAATCGTGGTTTCCAGAGATGCGAGGCGTTGCGATCGACCAGCGTGACCTCGGCCATGCGGCCGCCGAGCGTCCGGCCTAGGCGACACGCCAGCTCCAAACCGCCTGCCCCACCTCCGACAATTAGTATCCGATGCAGCCCGGAATGATTTGGTCGCGTCACGATCGAACCCGCCTATGTCGCGCTCCCTGCAGGGGCGTTTTGTCGGCGAGATCTTAGTCGTCTGAAACCCCTGGCGGTCGTAAGCCGGGGTGATGCTCTCTGCGCTAACCGTTAGCGCCGCGTGCTCGTCCAGCTAACGCCAGCTTTCTTCCTCTCCGGGCGATACCATGGCTGAAGTCGTCGGTATCCAGGGGAGGACTTCCGATGACAGCGTCGTTTAAAGCCGTTCTGCCACCGCAGGGCCGCGACCTGAGGCTCGACCTTTTTCGGGGCATCGCGAACTGGGCGATCTTTCTAGATCACATCCCCAACAACGTCCTAAATTGGGTTACTACGCGCAACTACGGCTTCAGCGACGCTGCCGACCTCTTCATCTTCATTTCCGGCTATACGGTCGCATTCGTATTCGCAAAGAGTATGATTGATCGCGGGTTTGTCGTTGGCTCCACGCGTTTATTGCGGCGAGCTTGGCAGATCTACGTCGCGCACGTAATGCTGTTCGTCATCTATCTGACGGAGATCGGATACCTCGCTCCAAAATATGGCGGCGAGGCGTTTCTCGACCAGTTCAACGTCCACATCTTCCTCCAACAGCCTGCACAGACGCTGTTCTATGGATTGATGTTGGCGTTCAAGCCAGTGAACATGGACGTACTGCCGCTCTACATTGTTCTGATTGGGCTCTTTCCACCCGTCCTTTGGGCGATGTTGCGCGCTCCCAATCTAACTATGCTTGGCTCCGTCGCACTATATCTCGTGTCCCGCCATTTCGGCTGGAATTTGCCTGCCTATCCGCACGGCAGGTGGTACTTCAACCCGTTTGCCTGGCAGGTGCTGTTCGTATTTGGCGCTTGGTTTGCACTCGGTGGATCTGGAACGTCCATGACGTTCATCCGGTCGCGAACAGCTTTGACACTCGGGGTCGCATACTTGCTATTCGCAGCGATTATCACGTTCAGCGAGACTTTTTCCGTCGTCAGGAGTTTCGTTCCGGATATTGTCTACGACCAGTTCGTTCCGAACGACAAAACGAATCTGGCGCCATACCGTCTCGTCCACTTCATCGTGTTTGCTTTCCTCGTAGTGAGGCTTCTGCCTCGCGACTGGCCTGGTTTGGAATGGAAGGGATTCCGTCCAGCGATCAAGTGTGGTCAACAATCTCTCGAAGTGTTCTGTGCCGGCATCTTTCTTTCGTTCGCCGCTCACTTCGTCCTGGCGGAGGTCTCGGGTACTATTCCGATGCAAATTTTCGTCAGCATCGTGGGCATCGCGGCAATGACCGCCGTCGCATACTATCGTTCCTGGTCAAAGCAGCAGGACAAGCCGGTTAAGAAGCCCACCGCAGAACCTGCCCCCCGGGTGGCCAACTCGGTTCTAGTCCACGGCGGCGGTGGAACTAGCTATGTCGGGAGATCGCTCGATTAAATGATGGGTTCAGAGCAGCGCCATGAATACGAGAGCGGGCGTCAGTTCCAAAGCGCAAGTAGATCTTGAGCACGCCGACGGTGCGGCCCTTGCAGTCCCGTCGGGGCGGTCGCGATAGCTTTGCGTAAATTATCGGACGCTTCGTCGATCCGCCCTCGTCCGTGAAGAAATTCGGCTAGATCCGTTGCGGCCCGCAATACCCAGACCGCGACTCCTTGATCGGCTGCTACGCTCTCTGCTTCGCGTAGCAGTCCCTCTGCTTCCGCGAACGCTCCGATAAGCATCTTGAGACGCGCCTTTCTGCGGAGAAAGTCGGAACGACCGAAGCCCATCAGATACTGTTGGTCGCTTTCGAAGCTCTCCATCGCGCGAAGGCCTTCCCTGACCTGCCCGATAGCGGCGCGCACCGACCCGAGAACGGCAACGAAGAGCGGATCGAAAGGACCGTATCGCGCCTTCTTCAATCTATCGAGTCCAGCCTCAAGAAACTTCGCTGCTGAGGCGTGCTTCTGCTGCAGCGAATGCGCGCAACCTTTGTAACAAAGCGCCATCCCCAGATGACTTGATAGGGAGTGCTGCTCCGCGGTCGAATAGAGTTCTTCCGTCTCACAGCTGATCGTCCTGATCGACGCGGCAGATATGAGCCTTGCGGCGATCGACCACTGCAACGCTTCGCACAGCGGCAGCGCCTTTTGAGTCGAACGCGCTTCGCTGACGCCGGTCTCTACGTCCCTTAGCCCCTCCTCCACGTGGCCTTGCATGCATTTGGTGAGGCCCAGAAGGCCGAATGCGTCGGAACGGCGGTCGAAGCCCGTTGTGGACATGAAGTAGGCGCGGAATTCGGCAGTTTCGTCGCGGATGAATTGCTCGAAATGAGCTCTCGCCGCACCTAGACGTCCCATATGATGCAGCGTCGTACCGCGCATCCAACCGATCGAAGCTTTGAGATTGGCGCTGTTCGAGCTCAGCGCGATCTCTTCAAACATCCGCGACTGTTCGTCGGCTGCCGGATAGTCGGGAAGTCGGATATTGAACGTCCATGTCGCCACCAGGAGCCTGACCCGGGCGCGACCATCCTTGCTTGCTTCCGCCGCGTCGCCCTTACGCATCCAATCGCGATAGCTCGCGTCCGCGGTTCCACTCGTAAAGATCTCTGTGGACGTGATCGCTCCATGTATCGCTTGCCCCTCAGACGATTCCCGAAGACCTTGCGTCAATTTCGAGAACGCGACTTGCATTCTGGCGCCGCACTCGGTCAGGAGAGACAAGCCAAACCACACTGGCAATGATTCGGCCGCTATGGACGCGGCCAGAGCCAGATCTCCGCTCTCCGACAGTGACCAGTTCAGCGCTGACCTGATATTGTCGAGTTCCGGTAGGAACGCAGTAGCGTTGAGATGGGGTGAAGGCCCCTCTTTACCCTTCAACATCTTCGAAATGTGGACAGCATGTCGCTGACCCACTTCTTGTTGCTCGAACGATTCTGTCAGGAGCGACAGGGCAAACGCGCGCGTCGTTTCCAGCAGGCGAAACCGCGGTTGGCTATCACGAAGATCCGGTGCGATCAGTGACTTGAGGACAAGAGTTGCAACCGTTGCCGCCAGGTCGATCTGTTGGTCCGGGTCCGGCACCACGGCAGCCGCGGATTCGATGGTAAATCCGCCCGAAAACACCGAAAGCCGCCGCAGAACAAGCTTTTCCGTCTCGTCCAGCAGTTGATAGCTCCAATCGAGAGCAGCAGCCAAGGTACGATGCCTAGACAACGTCGCTCTTCTTTCCGTACGGAGCAACCTCAACCGATCGTCAAGACGAGAGGCTAGGCCAACGACACCAAATGATGGAATGAGCGCTGATGCGAACTCGATCGCAAGCGGCACTCCTCCAAGCTTGCGGCAAATCAAGGACGCTGCCAATGCCTCCTCGTCGCGCAAGACAAAGTCAACGTTGAGCGCACAAACACGTTCCGAAAGAAGCTGGATCGATGGGTAAGCGAGAGCTTCTTCCGCTCCGATAGGCATAGACTCCGGCGGAACGTCGAGAGGTTCCAGTCTCTGAATTTGTTCACCCGGAACTGTCAGCGGCTCGCGGCTGGTCGCAAGTATTCCGACTGACCTCGTGGATTGCAGGATCGCATGGGCCAGAGCCGCTACATGCTCGAGCAAATGCTCGCAATTGTCGAAGACTAGAAGCAACTCTCTGTTGGCGATCGCGCTTGTTATAGAAGGTATTGGCCTTGTCGATCGTACTTCGAGCCCAAGAACCGTAGCAAGCGCCGTGGGAACAAGCTCCGGATCGGAGAACGTCGCAAAGTCGACGAGCCAGACGCCGCCTTTCCATTTCGGCAGTTGTGCCTCAGCAGCATTCAAAGCCAGGGCGGTCTTTCCGACGCCGCCGGAGCCCACAATGGTCAGGAGTCTGTGAGGCCTCAGTCGCTGGCCAATATCCGCCAGATTAGCGTCGCGTCCGATCAGATGGGTGAGCAGAAGCGGAAGATTGCCGATCGGCTTCGCCGCGGAGAATCCTTCGGTGCGGGCGACCACGTCCACCCTGGAGGCGAAGCGATAGCCGCGGCCCGGTACCGTGATGATGTATTGACCGCTATTGTCGACGTTCCCCAAAGCCCGGCGAAGGGCAGCCATGTGAACCGATAGATTGGCTTCGACTACAACTGTGTCCGGCCAGACGGCGTCCATGATCTCCTGTTTCGTCAGCACCCGACCAGGGTTACTAACCAGCAAGTTCAACACGTCGAATGCTCGGCTTCCGAGACGAACCGGACGGTCACCCTCAAGCAGCATGCCTTGATCGGCAAGAAGCCGAAACCGACCGAACCGCAACTCTCCCAGTGGCTCAGGCGCCATCCGTTATGCCCGCATGAACTTTATCACACCCATCGTTACTGCCAGGCAGCGAGAAGCTTCTCTGCGCGCTCGCGATGGCGTCCCTGAAGTGTCGTTGGAATTGCCTCAACGGCTCCACGTAGGCCCGAGATGGCTTCAGTGCGGCGACCTGCCTCATGACACAATGCATACAGATCGGTAACCACCCTAACGTGGTTGAGTACCGCTCCCTGGTCCTTGGCGATATCGACGGCCCTTCTGAGTACATCCTCGGCATCAGATTCGCGCCCGACTAGCATTAACAATTGAGCTTTTCGGCGAAGATACTCGGCATATCCAAATCCGATCGGACTATCGCCTTTCAATTCGAATTGCTCGATTAGTCGCAGGCCGTCTCGGACTTGGCCCGCGGCCGCGAAGACACTAGCTAGTACGCCGACGAAGATTGGCTTGAACACGCCATATCTGGCGCGATCAAGGTTCTCGAGCCCGTGTTGAAATTGCTGTGCTGCGATCGCATATCGTCCCTGAAGGGCGAGTTGACAGCCGGCGAAGCATTGCGCCATGCCCAGATGGCTGGTGAGCGAATGATGTTCGGCTGTAGTCGTCATCTCATCGATATCGACACTCATGTTCGTCACGTCCGCTGCCGAAATGAACCGGCAAGCGATCGACCACTGTAAGGCTTGGCAGAGAGCCAGAGCTTTCTTTGTCTCGCGTGCCACCACAATTCCACTCTCCGCGTCGGCCATTCCGTCCGAGAGGTCACCTCGCTCACATTTCGTCAGGCCGATCAGTCCAAGCGTGTCCGACCGTCGATCGAAACCCGTTGCCGCCATCCACCAGGTACGAAACTCCGGGGTTTCTTCCCGAAGAAACGCGAGGAATGGCGCCATAGTCTCATCTAACCTGCCCATGTGATGCAAGGTCGTCCCGCGCATCCATTGCGTGGTCGCACGTAAGCTTTCAGGAGCGACCAGCGCGTAATAGGGATCATCTGCAGGCGGAAGCTCATGGGCAAGGCTTTCCGAGGATAGCGCCATGGCCTCGAAGGCGAGCGACTGTTCATCCGCTGCCAAATAATCAGGCACACGAACATTATACGTCCATCTTGCGATCAGCAGCCGTACGCGTCCGCGAATGTCATTCCGCGCCTCCGCGGCGGCCGCCTTTTTCGTCCATTCGTCGTAACTATCCGCTGGCGTCCCTCGCGAAAAGATATCCGTAGCGATGGTGGCAATATGAACCGACTGCCCCTCCGGGGTATCCCGGAGTTCCGCCGGGAGCATCTCGAAGAGAGCCCTCATTTTCGAGCCGCATTCAGCGAAGAGGGACAGGCCAAACCATATCGGCAGAGAGCCCGCCGCGATCGAGACGGCAAGATGGTGATTGCCGCGATCCGACATGGCCCACTGCAATGCTGCACGTATGTTGTCGAGATCGGGAGTAAACGAAGTGTAATCTGTGCGCGCCGACGGCAGTCCCTGCTTTCCGTGCAAAAGCCGCGCAAAGTACTCAGCGTGCCTGCGCTCGACATCTAAACGCTCAAACTCTTCTTCCATCCGCTCTAGCGCAAACGCTCGCGTCGTCTCCAGGAGACGAAAGCGGGAGTGATTATCGCGAAGATCGGCCGCAATCAGCGACTTTAAGACAAGACTCGTTAGAATGCCCGGCACGTCCAGCTGGCGGTCGGGATCCGACAGGACGGCATCGGCCGCATCGGTGGTAAATCCACCGGAGAAGATACCCAATCGGCGCAGAACGAGCTGTTCGGCAGGAGTTAGAAGTCGATAGCTCCAATCCAGTGCAGCCATCAATGTCCTGTGCCTAGGCGCGGCCGCTCGCCGTTCTCCGCGGAGTAGTCTCATACGATCGTCCAAGCGCGAAGCCAGCTCGCTGATGCCGAAGGATGGAATGAGTGCGGACGCGAACTCGATCGCGAGCGGCACGCCGGCGAGCTTTCTACAAATGAGCGACGCAGCTAGCGCATCCTCATCCCGAATCTCAAATTCCGGGATGACAGCGAGCGCTCGTTCGCGAAGTAGCGCTACGGATGAATAGGCGAGTGCCTCAACAGCGCCCACCGGACTGACATCAGAAGGGACTTCAAGCGGCTCAAGTCTATGAACCAGCTCTCCAGGTATCATCAGTGGTTCGCGGCTGGTCGCGATAATCCCCACCGTACTCACGCTTTGAAGAATTGCATAAGCCAGCGCTGCAATAGGTTCGATCAAATGCTCGCAGTTATCGAAGACAAGAAGCATCTCCTTGTCATGGAGAGCGGTGACGAGGGCCGGAGTCGGGTTTTGCGACCTTATTTCCAACCCGAGGACCGTCGCAAGCGCCGCGCAAACCAGGTCAGGATCGGAGAAGGGCGAGAAATCGATCAGCCACGCACCATGTCGCCAATGCGGCAGTTGATTTTCAGCGATGTTGAGCGCCAGAGCGGTCTTACCGACACCTCCTGACCCAACGATGGTAAGCAATCTGTGGGGCGCCACACGTTTCGAAATTTCGGCGAACACCTGATCCCGACCGATCAGGCGCGTTAACATGAATGGTATGTTTCCTGTGGTCTCGGTGACGGGATATTTTTCAGCACTCGTGATGACCTCGACCTTCGAGACGAAGCGATATCCTCGTCCGGAGACCGTCAGAATGTGCGGACCGGCTTGCCCTGTATCGAGCGCACGGCGGAGCCCTGCCATATGTACGGAAAGATTTGCCTCAACGACGGCTGTGCCTGGCCATACGTTGTCCATGAGCTCCTGCTTGGAGAGAACGCGGCCGGCATTTCTCGCAAGCAAGACTAGAATGTCGAATGCCCGGCTACCCAGTCGAACAGGTCGGCCTTCCTTGAGTAGTACGCCGTGGTTCGGGATGAGCCAAAATGGGCCGAACTTGAGGATATCGACTGGCCCAGTGATCGTCGTTTCCCCCTTGCTCAAGAGGTGCGCTCCAAGTTCTCACGGCTGATTCGGAATTTCGACGTGAGATCAGGCGACCGCCGAGCATTGCGAATTGCTGCAGCAAGATACGCTTTGTGCAATACCAACTGGGATTCGACGTGCGATGGCACCCGCCAGTTTCTCCTGTTCCCCGATGCTATCCCAGCTCAAGAACTCTACCCGATCCGACCAAGCAACGAAACCTTGCGGATCGGAGATCTCAATCGTCACTCTGCTCCGGCTTGGTTCGGCGCGGATAGTTCCGTGAAGGACCAGTGCGGCGCCCAGTTCACTGGCGACTTCGGCCACCGAGTAGCTTCTGTTTTTATATTGGAAGACGACGAGCCGGGGAGCCACTCTCAGCCCTGGCAAAGCTCCGCACGCATAGATCACATCGTCAGTAAGGCCGTCGGCGAAGCGGTGGTCTTCGGACTCAGCTGAAAGTGCCCGAAACGGCAAGATTGCGAGATCAACGGACGCTGTCGAGGTGCGCGCTCTGAGCTTGTTCGGCACGCCATCTGCCGACCTGACAGGTGTGTCGCGAAATAGAGGTCTGTAACCGCCCGTCGGCAATTCAATACGGATCGGGCGGCTGGCTCCGTCGGCTCGGTAGTATTCGTCCAGCTTTCGCCGAAGGCGCCGCGCTTCAACCCGGACCGTCGAGTCTATCCGCGGGTCGTATGGTTGTTGCTTCCCATAGAGAGCATCCCCAATGACAAGTTCCTTGAGGGTCTCTCCGCGTCCCGCCAACGACTCCTCAACCACGAACCTCAAGAGTGAGAAGAGGTTACCGCTTCTCGAGAAAATGGAGCTCGCCTCAAGGCAACGCAGTTCTTGGCGAATGATCGCTGCATCTGAGATTGCCAATTGGTTCATGAGGCCTCCGGTCCTTCGTGCCCCGCTGCACGCCAGACACAGAGGCTAAAAAGACTTGGACGGACCTCCAATGAAAACGTTTCAAAAAAATCCAAAAGTCCCGCTTCGGACCTTTTAGTGTTATATTACCTGTACGTAAGCATAAGTGAATCCTCCAGCTAACGTCTTCGCCTTAGACGGATGCTCCTTCTCCCCTGTAAGAGTCGTACACCTCCCGCGTTCCGGTGTTTCGATGGAAGCTTCTCCTTATTTTTCCGCGCTGGTTGGGCTCGCTGGCGTGGCCGTTGGCGGTATTACGTCGTTTGCGACGACTTGGCTGACACAGATTACGATCATGCGGGAGAAGCGCCTGCTGACCGAAACCGCTAAACGGGAAAAGCTATTCAGCGAGTTCGTCACAGAAGCGTCACGGCTATACAGCGACGCGCTCAGCCACGGTAAGGACGAAATTGCGGATCTGGTCAAACTCTATTCCTTGATCGGACGGATGAGGCTTATCTGCTCAGAAAACGTCATCGAGGCAGCGGAAAGGACGATGGACTCCATAGTCGACACGTACCTGCAGCCTAATCGCAATCTCAGAGAACTTCGGCAGATGGCTCGAACAGGCGGGCTCAATCCACTGGTCCAGTTCGACATCGCCGGCCGCAAGGAGTTGCAGCGCTACGGCTACAAAGGGCGGCACGCATGACTCGATCCGCCCAATTTGAGATCTCGATACACCTAAGCGTTTGACGCGCTACGGAGCGTGAATAAAATCAACCCCGGTGGCCGCTGTCGCCGTCTGGGCTATCGACGGATCGACGCTGTCACGGTTCGGATTATTCTGCCCGATCATCTGCGCCAGGCGCGCGGCCATCTGGGGCGCTATATGGCTGGCATGCGTCAGAATCCAGAACTGCCCTGTCTCGATGGCATCGAACGTGATCCGTGCGACATCTGCCGGCTCCATGGCATGTGGCGAGTCGATCGCGGAGACCTTCTTACCGTCGACCTCTCGCGTGCCGGCAATCGCTGTCTTGACCAACGCGGGGCACAGTACAGAGACCCCGACCCCGGAATTGTCTGCCTTTAGCTCCCTGTATAACGTCTCCGAAAGGCCGACGACAGCATGCTTGCTGGCAACGTACGCGGCATTTGCCGGCATGCTCAGAAGTCCGCCAACGGACGCGGTATTGAGGATGTATCCTGACTTCCGCGCGCGCAAGCCGGGCAGAAAAGATCTGATGCCGTTGATGACGCCCCACACGTTGATGTCTATCAACCTTCGCCAATCTGCCTCTGACGTCTCCCACGTCAGTGCAATCTTTGCTACGCCGGCATTGTTGCAAACGAGCCATGGCTGCCCTAGTCGATCGGTCGCCTGAAGTCTGAGCGCCTCGATGTCCGCCATGTTTCGAACATCGGTCTTCAACGCAGTCGCGCTCACCCCGATTGCTTCCACCTGATCCCTGGCTGAAACCAGTGCCTCTTCCCCGACATCCGCAAGAGCGACTTTCATTCCGCGTCGAGCCGCCTCTAGCGCGAGAGCCAATCCGATCCCACCACCCGCACCGGTGATGACCGCTACCTTGCCTTTCAGATCGCTCGTCATGTTCGTCATCGAACTGTCTCCGTCCTAGCTCTACACCTCAAGGCGTCATGCGACGTACTACGGTTTGGGGCGTATTGATGGAGGTGACGGCGCGTTTCCTTACGGTTAGCTCGCCTGCCCTTACTGCGGCCAAAGACAGGCCCTGCTTAGGATCGGCCCTCAACGAAGAGGCCCCAAATGACGCAGCAGAGCCAGTATCGAAAAGCCGCAGAGATCGTCGAAAAGATTCACGCAGTACTCGGTCGGTATCCGGGTTACCGCACGCTCCACGCAGACGGACGTCTGTACCGAGGAAGCTTCAAGGCCTACTCAGTCGCCCGGGAATTCACGCGCGCCGTACATCTACAGGGGGAAGAAGTGCCGGTGACGGTGCGCTTCTCGAAAGGAGGCGGAGATCCGTTCGCGCACTTCAGCTCGACTGTCGGAATGGCAACACGCTTCTATCTACCGGACGGTCGCGTCACCAACCTGGTAATGCTCAGCCAGAAGCTGTTCATCGCGCGATCGATTGACCAATTCATCGCGCTCGTTGAGGCCGCCGCTCCGACCGAGCCGGGTAAGCCTCCGAACATGGACGGCCTGAAGGCAATTCTCCCCCAACATCCGAACAGCGCGGCCGTGCTAAAGATGCGAGCTGAGTCGCCCGCGCCCATCAGCTTCGCGCACACGCAATTCCACGCCGTCCACACGTTCCTTCTTACCAATTCCGACAACGTAACGACTCCGGCCCGCATCCACTGGACGCCCGTGGCCGGCGTAAAAGGCCAGCCGGTCGCCCAGCTAGCACATGAGGACGTGTCAGTCCTATTCACGGAGCTCGACGAGCGGCTCAAGGAACGGCCGATTGCCTTTGAACTCGAACTCGAGCTCGCAGAGCCTGACGACATACTTGATGACGCGACCGTCCTCTGGCCTGAGGGACGAAAGCGCGTCTCGATCGGTCACTTGATTGTTTCCGCTCCGACAACCGAAGCGGAGTTCGGCGATGTCGTCATGAACCACGATCCGACGGCGCTCGTGGACGGCCTCGAGACCACTGACGATCCGATCATTCAGATCCGACGCGGTGTCTATGAACTGTCGGCCGCGCTGCGAAGTGGCGGTTGGCGCCACGCTGCAAAGTCCACCTAACCCTCACTGGAGACAAACCAATGGCCAATTTCGTTGAGAACGACCGGACCACCGATAACTTTGAGGTTCGCCATCAACCAGATGGACCCGGGCTTCGCTATGGCAAACGTGGCGAAGCCACTGCCGTCGTAAAGTTCTTACCAGGCGGAGCGAAGTTGCTGCGCGAACGCATCGGTCAATTTCAGGCAGAGTCGCGCTACTGGGAGGGAAGAATCGGCACTGTTCACGAGCTCCGGGTCATCATCATCAACGATGACACGCAGGCTCTGGTGACGGTCACATACGATGGGGACTTCGTACCCTATCTTGGTGATATCGTTCGCGAGGCTGGCCCCTGGTTCGACGGCCTCATGATTGGTGTGTGGGATGGCTACGACCGATCCTCTAAGCCCGAAACCCAGAAGATGATTGCGGACAGCCTCGTGACGGCAGAGATGTTCTACGTCTGTCACCACGACCTCACGGTCAAAGACGTCACAAGATTGAAGAGATTGGGCGGCGCCGTGTCCGAGCTTCTGGACGCGGCGAACTGAGGTTCTCGTGATGGGGGCAGAACTCGAACTGGCCGATATCCAAGGGACCGTCCTGCGAAATAGGCCAATGCCGTACTACGGCTCTTATCTCGTCTTCCGCATCGATGATGCGGACTGTGCTCGACGGGCGTTGACGAGACTTCTTCCCCACATCACATCGGCTGCCGATTGGGAGGCGCCGGCGGATGCGGCCTGGATCAACGTTGTGTACACAGCCGAAGGTCTTCGACGATTGGGCGTGAACGCCGAGATTCTGGCCGGATTCCCGCGCGCCTTTCAACAGGGGATGGCAGCGCGCAAAACATTTTTGGGCGACGTCGGAGATAGCGATCCGGCCAATTGGGATTGGCCTCACGGCGGTAATGGCTTTCACATGGGCCTCTTCCTCATGGGGCAGACGGAAGCCGCTCGCGACGCGAAGCTTGCCATTGGCCACGAGGCAATGCGCGGCCTCCCCACACTCCGGCTTATCTCTCGCTTGGATGTCGGTATCCCTCCAACCTTTCGCGAACATTTCGGCTTCGCTGACGGGATCAGTCGGCCGTTCATCGAGGGCGAAGGCGGCGCTCCTCTACCGGGTCAAGGTCAACCTGCGAAAGCGGGCGAGTTCGTACTTGGATATGAGAACGAGCTCGGCACGATTGCCAGTGCAGGTGGGCCACCTGAGCTTTGGCGCAATGGAACCTTCATCGCAATCCGAAAGATTAGGCAGAACGTTGCGGCGTTCCGCCGCTTCCTACGCGACAACGCAGATAGCTCGACTGGCCAGGAGTTCCTGGCGGCAAAGATGATGGGCCGGTGGCGCAGCGGCTGCCCGCTCGCGCTATCTCCAGACACCGACGATCCCTCCTCGCGAGCGACGTCATGCGCCGCAACGACTTCAACTATCAAGACGATCCCGACGGAAGAAGAACACCAGTCGGCAGTCACATCCGCCGCGTCAATCCGCGGGCTGCGCTAGATGGCACGATAACCGACACTCGCCAGCACAGAGTTCTTCGCCGCGGATCAGCGTACGGTCCGCTTCTGCCTGAGGACGCGACGGAGGACGATGGCAAAGACCGTGGAATAGTCCTCGCAATGATCAATGCTGACCCAGAACGCCAGTTCGAATTTGTACAGTCGCAGTGGATCAACGACGGCAATTTTATCGGAGAAGGCGCGCGCGGCGATCCTATCGTTGGCCGTCGCGACCACGCGGACGACTACGCGTTTCCAGCGCGCCCAGCTCGTCGGCACCTTAAAGGCTTGCCCGATTTCACGGTAGTCCGCGGAGGTGAACACGTATTCCTCCCTAGCCTGAGTGGCTTGCGCTGGCTGACACGCCTGAATGGAGGCATTCAATGACGCCAAATCGCTCTTCGTATCGCTTGCGCAGTGCCTCTATCATGATCCTGATCACCTTCGCGTTCGGTGAAAGTGTCGCATGCGCGGCGCGTCACGCGCGAAGAGCTGTACCGGATGGTCTGGGATAAGCTGATGATCCGGCTTGCCGAGGAATTCGGAATCACCGGAAACGGTCTGGCCAAGGTCTGCGACAGGCTGGACGTGCCTTATCCTCCGCGCGGCCACTGGGCCAAGAAGGAAGCCGGAAAGCCAGTCGTCACACTAAAGCTTCCACCTCGGCGGGACGGGATCCCAAGCGCGGCAGATATCCACCCTACGCCGCCAAAGCCGGCGCCTTCCCCTGCGGCTAAACAAGCCGCCGCGACGGTGGCCAATCGCATTCGTGATGTCGCGGTGCCTGAGCGCAACGAGAACCTTCACCCACGCGTGCAGACGTGGATCGCCAGTCACAGGAAACGCCAGAAAGAGCGCGAGCTGGAGAACAGGAATCGTCGTCGGGAGATCGGTTGGACGTCACCCTCGATCCCTGACCTGTCAGAGCGCGATCTGTATCGTTTCAGAGCCACCAGCGCGATATTTTATGCAGTTGAGAAGGCTGGTGGCACAATCGAGAAATCACCAGCGTCAGGCAAGATAACGTTCTTGATCGACGGGCATCAAGTCGAGTGCTCAGTCGTTGAAAAGATGGTGCAGTCCCTCAAGCAATGGCAGGAACAACGCAAATGGACCGCGTCCGCCGAGTATTGCAAGTCGGGTCAGGATTCTTCAGGCTTTCTGCGGGTCAGCATCACGACCTACTTGCAAGGTCGGCGGCCTGAGTGGGTCGAATCGCAAAAGATCAAGATTGGACAACTCATGCCAACTATCGTCGGCGCGATAATGGCGGCAGGGCCGACCCTTGAAGAAATGAAGCGTGAACGTGAAGAGCAGGAGAAGCGCTACCGTGAAGAGGAAGCGAAGCCCATCGATTGCGGGAAATCGACGAGAAGCGCTGCAACAAGTTTCGCGAGTACGCCATCAATTGGGAACAGAGGGAGAGATTGCTGACATTTCTCGCAGAGGTCGAGGCTCGGCTCGCGACCGAGGGTGACGTCACGGTCTCAGATCGCACGTTGAGGGCATGGGTCGAGTGGGCAAAGGCGAAAGCGGAAGCCCTCAATCCGTTTGGCGGGGGCGCTGTGGGGATGTTTGAGACCATTGCGAAGGTAAAACAATGGCCATCAGTACCGCCCATTTACGACCGGTTATCTAAATGCACCTTTCAACAGGTGTCTGTAGCCGTGTTCCGTCATCCACTTGGCTCGGGCTAGATGGCTGTCAAACGTTTTGCGCGCCTGTACCGGCTCTCGATCAGGATCGATGGACAACACATTTCGTACGACCTCGCGCCAGTCGGTACCTTCAGCGTGAGCGTCAAGTAACCTCAGATAAGTCATACGGTGGGCGTGGTCATAGGGGGTTAAGGCCGGATCGGCCGGCGCAATTGCCGCAACACCGGGGCGGGTCAGAGCATTACGCATAGGGTCCTCCCATCCACTCGCACCCCACGAATTCGGTTTTAAAGCCGTGGGTCAATAAACCACAAACCGCTTGGCTGGCGCAATGGATCTGCGTCAGCTATTCGCGACGAATTTGCGCCGCATTCGGCACCAGCGGGGAATTTCCCAGGAAGAGCTGGCCCATGAGGCAGCTGTCGACCGCGCTCATGTGAGCAAGGTGGAAAGGGGCATTACCTACGTAGGTTTGGAAATCATTGGCAAATTTTCTGCCGTCCTTGATGTTGAACCGGCAGAATTCTTCAAGCCGGTCAGCAAGAGGACGAAGCCTCGATAGCGGATCGGCGGACCGATGACGCTTTCGAAGTGGTGCCCGGCCAAGTCCGTACCAACCCTTCAGGTGCTCACTGCTGAAGGCAGCTTCATCAGCAGAAGTCTCTGATTATCGAACGCGTATGCTGCGTTCGCGGTTCGAAGACCCCGATCGTTCGTCCGCGCTCTCGCCGGTCGGAAGACGGTCGGCGGGCAGGCAAAAGGCTCCAGCTCATAGCCCCAGCCCACGTTTCCGGCCGAACCCCCATTCGATGCCACCGCTGTCGCGCATTACGCCGCTGATGTGCTGACCGATGCGCTTGTCGAGCACAGGCTGCCAGGGCACGAGCTGGAAGCCGAGGCCGTCGTCGATCATGGCAAAGCGCCCGCTGGCCAGCGTAGCGACGCCCGCAAGCTTACCGGCGACGAATTCGCCCGGCTTGCCCGGCAGGTAAGTCAGCCCGCGCTCGGCCGCCATCTGCCGCCCGACGCGACTGATCTCGGTCGCCTCAAGGCGGGCGATGAGGTCTTTCGGCGCACGAACGCGGCCGTCGACAAGCCGGGTGGCGTGCCCCTGATCGACGAGGGCCAGGCGGCGGCGTTCCATCGCGTCCGTGACCTCCCGCCCGAAGCCCGCCTCCGCGAGCGGCGTCCGGTTGGCTGAGGCCAGTTCCCGGTCGAGCCAGGTCGCGCCGTCGCTGCCGATCTGGCGTTCAAGATCGAGGGTGGAGAGCGTGCGAATGGCAAAGTCCTTCGGCCGGCCGGGGGCGTCATAGGCCATGCCGCGTTCGGCGATGTCGTGGGGGATTTTCCAGTGGTCGGCGTCGATGCGCTCGACATGGCCGGCGCGGCGGAGGGCTTCGAGCCGGCGGACGTGGGCACGGACGAACGCGTCCGGGTCGCCCTTGAAGCGTTCGATCTCCGGGCGCGCGGCCACCAGATGCTCGCTCGGCCGGTAGAGGCCACCGTTCATGGCCGCCCTGTCGCGGATGTTGAGGTCCGCAGCTCGTGGCTCCGGCTTGCTCAGCACCGGCTCGAGCGCGACGATGTGGCCGCGCTTGATCTCGTCTAGCCTGGCCGGATCGGCCGTCTCGACATAGTGGGTGCGCCCGTCCACGCCATCGATAACGAGATGCAACCGGTCGCTCATCTCGTCGCCGGCCAGTCCCTTCGCCAGCACCCGGCCGACGACCGGCCCGGCGATCTGCCTGCCGTGGGTGACGTACTGGCTGGGCCCGCGCTCGGAGGCGATGCCATGCTCGGCAAGCGCCCGATGCATGGTCTTGATGATGTCGCCCCGCTCCCCAAGCTCCCGCAAGGTCCGTTCGGCCTTGCCCGAGAGCGTCCAGCGACCCGGCTCGGCCTCGCTGACGATGCCGTACCGCTCAAGCTGGCGGACGCGCCCGATCAGGTTGGCGCGGTTCTCGCGGACGAGATAGCTCGCCCCTTCGCCGGGCCTGAGATCGATGACGCCCTGGTCGCGCTGCTCGGAGGCCAGCATCTTGTCGAGCCGGGTCCAGCGCTCGGCCTGCACCTCGTTGTGGAGCTTGTTCTGAAGCTCGATCTCGGTCTGCGGGCCAAGTTCGAGCGTGACCAGTTCACTCGCCCGATGGCGGACGCCATGAGCGATATAATCACCGGCAATGTTGAGGATGCGGCCATCATCGAGCACCCCGCGCACCATGACATGGGTATGCGGATGGCCGGTGTTGTGATGATCGACGGCGATCCAGTCCAGCCTGGTACCGAGATCGGTCTCCATCTGGCGCATGAGGTCGCGGGTGAAACCGCGCAGGTCCGCCATCTCGATGGAATCCTCCGGCGCGACAATGAACCGGAACTGGTGGCGATCCTCACGTCCGCGTTCGATGAACGCCTTGCCGTCCGCTTCGTTCTCAATGGCTGAATAAGCGCGGCCTTTCTCGCCGCCGCGGCTGACGCCGTCGCGCTCGAGGTAACGCAAATGTGCGGCGGCCGCCCTGCTCGGTGCGCCGCGCATCTTTGGCCCGCGCGAACCTCGTTGCGGGTTAAGCTTCACCACCCGCGCCTTGACCACGACCCGACGCGCGCGGAAGCGACCGCTGGAGTCCTGCTGCCAGCCGCCGCCGTCCCGAGGAAAGGACGCCACCACCCTGGCGCCGCGGCCGCGCGCGTTGAAGCGGCCGGGGCCCTGCCCGTTCCGGCTGCCCGCCGATTCCGGGCCTCGGCCGATCTGCCTGGGGTTGCCGCCCGCCTTGCGCACGGCGAGCTTCACCTCGGTCAGGAAGGGCAGATCGCGCGCGTTGACGCGCGTGCCCCGGTTGCGCACCCGACCAGGCCTGATGCGGAAATCGTCGTGCTCATCGCTCGCCATGACGTGACGATCGGCGCGGGAGTCACGCCGCGCAAGCCTCAAAATCATCGATCGGAAAGCGTCGCAGAATGGGGTGCGGCAGTGCAGAGATGGCGGGGCAAGCCCCGGCGCACATTGCGGGCGGCAACCGTTCCGAACTTGAAAACAAACAAGAACGTCCTTGAGGCGGCGGCATGCGCACATTGCACAACGCCGTCAGATCGCCCTCGCAAGGTGCCAAAGACAATGTGCAGACAATCACTTGCCGAGCCCGCGAGGTGCGAACGACAGTTCGCTTTATCTTGCCATCGCTCGGTCGTCTTTAAGCGTCCGGTCCCTGCACAACTCTTCCACAGTGTGTTCTCGTTCCATTTCGGGTTCTCTGCTGCAGTGGAGGATGTCCGACGGCGCTTCGCCGTTCGTGGGCAAAGGCCAACACCCACGCACGTTGAGAGCCGGTACCGCAGCGACCAGGATGCGGAGGAATATTGCGGCCGGCGCATGCTTTCGATGGCAACGTTTGAGCGTGGGTGTGCCATCTGATGAGTCCGGAAGACTTACGCAAACGTGCGGAAAAGCTCCGGAATTTGTACCAAGCAACGGCAGAACGTCAGCGCAAGAAGCGGCAGCCGAAGCGACGCAAGAGGTCACGCGCTATCGCCATAGCGTGCGCACGAACTGCGGTCCGATCGCGCTTCGAGCGTTCTGGAGCATGCATGTCGAGGCGACGAACTGGAGCTGCATCGGGCATGCCAAGCATGCCGCGGCGCTCGGCCTTTCGCCCGATTCGTTGCGGATCTGGCGCGATCGTCTCGAAGACTCCGACGACGAGACGGAGTGGCGATTGTTGCTTCATCCGAGTGCCTGGGCTCAAACAAGCAGCGCTGCCAGTTGCGCGCCATGCAAATGCCGCTTGACGCCGGAAGCGGTGGACGGGCGGTCGAGGCGGCGTCGGTTCAGCAACGGGCAGAAGCGGGTGATCGTGCGGGAGACGGAGAAACCCCGCGTCAGCGTGGCGCAGGTTTGCTGCCGCCATGGCGTCGCCACCAGCATGGTGGTCCGCCGGCGGGTCAAGTTCGGCCTGACCGTTCGCAAGGCACCGCAACTCGCGATGGTTACGCTCGCCGACAGCGCGGCCAATGAGCTCCCAGCGCTCGCTATCTTGCGCGATCTGGTGCAGCCGCCGGACGGCACGGTCGCGATCGAGTTGGCCGATGGACCGCGTGTCTTTGCGCCGGCCGGCAGCACTCCGGCCGCGGTGATGCGGCAGCTCGCCGCCGGCTGCGACGCCGTTTCTTCGCAAGAGCAGACCGCTGCAGAGCCTCAAAGCGAAGAGCAGCGGCACAACAGCCCAAACGCGCGCATCTCGACGGAGCCAAGCATGCCGTCGTGCTCGCGCCCTTCCAGGGTAAAGCTGCTGCACGCCGGTGGAGTGGCCGCCCTGGACCACTACCGCGCTCGCCGGCCCCGTAAATATTGGTCTGGAGGGAGGAATGGTCCCGCAATCTCGCGGCCATCCAGCGCATCATCGGACTGCCAGTTTATGAGAGAAAGTTCGCGCTCGCCGACCACGCGACAGCCATCCCATTTGAGCAACGGCCGGCTGCGCCCTAAGCGTTGCCTCTGCGTCAGACGGACGGTTCGGCTGCGCAGGTCGTGCGTTTTCCAGGCACGATCCGGGATAAGCTTCTCAGCGAACCGCGCTTCTGTGATGGCGCGATATGTGCTGCCGGCACTCTGGATCGCGCGCGCAAGGAGCCGCGCTCAACCGCTCGCGTCGCTGATAACTCGTAAACGGATGGACCTGGCGCACGCCCGTGCATGCCGCGCCAAGGTCGTCGGGCCGCGCACGCCCACGCGTTACATTCGCCGTCGAACGCCAACTTGACTACTTAATGAGCGTCACGGCTGGGCGGTTCTCTTGACCAGACACGGTGATCAACTGCGCCGATGCGCAGCACTACCTGGCAGCCGTCGCCTCCGCGGCGGACCTGGCCAGCCGCGAGATCGAGCAACGGACGAGACTCTGAGCCACTCCGGACGAGGGACGCGGTCACCGCGACCGGCACGGTAGTTGGCAGCCCATCGAGCGGCCAAAAGATCGTCCGTTGCTTGAACAATCTCTCCGGGTCATGGGCGAAAGCAGATACCGCGTCTCCTCCTGAATACGGATGTCACTTCGCCACCTGGGCTGCCGCCGACCATCGCTTCATAGTCGCGCCGGTGTCCGCGTTACGACGAAGACATTCCCGAGCGATGTCGGAGATCTCAGCGTCCTGAAGGCTCTAGCAGAATTCCAGCAGCCGTCAGTCGAACCCAGGTATTGCTTCCACCCGCATGCACGCAATCAACAAGGATTGCGGTGCAACAATTGTGAACGAGCGAGTTGTAGGACGCCCCTGGTCTGGCACTACGTGGTGCTTCTCGATGACCATGTTTTTGGCGGGAGAGGATGATTTCCAAGCCGGCGCGTTGGTCGACAAACTCTTCTAACTTGCCTCCGCGCCGCGCAAGAGACGGCCCTTCTCGGTCATCCACTTCGCGCGCGCAAGGTGACTCTGGTATGCGTTGCGCGCGCGGTCAGGGTCAACCTCGGGGTCGATATGCAACACGATTCGAACGACTTCCCTCCAGTCGGCGCCTTCACTTTCGGCCTGCAGCAGACGCAAATACGTGATGGCATGCTGATGGTCATAGGATGTTGCGGTTTGATCGCTAGGTGCAGCGTCCGCTACATCGGGGTTGAGCGGCGGTTTGGACATCGGAGGCTACGCCTTACGAGGAAGAGACATGGGATGTGCGGTGTTCAAATAAGCATCTTTGGCATGCCACGTGCTCTCGACTTCGGAAAGTGCATTTTCTGACTCGGGAACTCAGGCAGCCTAGTTACCTCTGCGATTAGGTCGAAAATACACCTAGTTGCATCTATAAATACCCTATTACTGGCGAATTTGCTAGAGCTGGCAATGGTGATCTGCATGATCACCGCAAGACAGATTAGGGCGGCCAGAGCCCTTCTAGGTTGGACCCAGCAGGACTTGGCAGACAAGGCGATCGTTGCCATTAACGCGATCGCACGGATTGAGAGGGGAAGTTCGGACCCTCGTGCGAGCACCACCAATGCAATCGAGGCTGCTCTTAGGAAAGCCGGGATTGAATTTATTTCCGCTGACTTAAAAGGCGAAGGGGTCCGACTTAGAAGTCCCAAGCTCTAATTTACTCTTGGTATCAGAAGGAGCCGACGGTCTTCGCCGCTTGGCTGCTCGATTTAAGGACGAGCATCATTGCGCAGTTACTGTCACGAACTGATGGAAGGAAAATGCTCTTTTCGTTTCCTTCAGAGCGCGCAAGAAGCGCAAAAAGCCCCGCCTCCGGGGAGGCGGGGCCGATGATCGCCAGCGATCAGTTGCCGCTGCGGCGCGACCAGATCAGGGTGAAGCCCTCGTCGCCGTCGACCTTCACCAGCGAGGCGTAGATCGGGGCCGGAAAGCTCGGGTCGTCGAGCTTGACCGAGAGGTATTCGCGATCGCTGTCGCGGGCGGTCTTCTTCCAGGCGGCGCCGAACTCGGTCACACCGGCGAAGATGCGGTAGTCGGGCGCCTTGTCGTTGTCCTTCTCGGATGCGGCGAAACGTGCCTTGATGTTCAGCGTCAGCGTCTTGATCGAGCCGACGTAGCCGTTGTCCGAAGCGGTGAAGGTGCCGATGGTAGCCATGATAGTCTCCGTTTGTTGCTCGGGCCGCGCCCATCGCAGCCTCGATGGCGATCCTTGGCCCGGGGAGCGATCGGCCCGCAGACTTTTTTGGGCCCGCAGCGCAGCGGAGGACGGCGATAGCCTGCCATTTTTGTCTTCCCGCGAGGAATGCCGCTCCTTCGCGGCAGGGGAAAAAAGCGGGCGCAGCCGTTGCGGGAAGGCGATCGAGGCCTTGGCCGCCCCTCGGGCCTGATCAGCCCATTCGAGGTTGCGTTGGACGCGCCATGAACGAACCGACGGAGACCACCGTGGCGGCCGACACCAGCGCAGTACAAGGACTTGAGCCAAATCGATCGGGCACATGCTGACATTTGGTGTATCAACAGCTAGGAGACGTATGCCGGCAAACACCAGCGTCCCTCGTCGCAGTCCCGCGTGCCGAGGCGAAGCTACGCCTGAAGCGATGCGACAGACCGCAATCTCAATGCTCCAGGCATTACACGAGCAGCGCGTTCGGCCTTCTCGCTCGATGCTGAATGACGAGCACGACATAACGATCCCTTGGCGGCCGCAGACGGCGTAGATCAAGGTGATCGAGGTCTCGATCATGACGGGGCCTCCAAGCAGCGGTCGCCGCCGCTGTACGCAAACTAGATCGGCCGCGCGCCGGTCAGGCGCGCGGCCGAAATTTTGGCACTTGCCGGGGGACGCTCGCGCGGCTCCGCTACGTAGTCCGGTCATGTCTGCATCGAGACGCCGCGGCTCAGGCCGCGGCGGAATTTTCTGTCTGCAACGCGTGAAGATAATCCGCCGCGTGCTGCGCATGCGATGAGGCGGTGAAGATGGCGCGCTTGTCGTTCTTCAGGACCTTGATCCAGGACGCTATATAGGCGGCGTGGTCCTCCCTCACCTCCGGCGTGAGGCCCAGATCGGCAGACAGGAAGGCCGCACCCAGTTCGGCGACCAGTTCTTCCACCGCATAGCCTTCATCCCCAAAACGTTTGCGGCCGAAGTCACGATTCAACCGGCTTTCATGGCCTGTCCAGTGCGTGCATTCATGCGCAAGCGTTGCGTAGTAGCTGATCGCATCGCGGAAGAAGTCGATGCAGGGCATATGAATGTTGTCGGTCGAGGGAACATAGCAGGCGCGGCTGCCGCCATGGACGATATTGGCTCCGGTTGCCGCAAAGAACGCGTCGGCGTGGGTGGTGCGCTGAATGGGGGCGGTCGGCTGCTCTGGCTGGCCGTAGTAGTGCGACGGAAGCCCGCCGATCTGCTCGACATTGAAGACCGTGTAGCCCTTCATGAAGGGGATCGCGCGTCCGGCCTCTTCGCCTGTTTCGGACTTGGTCTCTTTTCGAATGATCCTGTCAGCATAAACGACAAGCGTCCCGGTCTCCCCTTTGCGGACTTTGCCGTCAAGCGTGCTGGCCTGCTTGTAAGTCATCCAGATGGGTGCGGTGTAACCGTTCGCGACGGCCGCCGACCACAGCATGAGAATGTTGATGCCATTGTAAGGAATGCCGTTGCCGCGCAGAGGTCGCGAGATGCGCCCCGTGCCATGTTCCGCTTTCCACGGCTGGTGCCAAGGCCTTACGCCTTGCTCTAGCTTCTGAACGATCTGATCCGTGATCTTCTGGTAAACGTTGGCTTTCATGAGCTTCTCCTAGTTTGCCGGTTGCGCATGCAACCGGAACTAGGCCAGCGCCAATGAGCGGGGGGTGGCCGTCACAGGCCGGAAAACGAGCGGGGCTGGTGCGGGCCGGAGCCAAGCGAAGTGAGGCGACTACACGGCCCGCCGTTTTCCGCCCCCATTCTTCATGGGGACTTGGCCTTCACGGCCTGGGGGTCGCAGGCCCCAGAACATACCGACGAGAGTGGTGAGGCCTCGTGGGCGACGTCTGAAAATGAGAACGCGCTAGGTGATGTCGTACCAGACCACCGGCTTCAAAAGCATGGCGGTCGCGCCGTGCGAGCCTAGCTTTCTCGAAAAACTATGGAAGTAATCGACAAGAGTCTGCTCGCAAGCGCAAGGCTCCGGCAGATAGGCAAAGCTCAAGAATGCACGACAGCCACAACCGCGAGCCGCATTGGCCCCGTACCGCCTCGAAGCTTCGTGCCGCCGCTTACTGCAGCGTAAGGCCGTAAGCTGGCGGAGCGCGTCAACGACGCGCCCCCTCTTCTATTCGTTACCGCTGATGTCCGAGCCCGATCCCGAGATGTAGCGCCTTCTGGCGCAGCGCGCCGACAGTGCGCTTGGTGATCTTGGCTATTTTAACGACCGGAGTGCGTGCCTTCGAGTGCGCCTTCAATTCCTTGACATCGGCCTTGGTCCATTCGCGACGCTTGGCACGTTTCTTTGTTGCTTTCTTCGCCATGACAGCTCCTTAGATTTAGGAGCGGCTTGTAACACAGCTTCTCAGCGAAACAATGTCTGGTCATCGGCATTCAAGATGGATCATCGTTGAGCGTCCAACTTTTCCTGTCTGGCGCCCCTCTCGCCGACAGGTAGCGCCCATTGCTCATTAAGCAGCCAACAAAACGGATGTCCGCAGACGGTTTGCTCTCGACAACGTCCTCAGACTTTCGCGATGTGTGCAGGGATGCAAATTCTTCGTCCGAGATTTCGCAGTCGGGGTATTTCTCGCGGTCGAAGAACGCCACTCCAGCTTCGACGAAGTCGACCGCAGTATGGCCCCGACCTTCGGACAGGATGGCAGGTAAGACTCCTTGATGGAAGAGTCGACGTGCGGCCGATTAGCTATTCGACACGCTCGAAATCTATGGCGTGTTTGTCACTCGGGGCGGCGAACTTGACAACTGGCTGACTAGTTTGACGGTCGCTGGCAAGAAGACGATCCGTGGGCAGCTCGGCACGTTCCTTGAAAGATCCGTCGGATCCGACCGGGCGCCTGAGCACGACGCCAGGCTTTTCCATGGTTGCGGCGATGACGTCCGGATCCTCGCTTTCCTTCGCCGCGCCCTGATGAAAGAGATTGCTGTCTGCGCCCCACGCTTCCAGAGCCGCTTTCATGGAAGGAGCGGCTATCGCCAGATCGAAGAAGCCCAGCGAAGTCTGGTAGGTTCTCAGTTTTCTGGCCATCGGTCTGATCAGACCTTCCCGTTCGATAGTTAACGTCGCGCACCCTGCGATATGCCGCGGCGTCTGACGGAACATGCCATGGCTTTCAGCGTTCCCTCATTCTTGAAGGACGTCCGTGCCTTACACAACACGCTCTGAAGGATTGGCCATTGAATGAGCCGGACGTCGACCCTGCCCAAACGCCTACAGCCGATGCTCGCTACGCTCACCGACGCGCCGTTCGACGACCCCGGCTGGGTTTTCGAGGATAAGTACGATGGCTTCCGGATGATCGCGGAAATCCGCCGGGGCAAGGTTTCGCTCTACAGCCGCAACGGCAAGATCATCAGCCGCAGCTATATCGAGGTCGCCAAAGCGCTGGAGGGCGTGAAGGGCGACGCCGTGATCGATGGCGAGCTCGTGGCGATCGGAAAGGACGGCGTCTCGCATTTCCAGCTGCTGCAGAACGCGCTGCGTCATGAAGCAAAGCTCCTGTATTGTGCCTTCGATCTCATGTTTCAGAACGCAATTGACTTGCGCAAACGGCCTCTTCTCGAGCGCAAGGAGCGGCTGAAAGCGATCCTGCCGAGCCACCGGCTGATCGCCTTCAGCCGTCACCGCAAAGCGAACGGCACGAAATTCTTCGCCGAGGCCGAGCGGAAAGGTCTGGAAGGCGTTATGGCGAAGCGCGCCGACAGCGCGTATGCGTCCGGAAGCCGGACGGCGGATTGGCTGAAGATCAAGACAGCAAAGCGGCAGGAAGTGGTGATCGCGGGATTCACAGCGCCTAAGCGCACCAGACCGTTCTTCGGCGCCCTGGTCCTCGCCGTGCGGGAAGACGACACATGGCGCTACATCGGACATGTCGGCACTGGCTTCAGCCACAAGGTCCTGGAAGACCTCCATGCCAAGCTCGTGAAGCTGACGACCCCTAAATCACCCTTCCCTGCCAAAGTGAAGGACGAGGCTGCCACGACCTGGGTCAAACCCTCGTTGGTTGACGAGGTCAAATTCGCGGAGTGGACGAGCAAGGGCGAACTGCGCCAGCCCGTCTATCTCGGGCTCAGGTCCGACAAGCGGGCGAAGGAGGTCGTGCGCGAGCGAGAACGTCCGCGCAAATAGCGCTTCCCCCCGGGGGCGTAGCCCGGCAAACGGAAGGATTGACGCACTCGCCTCCTCCGGCCCTCCGCGGTGGCACTCAGTCGCCTTCAAGGTCGTGGATTTCCGGTCGCATGCCGTCAGGCGTGAGTTCGAGCGTCGCAAACGTGATCGGCAGCTTGAAACGCCGAGGTCCCGCGCTGCCGGGATTCAGGTAGAGAATGCCACCGACCGTGTCGATCTTCGGCACGTGGGAATGCCCGGAGACGATGACGTCGATGCCGCCACCGGGATCGGCCTTCAGCGTCTTCAGGTCGTGCAGAACGTAGATCGACTTTCCCGCCAGGCGCACAAGGTTCGTGTCGGGGTAGTCGCGAGCCAACTCGCCACTGTCCACGTTTCCACGAATGGCCGTGACGGGCGCAATCCGGCGAAGCGCGTCGACGATCTCGGGGCGCCCGATGTCGCCGGCATGGATGATGTGATCGACGCCCGTCAGGCCTCGTTCCGCCTCGGGCCTCAACAGGCCGTGCGTGTCCGAAATGATTCCGATCCGGAACATCATTTGACGGCGCTCTCAACTGCGATTGCCAAAAGACGATCGAGAAACTCGACCTGGGCGGACAGCATCTTGGTCCGCGCGAGCTCGATATCAAACCATTCCGCTCGGTCGACTTCGGGAAAGCTCTGCCGTCGACCGCTTCGGGGCGGCCATTCGATATCGAAGCTATTGCTGGTCGGCGTCCCCGGGTCAAAGTGGCCCTTGCCGGCGAACGCGATGACGCGCTTGCCTCCTCGCTGTCGGACTTCCCCCAGCGGCTGGAGCGGACCAATCGAAGCGCTCGGGCCGAGTTCTTCGGCAAATTCGCGTCGAGCGACGTGCTCCGGAGCATCATTGGCATCGATTTCGCCCTTAGGAATGGACCAGGCGCCATCATCCTTCTTACGCCAGAACGGGCCGCCGGGATGAACGAGCAGAACCTCGAGCCCATGAGCGCCCTTGCGGTATGCGAGAATGCCTGCGCTCAAGGTCGATCTGGAAGTCTTTTTCACCGCGGCCATATCGCTCCTACTTTGCAGAGCAACCGAGAGCCGGCGAGCCGTCGTCCCGCCATACCGGACCGCGCTCGCCGAGCGCCTGCTTAGCCTCGTCCGCGGTCCGATGCACCGTTACTTCGGCCTCGCGGTCGGCCGCCTTCCTGGCGCGCGCACCGGGCCGCCATTAGACGGCCGACGAGATGATCTCGCGTGACCTCGTTGAGACGCCATTTGCCAGAGCCTGCCGCGGACGACGAAGGAGTGGCCGTCCGGCGTCACCGGATGCTTCACGACACCTAAGCCGACTTCCGCTGCGGCTTGGCTGCCGGCTTCTTCGCCACGGCCTCTTTCGCCGGCTTCTTGCCTGCGATCGGCATCAGCATTTCCTTCTGCCCGGCCGCTGCCTTGCGCGGCTTCTTGGCTGTCTTCTTCGGCGCCTCTGTCGCGGCCGCCCTCTCTCTTCCGATGCTCTTGCGCAGCGCGTCCATCAGGTCCACGACGTTCTCACCTCGAGGACGCGCTTTCGCGGTGATGGGCTTGCCGGCGCGCTTCTGATTGATGAGATCGATGAGGGCGGTTTCGTACTGGTCTTCGAACTTGTCCGGTTCGAAATGGCCCGCCTTCTGATTGACGATGTGCTTGGCGAGATCGAGCATGTCCTTGGTGACTTTGACGTCCTGGATGTCGTCGAAATACTCTTCGGCGGAGCGGACTTCGTAAGGGTAGCGCAACAGCGTACCCATCAGACCCTTGTCGAGCGGTTCGAGCGCGATGATGTGCTCGCGATTGGTCAGCACCACGCGGCCGATCGCGACCTTGTTCATCTCGCGGATGGTTTCCCGAATGACGGCGAAGGCATCGTGCCCAACTTTGCCGTCGGGACGCAGATAGTAGGGGCGAATGAGATATCGGGGATCAATCTCGCTGCGGTCGACGAACTCGTCAATCTCGATGGTTCGCGTCGATTCCAGCGCGACGTTCTCAAGCTCCTCCTTGGTCACCTCGATGAAGGTATCGGTATCAACCTTGTAGCCCTTGACGATGTCCTCGTTGTCGACCTCCTCGCCGGTGTCGGCGTCGACCTTGGCGTACTTGATCCGATGGCCGGTCTTTCGGTTCAGCTGGTTGAACGAGACCTTTTCAGATTCCGAGGTGGCCGGATAGAGCGCGACCGGACAGGTGACGAGGGAAAGACGCAGGAAGCCTTTCCAGTTAGCGCGGTGGGCCATGCCGGCGGAACTCCGATACTGATACCGGATTCAAGACGAACGACCCGGCTTGGTTCCGACATCGCGACCCGTCCGACAGGAGGATTTTTTCTCGGCGGCTGCCCGGTCGGACTCGACAGTGTTCTTGCTATGTTCTAATTCGGACATGACCGACCGACCCGCGAGCTGGCGCATGCCGAACCCGAAGCAAATGGAAAAACTGACCGCTGAAGCCGACCGTAGACGAGCGCCGTCCGCTGCGGGTCCAGATGCTCCGCTCCCGGCCGAATATTGGGAATCGGTCCTCAAAGACCCTCGCGCCGGCCCGGCCGTGGCCCAGGCTCGACAGCGACGCCTCTCGGAAATTAAGGCCCACGTGCTGCGCGTCTCCTGCCGCCGCTGCGAGCGGACCGTGGAGATCCAGACCGCCGATGCCGTCCGCTTGTATGGCGCCAACGCCGTCTGGAAGGACGTGGCGCAACGGTTGCTCGACAACACCTGCCAGCAGCGCACCGGCAGACATGAAGAAGACGGGTGCTGGCCAGCGTTCGAGACGCCGTAGTTTGCTCAGGATTTGCCGATCCGATCTCTTTGCGCCTGGATGTCCGGATGGCCCCGAAGTATCATCCTACGCCCCTGTCGGGCGGCGATCGCAAGGCTCTGGCGAAAGAGCTCGGCAAGGCACGCGCGATGGCGAATATCCTGGCTGGCCAATCGGCGGAGATGCGGGCCAAGGGCGAAGCAATGATCCAGCAAGCGGACACGCTGCTTTGCGAAAGCTGGAACGAGCGGATGTGGAGTGACGGCGAACCGATCGATCCATCGCCGACCATCGATCAGGCCGTGAATGGAGGCTTCCCCTGGCTGGAGATCAGGTGCGCGCGCTGCAAGACGCCGAGCGACGTGGACCTCGCGGCGATGAAGCACCCGCCTACCACCTTCGTGCACGATCTCGCCAGCCGGCTGCGACATCTGGACCAATTGGACGTCTGTCCGGAAGGTCAAGGAAGGTGAGACGACCAACGACCTCTTCGCGTTCCTCACGACGGAGCCAAACGCCGATGTCGCGGCCATCCACCCGAAGGCGATGCCAGTGATCCTAACGAAGCCGGACGAAGTCGAAATCTGGATGACAGCACCTGCGGACGAAGCCCTGAAACTGCAGCGGCCGCTACCGGACGAGACACTTCGGATCGTCGCCCGCAGCGTCAAGGAAGACCCGCCGGGTACGTGACGCGACTGACGATGACGACGACCAGATGGAGCCCTCGCCGTCAATGCCCGAAGTATAGGGTCGTTCGTGACGGCGGCGCGTCGCTACGCGCGGACGTGCGTGCGGAGAGCTCAGATTGTTGCTCAGCGTCCTTGCGCTCGTGGATTTCGGGCATCTCGCCGACGGCAGGGCCTGGTAGGACATGATCACGGGCTGCGACCAGCGGTACCGGGCCGCGATCGCGACATACGTGATGGAACCGCCGCAGCTCAATTCGCGAGCGATGACTGCATGCGCGCCGAAACCCGGCGGCGACCGACGTCATGAGGAGCGCTTCTTGGCCGGCTTTCCGCTCTTCTTGCCTCGCTCCTCCATCCCCGGAGGTATTGCACGACACGCCTACGTGCTCGGAACGACATGCACGGGAGCACGAGGTCACGAGAATTGCGACCGCGCATGCTCGAAGCGTCGGACGAAAGTGTCGGCGATTTTATTGAGTTCGACGAATACGCCAATCTCCTTTCGGGGACTAGCTTGAGACGAACTCGCTGACAGCCAATTCTGACTGCTCACCGCCAGTGCGTCATCATCCCAGCACAGGACCTTCGCGTGAAGTCTCGGCTGGAAGATCGGACGGATACGGACGCCTTGACGCTCGAACTCGCGTGTAAGTTCAGCCGCATCGACGCCAGACAATGGGCCGGTAGCACGTCCAAAAAATAGCGACGCTTGAATCTTCCTCTCTTGTGCAGCCGTGACGGCTGGTACAATCGCCATTGGAAGCCCGGCGATACCAATGCGATGGCTGGTAATGGCGATCCGCTTTTTCGCGTGGTCGCGCGCTTCCAACGGGATCGATGCATGATCCGGCGACAAAAGAATTCGTACCTTAGCCTTTCTTCCCGATGCGGGTTTGGTGCTCGCGATACGACGGGCGAGTACGGTGAGTTCGTCCGCCAAAGGATGCCAAACTCCGCGCGAGCCCAAGGACATAGCCGCTACGTGGTTTACGATGCGTCCAGCAAGCCGCGAATCCCTCAATCGGACCGTGGCTTCGAAACTGTCGAACTCCGTCGAAAGCCAATTGCAGGAACCGACCAATGCGCTCCATGCACCGTTCCCGTCGTCGCTGGCGATGATCTTGGCATGCGAATCCGTCGTCAAAGTATGTACCTTGACCAGGTCCGAGCGCCCGGCCTGCTGGATCGACTGTCTAAGCGTCGACGACGCGGTGCGGGAGGTGGAATTGTCGGTAGGATCGTCCGATTGCCCCCACAAGATATCGACTCGTACATTCCGCGCCGCCGCGGCCAGTATCGGCTTTAGGAAATCGTCCTGACGATCCGATATGAAAGTCGAATGGATGACGACATGCTCGCGCGCGCGCGACAAGGCATCCAAGAAGGCCGTCTTGTGCTCCCCGTCTCCAAGTATCAGGTCGTTCTGATCGAATAGTGCGTCCACTACGGGTTCGGTCCAGTCGGTAGGATCGGTGACCGTCACCTCGGTGCCGGCGTTCGTCTTCGCTGCAGGCGTCGCTGCGGCCGAGGCCGCCTTCAGGATGGCACTGCGCAACGGCTGCTCCGCCCGCGCGGATACGTCATCGATCACGCCCCCCATCACTCTCACGACCGCATATCCTTCGATCGGCAGGTGCGGCGAGGAGTCGGATCCGATGATGACCTCGTTGTCTCCTTCCAATGCACTGTAGATCTGGCTCAGATCTTCCGCATCTTTTCGCGGGTCAGGGCTGAGAAATACCAGCGCATCGGCATCCGACGATTTCGAGATCCGATTGCGGGCTCGAATGGAAAATTCGCTGCCTCGAAACGCCTGCCCGGTCACGCGATCATAGGCGAAACTCATCGTTCTGGGTCTGATCGTCGTCAGTCCCCTTAGCTCTCCGAACCTTATCTGCTCCTTACCCGCGACCGTCGCCCGAAATATCGTCGCGCTCGGATTGTCGATGATCTCGACCCAGCCCGCCCGCATCAGACGGATGAACGCCTCGACGACGATCCGGCGATGCAAGTTCGAGCGTTTCGAGAGCTCCGCCGTCGTGGCTGGCGCCCGCGACACGGCCTCCAGCATTAGGTGCTCAATGACGCTCCACCGCCGCCCCTTCTCGACGTGGAAGCGGCGCCGACCTCTCCTCATCGGAATGGCAACTTCGATCAAGCTCATGATTTCTTCCGTAATGTGTCCCAAGGGACGATGCTGGCGTCCCCATCTCGTTCAGCCGCCTCCAAGCAGGCCAGGAACTTCTTCAGAAATCCGATATCCGCCGTGGGCACCTTTTCCGAGTAGTTCATCACGTGACGATAGAAGCTCAGACTGCCGATGACAATCATGCGCCACTTCGCGCGACTGAGCAGAACGTTCATCCGACGGCTGTCCTCGAGGAATCCGAGCGCGCTCTTGATTGTCGCCTTTTCGTTATTCCTCACAAGCGAGATCAAAACCGCGTCGGCTTGGTCGCCCTGAAAGGAGTCTACTGTCCCGCAATAGCCGTCCTCGCCCAATGCCGGTTCAAACTGGGATAGCTGCTTCAACGAGCCCGCCATCTCCGATCTGATGGTCTGTCGCAGCCTCTTGACCTGCTCATTATAGGGAGAAAGCACGGCGAGCGACGGTCGCGAGCGATCGGTCACTCGCAGCAATCGGAGCACCTGCAGCGCAGCGGTCACTTCATCCGGGTTTATCCATGGGGGCGCGCGATCACCGCCCCGATAACCGATGGTCTCGCGGCTATAAGGCATATCGATGAATACAATCGGCCGTTCCGGAAGCCGAGCGTCCGAAAACCTGAACGGAGGCTTGCCTTCGCGATACTTCTTCTCGACCTTCTCGTTCGTCTTGATAGTGCCATCGTAAAAGCAGTCCGACACGATCTTTGCGATCGCCGGATGCATGCGATGTTGCTCGTCGAGCTTGTGAAAGATCGGGCGCCGTATTCGGCCGTTATCGGTCCTTGCGGCAATCTCGCCGCGTACCAACGTTTCGAACAGCGTCAGGACGGCGAGCGTATCCGCGCAAAGTCGACCGAAATCCGCATCATCGACTTCTATGACGTTGAAGATTTCCTCGATACCGGGCTCCTTCTGGTACCGAGCTATGTACGGCATCGCCGCCCGCAGCGCCTTCTTGACCGACTCGGCGCTCGACAGAAGCTTGATCATGTTGTCGGCGCCGTAAGGCGCCAATTGCTGATGATCGCCTATCATCAGCCGCCGATGCGAAAGCAGCAGAGGCGAAAGCAGTTCGCTGCCCGTCGCCTTGCCCGCTTCCTCGATGATCGTCCAGTCGAAAAGGCTGGATTCCTCGATCAACTGCTCGACTGCCGCGGAGTTCGTCGTCGCGAACACGAGGTTCGCCGAACGAAGGATCATCGCCTCGAACGCTCGCGCCTCCGCAATCATCGCGCGCGCGGCCTTCGACTTACCCGAGCCTTTTGCCTTGCGGGCGGCCGCCAAGTCCCGGATCTTGTCGCGGACGCTCGGATCGGCCTCCTCGACGAGATCGCTGTCGGCCAGAGCGTCCAGCCAGATGTCCGCCTGGCGATCGATCTCCAGATCCGTATCGCTGGCGTCGTCATCAGCCGGCCGCGCCCGGACAGCCACCGGCTCTACGTCGTTCGGCAGCATCGCCATCACTTCCTGCATCAAGTGATCGATAGCAGCGTTGCTCTGCGCAGAAAGCAGAAGTCGCGAGGTCGGTTCATCCGTGAAGCGACGTCGCACGATTTCGGACACAGCATAGGTCTTGCCGACACCCGGAGGACCTTGCAGCAAAAAGAAGGGTATGGTCGAGAGAATGTTCGTCAACGCTTCCTGTTTCGATTTGTCCAGGCTCTTGAAATCACTGTCCTGCTTTACGGGATCGTGACTATCTTCGATGCGACCGCGTGGATCGGTCAGCATACGCAGC
The DNA here is from genome assembly GCF_032654765.1 of Bradyrhizobium sp. 33ap4. NCBI lineage: Bacteria > Pseudomonadati > Pseudomonadota > Alphaproteobacteria > Hyphomicrobiales > Nitrobacteraceae > Bradyrhizobium > Bradyrhizobium sp. 33ap4. The sequence goes on along the minus strand of NZ_JAUMTJ010000030.1, from coordinate 50,627 downwards.
AACTCGGAATGCTCCCGCAACGCACGGAGCGCCTTCAGACGGCGGCGCAATTGCGTGAGCTTTCCACGCATCTCCCCCGGGATCAAAAATGCTTCGTCGCGGATCCTTGTCGCGAAGGAGCCTTCGAACTTGAAGGTCTCCCTTTGCTTCGCCGCATCGACACCGACGTATCGCCAGTGGTTTTCGACGTCTCGTTCGCCCAGCGATCCGGTCTGGGCCAGGGACCAACCATCGTTGCTCTTGTCGGTCGCTTCTCCCTTGTCGAGCAGCTCGGAAAGGCGCACCGCGGGCGAGGTGCGGAAGAGCAGCGCCTTCGATAGCGCCTCCCTCTCTTCATCGTGCCGCGACGTGGCGACCACACCGTGATTCCCCCCTTCCGACGGCCGGCCTGGCTGCACGGAAACAGGAAAGATATCTGCCACCGCATAAGCCATCTCGAGCGCGGTCAGCAGCGCGAAGGCTTCGTACTTGCGGTCCAGATCGGTCTTCCGCTGCTCCGCAGGCTTGAGGGCGTCGATGTGCGGCTGCCAATGAGCCACGCGGCCTCGACGTCGGGCAAAGCTCTGTTCCTGGGCCTTACCTGTGGGCAGAATTTCGATCATTTCCGGAAGCAAAACTTCCGAACCCATGATCGCATGCGGCCTGGCAAGCTCCGCCTTCTCGCAAACCACGAATTCGAAGGTCGGAACATCGGTGGTTTCCGGGGCACGATAGGGAGACAGCCAGTAGGTCATCTGATTGCCCAGCAACGCGACCTTGACGCCGCTCGGGCCGTCTTTCACGAGCGTCAGATATGGCTCGCCCGCAAGATCGTCCTTAACGTAGGCGATCAAACCATCGATGTCATTCGCCTCGATCTCATTTCCCGTAGCGAGCCGGATGTCCTTCGTTAATTGCGAGCGCGGATCCAGCCGGAAGGCCGCCGCGAGCTTGAGCTCTCCCCCTGCAGCCTGAGCCTGAATGGTTTCGATCACGTCGGAGATCTCGCGACAGATCTGTTCACCATCAAGACGCTCGACGGGGATGGTACCGGTAAGTTTACGCAAGATCCTCACTTCGGAAACCGAAAGATGGTCGGCGACCTCGGAGAGCAGCAAGCGCAGGTCGATTACCCTTCCCGGCGATACGTCGAGCAGCTCCGAGATCATCAAGCCTAGATTGCGCCAGTCCTGTCCGAACGATGCCGCTTGCGATACGGCGCCACCGGCGCCTGCGCGCGGGACGTCTTCGACCGTGGCCAGTCGCATGGACCACTCAAAGCCGGTCAACCGGAAATCGGGCTCCTCCCCGAACGATCCGACGATCGACCAGGGGTCGAGATTTCGATGTATGATGCCCTGCGAGTGCAGTAGTTCGAGAGCCCGGGCGACACGTAGAAAATTGTCCCACAGCAACCTGCGATTCCGCGGCAACCTGGGGGCTGACAATACTGGTGGTTTCGACGTAGCGTTCCGAAAAGTCTCGAGGGGATCGCCGCGGCCGGGATCCAGCACGATATAGAATCCATCCTTGTCCGACCCGGCCGTGATCATCGGAACGAAGAGGTCATCCGCCTTCGGAACTGCAGCAAGCCTCTGCAGTTGGCGTATCTCGCTCCGCCAAATGTCCTTCATGTCGGCATCTGAGGCGGCGCCCTCTCGGTTCCAAGCCTTGACCAGAACCGGAAGTCCCTCCGGATTGCGCGCCCTGAAAAGAGCCGGTCGCCCGCGCGCCGGATCTCCGCCAACCAGATCGTTCGGCGCGGGTTTGTATCCCTTCAGGAACGACGTCGCCTTCTCCGCCCTGCTTGGGGCCATGATACTTTCTCTCGTGCAAGACGTTCGTAACGCCCTCTTACGCATTCATTCATCTGCCGGCTATACGCCGAAGTGATAGTCCACTACTTTCCAACCGTTAGTTGAGGAGGCGCCAACGCCCGCTCATAGGGCTCGAAACCCGCCCTTGAGAACGTCGGACAGCCTTCCGTCTATAACGTCGAGCTCGGACAAAGCTTGGGATATATTGGTCCAAGGCGGGGTCGCGCATCTGCCTTCTCCACGACGGCGAGCAGCGATGTCATCGACTATCAAGCGATGCTCCTGCTCGTCCAGGACGTGAGGGCTTTCGAAGAAAGATGAGACGGCGCTTCCCAAGCACCTTCCAAAGCAGCTAACGGAATCCATCCGGACTGCCGCACTCCATCGGATCGATCTCATCTCCAAGGACAATTCCTAAAGCTGGGCACCCGATCAAGGGGGTAGACGCGGCAATCATGTACTTCGCCGAAAGCCAAGCGGTCTTGCTGCCGGCGATCTCATATCGACATTCGTCGACAGTCCGCTTGAACGCCTAGCAGCACGCACTTCGGCGGTGAAGGCCTTCTGAACTCTATCCCTTTTTCTTCGCCGCGGCATCCAATTACACGACGAACTCATAGCGGCCATTCCGCTTAGGCACCGCCCAAGCATGATGCTCTGGATGATCACTAACGCCGACATTTTGTGGAGTGGCGCCAGCGCAGGTGCGTACACCTCGTTGAGTTGCGCGATCACCTAGAGGTTCGATCGTGCGTGAAGCGCCTCGCAAATTGTCCTTGCAGACGAATCCAGACAAGGCGATCTTACGCCTTGCGCGCGTACTTGCTCGTCTGGCTGCGAGGGAGGATCATGAAAGAGAGCTCGCCGATCGAAGAGACAAGGAAGAGAGCGACGATCTATGCTCGATTCTCAACCGATCTTCAGAGCGAGCGTTCGATTGAAGATCAGCTTTCACTTTGTCAAGCCTATGCAGAGCGCGAAGGCTTAACGGTTATCAGCACCCATGAAGATCGCGCTCGTTCAGGTGGCTCGGTCATGGGACGCGAAGGCCTTCTGCGGATGTTAGACCAAGCGCGGGAGCGATCCTTTGACGTGGTGATTGTCGAAGCGCTCGATCGCCTCTCTCGCGATATGGAAGATCTAGCAGGTATCCATAAGCGACTATCTTTTCTCGGCATCGAGATCCGGGCAGTCCACGAAGGCGTCGTGAATACCGTGCTGGTCGGTCTTCGCGGCCTCGTTGGACAACTCTATCGCGAAGACAACGCGCACAAGGTGCGGCGTGGCCAAGCAGGCCGGGTCAAGCAGGGTTTGGCGGGAGGTGGCTTAACATACGGATACGCTGCGGTCGCTGGAAAGAGTGGCGAACGGGTCATCGTCGAGGCCGAGGCACAAGTGATCCGGCGCATCTTCCAGGAATACGTGGACGGTCGGACGCCTCGCGAAATCGCGCACGATCTCAACAAAGAGAGGGTATCACCTGCGCGAGGGCGGGCATGGAATGCCTCAACTATCAATGGCAATCTCGCAAGAGGTGCCGGCATTCTGCAGAACGAGCTTTATGTAGGGCGCCTCGTCTGGAACAAAGTCAGGATGGTGAAAGATCCCGACTCGGGAAAGCGCCTGTCACGACCAAATCCTAAGAGTGACTGGCAGGTGGCTGAAGTGCCGCATCTTGCAATTGTCGATCCAGAGCTATTTAGAGCAGCTCAGCAGCGCAAAGAGGAACGCGGTCACACCCACCCCAGCCATCAACGCCGGCCTCGTCGAATGCTGTCTGGCCTGCTCCGTTGCGGCTCGTGCGGCTCGGGCATGGCAACCAATGGGCGGGACAAATCAGGGCGCGTTCGCATTCGCTGCTCGGCGGCGACGGAGAGCGGCACGTGTCCGGACGCCAAGACTTTTTATTTAGACACTGTCGAGAGCGCGGTCCTCAACGGACTAAAGGCCGAATTGCGCGCACCGAAGGTTATCTCAGAATACGTACGCACGTATCTTGAGGAGCGGAAGCGCCTCGCGGCCACCTCACATGCAAAACGGCAGCGCCTTGAGCAGCAGCTTGGGCAAATAAGCCGGGAAATCGAACGACTGGTGGATGCGATCGCGAAAGGACATGGCGATCCATCCGTTTTCGGACCGCGATCGACTGCCTTAGATGCCGAACGAAAGCGGATATCTGAGGAGTTGCAGAGTGAACCACCCGCCCTGAAGGAAGTCGCACTGCATCCGGCCATCCTCAAACGATATGAGGAGCAACTCGGTCGGCTTGAAGAAGCACTTGGTAAAGGTGTCAGTGCGGGCGACGGAGAGGCCGCAGAAGCGATCAGAGACTTGGTTGAGTCGGTCACCGTGTTCCGCGATCCAGGCCGCCCAGGTGGTGTAGCCGTGGAGATAGCAGGCCGGCTAAACGCCCTGCTCGGGGAAAAGGCCTATCCAAACCAAGTCAAAGGAGTGTGGGGAAAGATGGTAGCGGGGGAGGGACTCGAACCCCCGACCCCAGGATTATGATTCCCGTGCTCTAACCAGCTGAGCTACCCCGCCATGGGCTCGCCATCGGCGGCTGGTGAGCCGCGGGTGCGAACGCGCGGCATATAAAGAGTGGCATGCGCGCCTGTCAAGCAAACCCGGACGGGGCAGCAACTTATTGCAGGCAGAGGCTATTTCGGCCTCACCGATGGGTCGCCACCGGGGCTGCCGGGCGGCGGAATCACCGGCGTGTTGCCGCCTTGCGGGGTCGGCGCACGCATTTCGGGATCGACCCCGGCCGGCGGGCACAACACCCCGTCGGATTTGGCGAGCTTGTCGCCCAGCGGCTGGCTGCTCTGCCCGGTGGTGGTTCCCTCGGGAGCCGGCGCGCCGGGATGCGACGGCTGCTGCTGCGGCGCGCAATTCGCGGCGGCGCGCTGCGGCGCCGGCGGCGCGGTCTGTGCCGGCGGCGTGGCTGATGTCGGCGGCGCCTGCGCCGAGGCAACAGCGGGTGCCAGCATCAGCACACAGGATAAAGCGAGTGTTCGACTGATCCTCATGACGAGAAAACCGTGACGACGCGTCGATGTTCCCTCGCAAAATCGCCGCAACCTCACGATTTGCGGAAGCGGATCAGCGAGAAATGCCCCATCGGCGGCATCGGCCGGCGCTCCGCAAGGCTGACCCCGCCATGCTTCGCCGCCCAATTAGTCAGCCGCTCCCACGGAAACTCCGGACGCCAGCCGAGCCGCCGCGCCAGCGGCGCGAAGGCGAGCTCGAAGACGCGGCGGGGGCCGCTCTCGGCACCGATGTGATTGACCAGGATCAGCTCGCCGCCGGGCTTCAGCACGCGGATGAAATCGTCGAGCGTCGCCTCGGGATCCGGCACCGCGGTGATGACATATTGCGCGACCACCGCGTCGAAGAACGCATCCGGAAATGCGAGATTCTTGGCGTCCATCACCGCCAGCGCCTCGACATTGGTCAGGCCCTGCGTGCGCACGCGCTTGAGCGCCCGCCGCAGCATCGGCTCGGAAATATCGACGCCGCATAGCTTTGTGGTGCGCTTGTATTCCGACAGCGAGAGCCCGGTGCCGACGCCGACGTCGAGCACGCGGCCGCCGATCCGGTCGGCTTCCGCGATCGTCGACTGACGGCCCTGATCGAACACCTTGCCGAACACCAGATCGTAGATCGGTGCCCAGCGGCCATACGCCTTTTCGACCCCTTCGCGGTCGATGTCCCCAGCCATTCCCCTGCCCCGACGTTTCTTCTGTCTATCCGCGAACCGCTTCCGCAAGCGGCGCCAACACGTCCTGCGTCGCGGCCCGTATTGCGCGGCTGGCGCTTGCACTCCTGATGAAGCCGCCGCCGAGCACACGCGCCTGCCCAGAGGCCGCGTCGTAGAACACGCAGGCCTGGCCGGGCGACACGCCCTCCTCGCCGGCGACGAGCTCGACCTCATAGCCGCCATCGACGGCGCGCAACCACGCTGGCTGCGGCGCGCGCGTCGAACGCACGCGGACATAGATCTCGATGCCCTCGCCGATCACCCGATCCAGCGCGCCGTCGCCGATCCAGTTGACGTCGCGCAGCGCGATGCGATCCATCCGCAGTGCCTCGCGCGGCCCGACCACGACACGGCGCGTCGCCGCATCGAGCTTGACCACATAGAGCGGGCTGCCGGAGGCAATGCCGAGCCCCTTGCGCTGGCCGACGGTGAAATGAACGATGCCCTGGTGCTGGCCGATCACATGACCGTCGAGATCGACGATGTCGCCCGGCGCGATCGCATTCGGCTTCAGCCGTCCGATGATGTCGGTGTAGCGGCCGGTCGGCACAAAGCAGATGTCCTGGCTGTCCTGCTTGTCGGCGACCTCGAGATCGAAGCGCCGCGCCAACTCGCGGGTCTGCGGCTTGGTCATATCGCCGAGCGGGAAGCGCAGGAAGTCGAGCTGCTCGCGCGTGGTCGCGAACAGGAAATAGCTCTGGTCGCGATCGGCATCCGCGGCACAGACCAGCGAGCGCGATCCGTCGGCAAGCCGCCGCGAGGCGACATAGTGGCCGGTGGCGAGCGCCTGCGCCCCGAGCTCGCGCGCGGTCGCGAGCAGGTCGCGAAACTTGACCGAACGGTTGCACTCGATGCACGGCACCGGCGTCTCGCCGAGCGCGTAGCTGTCGGCGAAATTGTCGATCACCGATTGCTTGAAGCGGCTTTCGTAGTCGAGCACGTAATGCGGGATGCCGATCCGCTCGGCGACATTGCGCGCGTCGTGGATGTCGCGGCCGGCGCAGCAGGCGCCCTTGCGATGGGTCGCGGCGCCGTGGTCGTACAGCTGCAGCGTGATCCCGACCACGTCGTAACCCTGCGACTTCAACAGCGCAGCCGTCACTGACGAGTCGACGCCGCCGGACATGGCAACGACGATCCGTGTGTCTTCAGGGCGGCCTTCGAGATCCAGACTGTTGAGCATCTTTAAGCGGTCATTGGTCACTGTCGCGGCGAGCTTATGCGCTCCGCGACGATATTGGAAAAAGCCTTTTGTCCAGAGAGCCTTAGAACACATCCAAGGCCGCTTCGGTCGGTTCGGACGCGTTGGAGGCCACCTTTAATATAGGCCGTATTCCGGTGAGGCAATCCGCGGAAGCCGTGCCGTGCCGCGCCTGGACGGCAAATCTTGCCGCCGGGCAAAAAGGAGACCTGCCGGGAACCCGTTCCAGCCGACCAAGATAGCTCATAACCTTCTGAAATAACTCATTATTTATTGCCGCCCCCTTGTTGGCCCACTCCTTGCTGACAAAACGCCGGAAGTCTCATTTGCGAGGGTTGGCAGTGGTCAGCGTCACGTCGGAAGCATTGGCAGGCCGGTCTTTTCAGGGCGCGAGGCAGCGGTCGGCGCGGCCCGATCCCGCTTCGCAGGCGGGGAACGACGGCTTTGCCGCGCTGGTCGACAGCAACACTGCGTCCACAAACGACAGCAGCCGCTACGACTCCCAGCCGGCGCCCTCGCGGCGGTCCGACGATCCGCCCTCGACGACCGACGCACGCTCCCGCGACACCAGCACGGGCTCCGACCGGACGTCGCGGGATTCCGCCAGTTCGCGCGACGACAACAAGGTCGACAGCGACGCGCCGTCCAGGACCAAGTCGAAATCGAAATCGGACGACTCGACATCGAGCTCCGATGCGAAATCGACCAGTGACAAGCCGGACGCGACGCAGGCTACTGCGCAGCAGGATCCCGGTGCGGCAACCGTGAATGCCGTGATTGCTCCTGTTGCCGCGACACCGGCGACCGCCCCGACACCGGCGGCCACCGCGCCGTCCGACCAGCCGGCCGCACCACTCGCGATCGCGGCAGCGGCCATCGCGGCAAGCTCGGCCATCGCCGGCACCGGTGCGGCGGCCGGCAGCGGCGCGCCTGCCGGCGCCGACACCGCAGCGGCGGCGGTCACCACAGCGAACGCCGACAAGGTCGCGAAGGCAGCCGGCGTCAAGACCGACGCGCAGATCATCACCACCGCCGATGCGACGACGGTTCCGGGCGCCGCGACGGCGACCGGCGATGCGGCACTCGCCGCCACGGTTGCCGCCGGAACGCCCGCCGCGAAGACGACGACGCAGGCCAAGGCGCAGGTCGCCACGACGGACGCGGCGGCCGCGACGGCGCCTGCCGATCAGGACGGCGCAGCCCAGGGCAACGCCAACACCGCGCAGGCCGCTCCGACCAACATCGTCCCCGCGGTCGCGCAATCGGCCGCCGCCGCCGGCAAGGCGAAGGCCGCCGCGGACGGTGCAGCCGATGCCATCAAGTCCGATGCGAAGGGCGACGGCAACGCCGCGCCGACGGTCGGCGGCCAGGCGGCTGTGCAATCCCCGCTCGCGACGCCCGATTCCAGCGCTCAGGCGCCCAATACGTTCCAGACCCAATTGGCGACCACCCAGACGACGCCGTCTGCGACCGCACAATTGACCGTGACCAACGCCGCGCAGAGCGCCGCCGTGCCGCTCAGCGGGCTTGCGGTGCAGATCGCCGCCTCCGCCAAGAGCGGCAAGAGTCGCTTCGAGGTCCGGCTCGACCCCGCCGAGCTCGGCCGCATCGATGTCCGCATCGATGTCGATCGCAACGGCCAGGTCACCTCGCATCTCACCGTCGAACGCCCGGAAACGTTGTCGATGCTGCGCCAGGACGCCAACCAGCTGCAGCGCGCGCTCGACAATGCCGGCCTCTCGACCGGCAATGGCGGATTGCAGTTCAGCCTGCGCGACCAGTCGCAGTCGGGCCAGAACAACAATGGCCAGTCCAATCCGAACGCCCATCGTTTGATCGTCACCGAGGAGGACAGCGTTCCCGCCGCAGCGGCGGGCCGCTCCTACGGCCGTGCAACCGGCGCCCTCGGCGGCGTCGATATCAGAGTGTAAGGAGTTCACCATGGCAGTCGATGCAACCATGCCGACGCCCGTCGTCTCAGCACCGGGCACCAGCAACGGAACGAACTCTGGAAGCAGCAGCGGCAGCGGCCTGACGACCTCCTCGCAGGGCATCGCCGACAATTTCCAGACCTTCCTGACGCTGCTGACCACGCAATTGCAGAACCAGAACCCGCTCGACCCGCTCGACACCAACCAGTTCACCCAGCAGCTGGTGCAGTTCGCGGGCGTCGAGCAGCAACTGAAATCCAACGATCAGCTGAAGTCGCTGATCGAGATCGAGAAGAGCGCGCAGTCGACCCAGGCGCTGGTCTATGTCGGCAACACGGTCGCGGTCGACGGCAGCAAGACCCAGTTCGACAAATCCGCGACCTGGAATCTGGTGTCCCCGCAAGCCACCAGCGCCACCATCACGATCACCAGCGCGACCGGCCAGACCGCCTATTCCGGCAATTTCAGCCTGAAGCAGGGCAACGCCAGCTTCGTCTGGGACGGCAAGGGCAATGACGGCACGCAATGGCCGGCCGGCACCTACACGCTGACCGCCACCGGCAAGGATTCCAAGGGCAACCCGATCGCCATCTCGACCGAGGTGCAGGGCGTTGTCGACTCCGTCGACCTGACCGCCTCCCCGCCGCTGCTCTCGATCGGCGGGCAGACCTATACCACCGACAAGATCAAGCGCGTGGTGCGCGGGGCGACTGGCTCGAGCTGAGCACATTGCCACGATCCGTAGCCGCGCTTTGAGCGGGCGACCGCGCTCACCACACTGTATCGTCGTCCTGGCGAAAGCCAGGACCCATCACCACCGCATTTGATGATAAGCGGGATCGTGGCCCCAGTGTCGCGCAACAACTGAGAGTTGGGGTAATGGGTCCCTGCTTTCGCAGGGACGACACCGAATATGTGGTTCGGCCGGTGAATCAAACATCCGCATTCTCGCGACATGATTTGCCCGAGCTTTGCTGTTCGTTCCGCCTTCACTGTTGTAGGGCGCGCAGGGAAAGCCGGGTGCCGATCGCGACGGTTCCATGCTATAGCCACGTCACTTGGCTGCTTGCTGTGGGGCTCGACAATGCCGATCAATCGCTTGCTGAAGACGGGCGAATACACGCCGGAGCAAATCGAGCTCTTCAACAGGGCGTTCAGCTTGGCGCTGCATTCGATGGGTCTGGTCGATCGCAACGATCCGCTTTGCGAGATCGTGGCCCGCAAGGTCATCGAGATCGGCAAGACCGGCGCCCTCGACGCGAAGGGCGTCGCGGAAGCGGCTGTGGCCAGCATCGGTCTCTGACGGCCGACGCGGTCGATGGCCGCTGACGGAACGGCGCTTGCCCCGCGGATCGGACGTTCCGGCTGAGCGCGGGCCGCCGCCGTTGCAGGCGGCCCGCCATCAGAGCGGCCTCACTCGACTTCCTGCACGACCGTACGGGTGTCGGGATCGACCAGCATCACGCGCTGGCCGGTATAGACATAGCGATATCTGGTGAGCGACGGACCCCAATCGGCAGGCACCGCTTCAAGCTCGACCTCGCGCGGCACAGGCGAGCCGACGACGATCCTCTCCCGCGTCTCGACGGGACGGATCTTGTGTTCGGTCACATAGCTGTGGATTCGCGTGCGATATTGCGGCTCGATCTGCACGGTGGCGGCATGTCCGGCACCGGTCGTGCCGACAATCGTGCTCTGGGCAAAAGCGCCCGTCGACGCCAATACGGCGGCAACAGAAATCAGAACCAGCTTCTTCATAACGTCCTCCTCACCGCTCCATGCGGCGTTTCGAGAACCGCGACAGAATGGCAATGTTCCTAACGGAGGATCCCGATCAATCGTTGCCGGCGCGCTCCTCGCGCCAAGGCGTTCATCCGGGAATGGACGTCTTGTTCGGCTGGTCCAGTGTTGGCGCGTCCGGACTTTCGCTCTCCGCATTCAGCTCGACCTCGGCCGCGTGCCGGAATTCCTCGTCCCTGCCGTCGGGCTTTCCGGCCTTCTCCCAGAGCTGCCGCGCGTAGTCCCGGATCTGCTGTTCGGTGGCCATGTCATTCCTCGGGAATTCCGAGCTCCTTGCGAACCGTCACGGCCGAGTCACCGACCTTCTCGACGGCTTTACGCAGCTGTTCGCGCGACACGCCGAGGGCATGTGTCCAGCATCTCACCTGAAGCAGATCGTGCATGTTGATCTTCGATCGATCGAACTGCTCTTTCCTGGTCAGGCGCTTCGTCACTGAACTTCTCGCGTCAACCGCTCGGCCTGAGCCTCGGCCGTTGCTGGCGATCCAATCTTCCGGACAGTCATTTGTTCCTTTCTTGGATGGCTGGGTCCTCACCCCTCGGAGGAACATTCTCCACGAGCGATACTTCAGTCGTGAGAGGCCGCGGGCGGCAGCACGAACAAAGGTAAGCCATGACAGGCATTGCAGACAGGATCGGCGGACGGGTCAAGCAGCTCAACGCCGAGATCATCAACGATGGCAGGCTAGCCGAGGAAGGCGCGCAGCAGATCAAGAACGCCGAGAACGCGCCGCCCGCGAAGCCGTTCGGCAATTTGGACAAGCTGACCTAGATGCCCAGATACTTCTTCCATCTCGCGGGCGACATCCCCGCACACGACGTCGTCGGTCACGACTGTGCCGACGACAAGGACGCCCAGGATCACGGCAGCTTCATCGCTCACCGGATCGGCACTGAAAAGCCGGAGATGGTTCGCGACGGCAATTTCATTTCGGTTCGCGATGCGGGCGATAGCGAACTCTTCCGCATCCCCCTGGCTTCGACGAGCGTCTGACGGGGAATGATCGTTCTCATCTCGGCTCGGCTCGCTTCCTGCAGATCGACGCTGCCGGCCGATGTCCGGCATTCCTTGGCCGGCCCGCCGCATGGTGCTCTCAAGGACGCGACCAGGACAGGCCACGCCCCGCCGTTCAATAGGAACAAACGACGACGAGCGCGGTTCGGACCTACATCAGGGTTGAAACACCAATTGCACACATGAAACGTCGCAATCGCTTCAAGCAAACCACGACGCTCGCATACCGCCTCATTCAGCTGGAGGAAGCGGCCCGCGCGAGGGCTTCGCATCTGCCTCCCGGCACCGAGCGGGAACGACTTCTCAAGAAGGCCCGCGAGGCCGAGCGCGCCGTCCAGATCGACCAATGGCTCGCCACTCCGGGAGCAGAGCCGCCACCATAGCGCTTCGATTCACATAAGTTGTGTCGATTCACATAAGCTAATGCGCGCACAGCCGCGAGGCGTTCGAGGCTCGGGCCCGCCCCAACGTCGGGTTTTGCCCCAACCAGACTTGCAGCCGGCCTCAACCCACCTCGCCCTTCGCTCCGGAGCGCCCCTAGGCAGCACCTCGCGCACATCCCGATCAGGGGCGGCGGCTCAGTGAGAGCCCTTTCGTGCGAGCCGCACACCGCGTGGCGAATCGCCGAAGCGGGCTCGGAACAGACGGTTGAAATGCGAAACATCCGAGAAACCGACCTCGAGCGCGATATCGGAAATTCGCCGACGGCCGGCATCTGGCTCGGTGAGCAATTTGAGCGCCCGCTGGAGCCGCAATTCATTCAAGCGCTCGGTGAACGACGGGCCTGATGACGCCATCAGGCGCTGCAGATAGCGCGGCGAGATGCCCTGGCCACGCGCAACCGTTTGAACGTTGAGCCCGGGCTCCTCAAAGTGTGCGGCGATGTAGTCGAGCATAGCACGATGCCGCGCAGCGACGACGGCGCTCGCGCTGCTCTCGCCCAACGCAGCACACTCGCCGATCGCGAGCGCGATGAGATCGTGGATATGGGTCACGACTGTATCGCGAAGCTTCGGCGCGCTCAGCGCTTTCGTCTTAAGCACCGATTTCAGGTATGAGATGAACAGTCGGAATGCTTCTGTCCGGTGGCAAATCGGCCGCATGACCAGACCTTCGACGTCGGTCACGCGCTGCGCAAGCGCCTCGCGCGGCACGGCCAGGCCGAATTGCAACCCGTCGATATAGGTGACGCTGGCGGGCTCGGAATGCAGAATTGCAATTGCGTCGCCGGCGCGAAAATCGGCGTCCCGGCCGCGCTGCGATAGCTGACATCTGCCCGGAGAGCAGAAGATGACCCCGATGGAGTCATCGCCATCGGCAAGGTTCGCCTGCAAACGCTTGAACCGCATCGACGTGCCCTTCAGCGCCAGCATGCGCAATCCCTGAACCGATCGCAGCGACGCATCGGCCTGGAATGAAACGTTCGATAGAGGCTCGATATCGGCGTGCACGATGCATCGGCCAAAGTGCTCGCGCCAGAGCGGGATACGAATGCGTTCCGGAAGCTCGCACGTCGAAAATCGATACGATGCGAAATTGGCTGCGTCCATCGGCATGGGGACCTCCAGCCTTCACAAAACGTCGGAATGAAATGTTGCGGCACTCCACAATCGGTATCTGCATTTTGCGATTCACGCACCGGTCTTCGCCCGATCCGTGCGCATGAGTCCAAGAAGCCACGCTACCGGTCTGCTAGTCTTGCTCGCCTGTGATTGATACTGATGTGAACTGGTTCACTTGGTGATTAGAATATTACGTATATAATGACATCATGAAAATCGCGGCAAATTTCCCTCTTAAGAAGAAGCAGTCGCGATCGCTCTATTTATAATTGCTGCCATCGGATCCGTTTCAAACATTCCGTGCAAGCGCAAATCAGTGTCGTGCCCCGTACGCGGTTTCCTGGCTAAGACGCCACGCGCAGGTCATTCAGTAGAACGACTGATATCGATTTTGGTTGCGTCGGACTGCCTGCGGCACTGTCGGTTATCGCCGCCGGTTGAAATGGTCGAAATCTGTCACGTGGGAAAGTCAACCTGGTGATCAAGAAGGCGTTCGATCATGTCCATCATATTCGACATGCTTTATCGTGAATACTGTCGCGCCCGCCTCGCCGAAATGCGAAAGCAGCATTTGTTGCCGGCCATCGGCGACGTCGCGCAGGCGGCGCCGTCAGAGGATAGCGATCCACCCGGTCCCCGTGATTGCGGCTGGCCGGCGGAAGCGCCGCCAACCCTCGGGTAGCCGCAACGCATAATCATACAGGTTGACCGGAGGCTAGTCCGGCACGCGCACGCCTCGGAGCACCCGAGCGTCTCATGGACCTAGGTCCGATGAGGCCGCGCGCGCCCGCCAGACAGATCGACAGATGCACGATCGAACCCGCAGCTCGAAGCGATTGCTCGGCGAGACCCCGCCGGAGTTCAGATCGACCGGCCGCGACCCGCGCATCGATGTCTGTCGCGGAATCGCGTTGTGGTGGATCTTTCTCGATCACATTCCAGACAACGTCGGAAGCTGGCTGACCCTGCGCAACTACGGCTTCTGCGATGCCGCCGAAATCTTCATGTTCATCTCGGGCGTCACCTGCGCCCTGGCCTACGGCAGAGCGCGTCAGCGCGACGGCTGGCGCGGCATGATCGGCCGTTCGCTGCGGCGAGGATGGGATATTTATGCCGCCTTTCTGCTGCTGACGCTCGCCTGCGCGATCGTCGTCTACCTCGCGGGCAGCGATCGCCTCGCCGACGACAGCAATACGCGGGTTCTGTTCGAACGTCCGGGCGCAGCGCTTGCGCACGCCGCGGTCCTGCAATTCCACCCTGTCAATACCGACGTGCTGCCGGTCTTTGTGATCTGCCACGTGTTATTCGCACCGCTGCTGTGGCTGCTGCTGCGGGCGCCGAACCTGACGCTTGGCCTTTCGCTGTCGCTTTATGCGCTGGTGCATGTCTTCGGCTGGAGCATTCCCTCCTGGCCCGACGGCGTCTGGTTCTTCAACCCGCTGGCCTGGCAGCTTCCGGTCGTGCTGGGCGCATGGTACGTCATCGAGGGAAGGACGATCCAGGGATGGGTGACGTCGCGCCCTGCGCTGGTTCTGTCCGCGCTCTATCTCGCGTTCGGCCTCGTCGTTGCGCTGGGCCACGGCATCAAGCCGCCGCTGCTGCCGCAGGCGCTGACGGATTTGCTGTTTCCGATGGACAAGTCGAATCTGAGCCCGTTGCGGCTGCTGCATTTTCTGGCGCTCGCCATCGTGGTGTCATGGCTCGTTCCAGCGGGCTGGCAGGGACTGACGACGCCGATGCTGCGCAGCGCGAGGCGTTGTGGCGAGAACTCGCTGCCGATCTATTGTCTCGGCGTCCTGCTGGCGCTCGCCAGCCAATGCGACCTGTTCGACATCTCGAACCGGCTCTCGATGCAGATCGGACTCAGTCTTGCCGGTGTCCTTGTGATGGTCGCGGTCGCGGCGCTGCTGAACACGCTCGGCACCAAGCGCGCCCGGCCGCCGGATGTCGATGCCGCCGGACATGATCTTGTGCCGCGCGCCGGCGATCGCGGCATCTTCGACGGTCATGGCGCGCATATCCTTTAAATCGCGTGATCGTGCGCGGGAGAAGCGGATGCTCTCCCACGCACGGCTGGCGCCGACGCTCAGCTCGACTGTCGCGCGGCGTCGAGGATCAGCCGCGCGATCGCGTCGGGCTGCGAGATCAGCGCGAGATGGCTGGCCTTCACCTCGATCGTGGTGGCGCCCATCCGCTTGGCCATGAAGCGCTCGAGATCCGGATTGATGGTGCGGTCTTCGGTCGAGACGGCGTAGTAGCTCGGCTTGCTGCGCCAGGCCGCATGGCTGGTCTTGCCGGCCAGCAGTTGCTTTTGGAACGGCTGCTGCACGGCATAGAGCACCTTCGCCTTCGCCTCCGGCAGGTCGCCGGCGAAATCGCGCAGGAACGCTTCTTCGCCGAGCCGACCCTCGTCGCCGTCGAACACGATGCCGGCGCTCGCTGGCGGCGTCGGATAGGTCTTGGCCAGCGCGGTGTAATCCTCGTCCGCATCGGGTGCGCGCGCCGCAACATAGACCAGCGCCGAGACATTCGGATGCACGCCGGCCTCGGTGACGATCATGCCGGAGAAGGAATGACCGACCAGCACGGTCGGACCATCCTGGCGATCGAGCACCCGCTGCGCGGAGGCAACCGCTTCAGGCAGCGTGGTCAACGGATTCTGCACCGACGTGACGTTGAGCCCGGCGGCCTGCAGCCGCGGAATGACCTCGGACCAGCAGGAGCCATCGGCGAACAGGCCGTGCACCAGCACGACGTTGCGCGCCTTGACCGGCGGCGTGGTGGCGGCCATGCCGCGCGTGGACACCAGTGAAGCCGCGGCTCCAGCGAGCAAGGCGGTCGAGAAGGCGCGTCTGTTCATCATCATGTTACTGCTCCGTTGTTGTATGCTGAGTTGAAAATCAGAGAAGCGCGTCCACCTGCGGTGAACGGACAATCTCTCCTACGCGCGCAAAGGCCTCATGGTTACGCTCGATGCTGTCGTGATCGTAAAGATAGTTGACCATGATGCCGAAGGATTCCGCCATCGCGCGGTCGGCCGTGTTGCCGAGCCAATTGATCCGCTCCAGCCGGGCACCGTTGCCGAGATGGAAGCGCGCCACCGGATCGATGCGATTTCCTGACGCCGGCGAGCGCGTGAGATATTGCGCGCACAGCTTCATCAGGACCGGACGCCAGGTCTCGCAGGTCGCCGCGTCGTGCCACCAGCCCTCGCGCTCCAGCTCGCGCAGCATCGCGACCTCGTTGCCGCCGGATTGCGGCTGCTGGCTGAGCCAGCGCCGGAAGCCCGGGATCGGCGACAGCGTGGAGAAGCGCTTCAGCTGCGGGAATTCCGTTTGCAGCTCCTCGACCACCTGCTTGATCAGGAAATTGCCGAACGACACGCCGCGCAGTCCGTCCTGGCAGTTGGAGATCGAATAGAAGATCGCGGTGTCGGCATGCGCGGCCCTGAGGCCTGCGCTGTCTTGATCCGCATCCTGCACCAGCAGCGGTGGCACGGCGGTGGCCAATCCCTGCACCAGCGCGACCTCGACGAAGATCAGCGGCTCGCCGGGCAGCGCGGGGTGGAAGAAGGCAAAGCAGCGGCGGTCGGGCGCAAGGCGGCGGCGCAGATCGTCCCAGCCCTTGATCTCGTGCACCGCCTCATAGGCGATCAGCTTCTCGAGCACGGCGGCCGGCGACTGCCAGTCGATGCGGCGAAGCTCGAGGAAGCCGCGATTGAACCATGAGACGAACAGATGCTTGAGATCGGCATCGAGCAGCTTCAGCTCCGGTTCGGAGCCGAAACGGCCGGCGATCTCGCTGCGCATCGCGATCAGGCTCGCCGTGCCGCCGGGCGCCATGTTCATCCGCCGCAACACCTCCTGGCGCGGCGGATCCGCGGCGTCGGCCAAATCGGCCGCGGCCGCCGCGGTGCCGTCGGCAAGATAACGCTTCGCCGCATCCTGCAGCGCCGCCGCGTCGGGCTGAAACGCGCTCGCCAGATAACGTTGAAAGCCGTGCCGGCCGGTGGCATCGAGCGCGCGCATGGTCTGCTGCAATTGGCGCGCGATCAGGGCGCCCGACGCTTCGCCGCGCTCGGACAACAATGCCGCGGCGAGTTGCCTTGCTTTGTCGAGTGAGGCCGGTGGACTGCCTGGGATGTGCTCGGCGTGGGTCATGGGAGCCTCCTTCTAGCGGCGGAATTTGGCAGGCGGCACGTAGAGGCCGCCCGATGCAGTGACGAGGTCGTCGATCGATTTCGCGGCGAGCCAGTCGCGCGTCGCCGTCTCGACGTCGAGGCCGAGATCGGACGGCAGCATCACGATGCCGCGGCGGCGCAGGCCGTCGGTCGTCCCGGCGTCCTGCCGCCGGCCGAACTCGGTGTCGCCGGCGACCGCGCGCAGGGCGGCCTCGCGCTCCTGCGGCGAGCGGCAACGCAACAGGTTGCAAACACCGCGTTCGGTGATCACGTGGCTGACGTCGTCGCCATGGATCATGACCGGCGGCAGCGCAAAGCCGGCCGAGGCCGCGAGGTCGAACGCGTCGAGGCGCTCGACGAAGCTCGGCGCGCCGTTCGGCTGCCAGGTCTGGACCATCTGCACCACGAGCTTGCGGCCGCGCAGACGCTCGCCTGCTTCCTCGCCGGCACGCAACCAGGCAACGCTGTCGTGGCGTCGGCCGCGCGGATCGGCACCCATGTTCGGCGCGCCGCCGAAGCCCGTGATGCGGTCCTTGGTGGCGGTCGAGCTGTTGCCCTCGGGATCGATCTGCAAGGTGCCGCCGACGAACAGGTCGCAGGCATATTGTCCGGCGACCTGCGCCAGCGCGCGGTTGGAGCGCAGATTGCCGTCGGCGCCGACCGGAAACACGTCGGGACGGCTGGCGACAAATCGCTCCATGCCGAGCTCCGAGCCGAAGCAATAGACGTTGTCGACGAAGCCGGCTTCGATGGCGGGGATCAGCGTCGGATGCGGGTTGAGCACGAAATTCCGCGCGACCTTGCCCTTCAGCCCGCGCTTGGCGGCAAAGGTCGGCAGGATCAGCTCGATCGCCGCGGTGGCATAGCCGATGCCGTGATTGAGCCGTGTCACCTGATAAGGCTCATACACCGCCGATATCGCCATCATCGCCATCAGGACGTTCTCGTCCCTGACCTTGGCGGGATCGCGCGTGAACAGCGGATCGATCGCATACGGCTTCGGACCGGGCACCACGACATCGACCCAGTCGCCGGGGATGTCGACGCGCGGCAGACGATCGACGATCTCGTTGACCTGCGCCACGACGACGCCACCGCGGAACGCCGCGGCCTCGGCGATGGTCGGCGTGTCCTCGGTGTTCGGACCGGTGTACAGATTGCCGTCGCGATCGGCCTTGTCGGCCACGATGAGCGCAACCTGCGGCGTCAGGTCCACCAGCATCCGCGCGTAAAGCTCGAGATAGGTATGGATCGCACCGATCCGCAGCGCCTTGGCGGCAACGAGCTCGGCAAGGCGGCGGCTCTGCGGGCCGGCAAAGGCGAAGTCCAGGCGGTTGGCGATGCCGCGCTCGAACACCGCGAGATGATCGGGAAGCGCCAGCACCGACTGCACCATGTGCAGATCATGCACCCGCGACGGGTCCACCCCGGCGAGGCACGCGGCCAGGAAGTCGGCCTGCTTCTGGTTGTCGCCCTCGAGCGCCACCCGGTCGCCGGATGCGATGACCGCCTCGAGCAGCTCGATCGCGCGGTCGGGCGGGCAGACCTTTCCGTTTGTGCCGCAGACAGTTCGCGCGCGCACGAGGCGCGCCGTGCGATCGGTTCGTGGTGTCGTCTCCGACATGATGGCCTCTCCTTGCTTGATCATCTGAAGCGAAGGTAGGCGGGCGGAATTGATAATAGAAACGATATTCTATAATATGATTGATTACAGATATGGATTAATCGATGCTCGACCTCGAACTTTTGCGGGCCTTCGTCGCGGTCGCCGATTGCGGCGGCTTCCACCGCGCCGCCGAGCAATTGCATCTGACCCAGTCAACCATCAGCCAGCAGATCAAGCGGCTCGAGCTCGCGACCCGGCGGCCGCTGTTCCGGCGCACGACGCGCAGCGTCGCGCTGACCGACGAAGGCGAGATGCTGCTCGGCGATGCGCGGCGTTTGCTGCAGCTCGAGGAAGCGGCGCGGCAGCGGCTCGTGGCGCCGCGGCTGTCCGGCTCGGTTCGTCTCGGCGTGGTCGAGGAAGTCGCCGGCGGCTCATTGCCGTCGGCGCTGGGCCGCTTCGCCGCGCTGCATCGCGGGGTCAAGCTCGAGGTGCAGATCGGTGTCAGCGCCGAACTGATCGAGCAGCTCGATGCGGGCCGGCTCGATCTGGTGTTCGCCAAGCGGCCGCTCGGAACGTCGAAAGGCCGTCTGGTGTGGCGCGAACCGCTGGTGTGGACCGCGGCGGAAACGTTCGATCTCGTTCCCGGCGTGCCGCTGCCGCTGGCGCTGTACCGCGAACGATCGGTGTCGCGCGACGCCGCGCTCTCCGCGCTGCGCGACGGCGAGCTCGGCTGGGAGATCGTCTATACCAGCCCGAGCCTGACCGGCGTCCGCGCCGCCGCCGTCGCGGGACTTGCCATTACCCCGCTGCCGCTCAGCGCGGTCACCACGGGCCTGCGCGTTCTCGGAATTGGCGACGGCCTGCCGCCACTTCCCGATCTGGAATTCGCCATCTACGAGAAAAGACGGCCGAACAAGGCCGCGGAGGCGCTCGCCGATGCCTTGCTGACGCTGGCGCGCGGTCCCCTGCGCCCCTCGATTTGAGCGCACCGAACCGCGAATTGCGCCGCGCGCCGGTCTGCCTGCCGGCGGGTAGACCCGAATGTTCCCGGCCGTTCCAACGAGATTCGTATTGAACGCTTGGGCTTAGGCAAATTTTAAACCGGGAGGCGTAGCTTACCCCTTGCGAGTTCAGTGGTTGAGAGTTTGTGAGTACGCCATGACAGAACCCCATCGCCCGAGGGTGAAATACGTCATCGGGCCTGACGGCAGCCCGTTAACGATTGCGGATTTGCCGGCCCCCGGTACCAAACGGTGGGTCATCCGCCGCAAGGCCGAAGTCGTCGCTGCGGTCCGCGGCGGCCTGCTCTCCCTCGAGGAGGCCTGCAGCCGCTACACATTGACCGTCGATGAATTCCTTTCCTGGCAGTTCTCGATCGACCAGCACGGTCTGGCCGGGCTGCGCACCACCCGCATCCAGCAATATCGGCAGTAATTCGGCGCCGATCCTGTGGCATTTGACGAAAACCGGCCTCGCCTTGCGAAGCCGGTTTTTTTCATGTCCGCGATTTTGCCGCGGTCCTTAACCTTCGTTAACCATATGGAAACCATACCCTAGGCAATATTTGCCCAGTCGGACCCGCGCGGGCCGAATCCTGGGGGCCGTTGGTGCAAAGTCTGGTTGCTTTCCTAAGAGGTCTTGGTGCGGCCCGCCTCGCGGCCATGGTTGCGGTCACCGCGGCCCTGATCGGCTTCTTCGCCTTCGTCATCATGCGCGTCACGACGCCACAGATGACCACCCTCTTCACCGACCTGTCGACCGAGGATTCCTTTGGAATCATCAAGGAGCTGGAACGCCAGGCGATCCCGTTCGAGCTGCGCAATGACGGCGCCGCGATCATGGTGCCGAAGGACAAGGTGACGCGGCTCAGGATGAAGCTCGCCGAGGGCGGCATGCCCAAGGGCGGCGGCGTCGGCTACGAGATCTTCGACAAGTCGGATGCCTTGGGCACCACGAGCTTCGTCCAGAACATCAATCATTTGCGGGCGCTGGAGGGCGAGCTCGCCCGCACCATCCGCGCTATCGACCGCGTCCAGGCCGCGCGCGTCCATCTGGTACTGCCGGAGAAGCCGCTGTTCTCGCGCGAGACGCCGGAGCCCTCCGCTTCGATCGTGCTCAGGGTACGCGGCGCGCTGGAGCCGCAGCAGATCCGGGCTATCCGCCACGTCGTCGCCTCCGCGGTCAACGGGCTGAAGCCGCAGCGGGTCTCGATCGTCGACGAGGCCGGGCAACTGCTCGCCGACGGCGCCCAGTCCGACGCCGATGCCGCGGTCGGCGACGAGCGCCGCGCCGCCTTCGAGAAGCGGATGCGCAAGCAGGTCGAGGACATCGTCTCGTCAGTGGTCGGCGCCGGCCGCGCCCGCGTCCAGCTCTCCGCCGACTTCGACTACAACAAGATCACCCAGACCTCGGACAAGTTCGACCCCGAGGGTCGCGTGCTGCGCTCGACCCAGACCCGCGAGGACAGTAGCCTCACCGCCGACAATTCCGGCCAGGTCACCGTCGCCAACGAGCTGCCGGGCAGCCAGAACCAGGACAACGCCGCCCGCGCCCGCGACCAGAGCAAGAAGAGCGAAGAGACCAACAATTACGAGATTTCCCGCACCACCAAGACCGAGGTGACCGAGGCCGGCCGCGTCAACCGCATCTCGGTCGCGGTGCTGGTCGACGGCAGCTACTCCAAGAACGAAAAAGGCGAGCTGGTCTATCAGGACCGCACCAAGGAGCAGCTCGACCGCATCGCCGCTTTGGTCCGCTCCGCGATCGGCTTCGACCAGAAGCGCGGCGACCAGGTCGAGGTCGTCAACCTGCGCTTCGCCGAGCCGCCCGCCGCGCAGCCGATCGCCGAGCCGACCGGCCTGCTCGGCATGCTGCAGTTCACCAAGGATGACGTGATGTACGTCATCGAGCTCGGCGTCATGATGATGCTCGGCCTCGTCGTACTGTTCATGGTGGTCCGCCCGCTGGTCAAGCGCATCGTGGCGGCCGACGTCATTCCGGCGCTGACCGGCGCGGGCATGCCCGCGCTGGCGGAAGCCCATGCCGAGAGCGCCGCAACGCCGGGTCAGGCGCTGATCCCGAGCGGCAGCGGCGCAGCGCAATTGATCGACGTCGCCCAGATCCAGGGCCAGGTCCACGCCCAGGCCGTGCACCGGGTCGGCGAGCTCGCCGAACGCAATCCGAACGAAACCGTCTCCATCGTCCGTCAATGGCTGAGCGAGCCGGTAGAGAACTGACATGGCCGCCGTACCCCAGACCACCAACGCCAACGACATCGCCACCGTCCTCTCGACGCTGGCGAACCGGCAAAGCGCCCGGCCCAAGGGCAAGCCGCTACCCGGCCCCAAGCGCGCGGCAATCCTGATGCTCGCACTCGGCGAGCAGTATGGCGGCAAGATCTGGTCGATGCTCGACGACGAGGAAGTCCGCGAGCTGTCGGTCCACATGTCGACCCTCGGCACCGTCGAGGCCGACGTGGTCGAGGACCTGATGCTGGAATTCGTCTCGCGGATGTCGGCCTCCGGCGCGCTGATGGGCAATTTCGACGCCACCGAACGGCTGCTGCAGCAATACCTGCCGGCCGAGCGCGTCTCCGGCATCATGGACGAGATCCGCGGCCCGGCCGGCCGCAACATGTGGGAGAAGCTCTCCAACGTGCAGGAAGAGGTGCTCGCCAACTACCTCAAGAACGAATACCCGCAGACCATCGCCGTGGTGCTGTCGAAGCTGAAGCCGGAGCACGCCGCGCGCGTGCTCGCGATCCTGCCCGAGGACATCGCGCTCGACGTGGTCGGCCGCATGCTGCGGATGGAAGCCGTGCAGAAGGAAGTCATCGAGCGCGTCGAGCAGACGCTGCGCACCGAGTTCATGTCGAACCTGTCGCAGACCCGCCGCCGCGACGCCCATGAGGTGATGGCCGAGATCTTCAACAATTTCGACCGCCAGACCGAGACCCGCTTCATCACCTCGCTTGAAGAGGAAAACCGCGAATCCGCCGAGCGCATCAAGGCGCTGATGTTCACCTTCGACGATTTGATCAAGCTCGATACCGCCTCGGCCCAGACGCTGATGCGCAACATCGACAAGGACAAGCTCGGCGTCGCGCTGAAGAGCGCCAACGAGGAGGTACGCAGCTTCTTCCTCGGCAACATGTCCTCGCGCGCCGGCAAGATGCTGATGGACGACATGGCCGCGATGGGCCCGGTGCGGCTGCGCGACGTCGACGAGGCCCAGGCGCTTCTGGTCAACCTCGCCAAGGATCTCGCCGCCCGCGGCGAGATCACGCTGACCAAGAACCGCGCCGACGACGAGCTGGTGTATTGATGGCCGCGCCCGCAAAATTCCTGTTCGACACGGATTTCTCGGCGCCGGACCGCGCACGCGAACGCGCGCCGACGCCGGCCGAGGTCGCGCAGAAGGTCGCCGACGCCGAGGCGCGGGCCTATCGCGCCGGCTACGAGGCCGCGCTGCGCGAGGCCAAGGTCGAGAGCGACCGCCGCGCCGCGCAGGCGTTGGAGGAGATCGGCACCGCGATCAAGGGCATCGCGGCGCGCTTCGCCGGCATCGAGACGCGGATGGAGACCGAGGCGGTGGACGTCGCGGTGGCGGTCGCCCGCAAGCTTTGTTCCGAGCTGATCGCGCGCGAGCCGCTCGGCGAGATCACCGCGCTGGTCTCCGACTGCTTCTCGCATCTGGTGGCGACGCCGCATCTCGTGGTCCGCATCAACGACGCGCTCTACGAGGCGGCGCATGACAATATCGAGCGGATGGCGGCGCATTCCGGCTTTCAGGGCCGGCTGGTGATCCTGGCCGAGCCGACGATTGCGACCGGCGACTGCCGGATCGAATGGGCCGATGGCGGCGTCGTGCTGGAACGCGCCGCGATCGAAGGCAAGATCAACGAACTCGTCGGGCGCTATCTGGCGTCCCGCGCCAGGCCGGCTGAAGGCGATTGAGGGCTGAACCATGACCGACACCGACACCCAAGTCCCGCTTCCCGATCTCAACTCCGCCGACGCGCCCACCATCGACGACATCGGCTACAACGAGGACGAACATGCCGCGCGCATCGCGGCCGATCTCGAGGCCGTGTTCGACGTGCCGGTGCAGGTCTCGGCGGTGCTTGGCCGCTCCAAGATGGACGTCGGCGACCTCTTGAAGCTCGGACCGGGCACCGTGCTCGAGCTCGACCGCCGCGTCGGCGAGGCGATCGACATCTACGTCAACAACCGCCTGGTGGCGCGTGGCGAAGTGGTGCTGGTGGAAGACAAGCTCGGCGTGACCATGACCGAAATCATCAAGGCAGAACGCTCTTAACAACTCAGGCGGTCACGCGCGGGACCTGCGCGACCAGACGAACAGGAGATCATCATGCGGCTTCTCATCGTTGGCACCCTGAAGGGCCAGCTCACGACCGCGACCAAGATCGCGATGGACAACGGCGCCTCGGTGACCCACGCCGAGGCCGCCGAACAGGCGATGAACGTGCTGCGCGGCGGCAAGGGCGCCGACCTCCTGCTGGTCGATGTCGGCCTCGACATCCGCGACCTCGTGATGCGGCTCGAAGCCGAGCACATCCACGTGCCGATCGTCGCCTGCGGCATCTCCAACGACGCCCGCGCCGCGGTCGCCGCGATCCATGCCGGCGCCAAGGAATACATCCCGCTGCCGCCCGACCCCGAGCTGATCGCAGCGGTGCTGGCCGCGGTCGCCAACGACGCGCGCGATCTGATCTACCGCGACGAGGCGATGGGCCGGGTAATCAAGCTGGCACAGCAGATCGCGGGCTCGGATGCCTCCGTCATGATCACCGGCGAGTCCGGCACCGGCAAGGAAGTGCTGGCGCGCTACGTCCATTCCCGCTCGGCCCGCGCCAAGCGGCCGTTCATCTCGATCAACTGCGCCGCGATCCCCGAGCACCTCCTTGAATCCGAGCTGTTCGGCCATGAGAAGGGCGCCTTCACCGGCGCGGTCGCCCGCCGCATCGGCAAGTTCGAGGAAGCGACCGGCGGCACGCTGCTGCTCGACGAAATCTCCGAGATGGACGTGCGGCTGCAGTCCAAGCTGCTGCGCGCGATCCAGGAGCGCGTGATCGACCGCGTCGGCGGCACCAAGCCGGTCCCGGTCGACATCCGCATCATCGCGACCTCGAACCGCAACCTCTCGGAGGCGGTGCGCGAGGGCACCTTCCGCGAGGACCTGCTGTTCCGCCTCAACGTCGTCAACCTGAAGATTCCGCCGCTGCGCGACCGCCCGGCCGACATCCTCGAGCTGGCGCAGCATTTCGCCAGGAAATATGCCGAGGCCAACGGCATGCCGGTGCGTCCGATCTCGACTGATGCCCGCCGCGTCCTGACCGCGAACCGCTGGCAGGGCAACGTCCGCGAGCTCGAGAACACCATCCATCGCGCGGTCCTGATGGCGCAGGGCGACGAGATCGGCGCTGAGGCGATCCTGACCCCCGACGGCGACCGGCTCGACCTCGCCAAGACCGCGCCCGCGGTCGCGCACGCCACGCTGGCCGCCGAGCAGGTCACCCGCGCGCTGGTCGGCCGCACCGTCGCCGATGTCGAGCGCGACCTGATCCTGGAAACGCTGAAGCACTGCCTCGGCAACCGCACCCATGCCGCCAACATCCTCGGCATCTCGATCCGCACGCTGCGCAACAAGCTGAACGAATATGCCGACGGCGGCATCCCGATCACCCCGGCCGGCAATGGCGCGCCCGACTATCAGCGCATGGCGAACGCCGGCTGAGAAACCCTGGTGGCGGCAAGTCCCGCCGCTTGCCTCGCCTCACGAATAGCTGGGCGCGTCGGGCTTGCGGAAGATCCGGATCGGATCGCCGGGCGTGATGTCGCGGCCCGTGAACGTCACATAGGCATAGAGCGCAAGATAGGCGACGGCGATCGCACCGACGATGTAGAGCAGCCAGGTTCCCACGCGCTTCATCGAACCGTCACCTCTCCGAAACATCCGCGCCATTTAATGCGCCGATTGGGAAAGCGCCACGGCCGACAAGCCGCGCCGGCCTCGGTGCCGTTCATCCCTTGAATCTTGCGGCAGGTTGCCTTATTCAATCTCCTATTGCATTTACATTCTTAGACAACTGGAGAGTGATATGGCCCTTTACGCGCAGACCAGCGGCACCCTGTCCACAACCTCCGCGACTTTAACGCCGATGCAAGGCCTCAGCCTGACGATTCCGGAGGGCGTCGGCACCACCGCGATCATCACCCTTAACGTTCCGAATCCCTACGCCACGGGCAATGATATTCCGGGCGGCGTGTTCGGAGTCACCGTCAATGGCACGGTCTCGCCGGTCGTCGCAAGCTTCACCTATAACGAGACCCCGTCGAGCTTTGGCCGTATCCCGACCACACTCGTCGTTGGCATTCCGCTGGCCAATGCAGCTCAGACCGTCCAGGCTGTATGGGCTGGCGTCCGCGGCAGCAATGTGATCATCGACAGCCCGGCATCGCTGAGCGCAGTTTTCTAAAGTCCGATCCGGATAAGCACGGCGCGCTAACGCGGCCCTCGCACATGAACATGACGCGACGGCAGGCTGACCTCAGCCAGCCGTGCGGCGTCTTCCTCATGGTCGAGCGCGACATACTCGCCGTGCCAATACGCCAGCGCGGCGGTACGCTCGGACGCGATCACGTCGAGCACGCGGCCGATGACGATCACGTGCGAATGCCGTTCGATGGTCTCCTCGACCTCGCAATCAACCGCGGCAAGCGCGCCGACCAGCAGCGGGACGCCTGACGCCCGCGTCGTCCATTCGGCCCCGGTGAAGCGGTCCGCGCCCTTCAGGCCGCCCTTGCCGGTGAAGCGCTCGGCGATGTCGCGTTGATCCGCGGCCAGGATATTGACGCCGAATACGCCATGGCGTGCGATCAGCGGCCATGACGAGGCCGCGCGGTTGATGCTGACGATCAAGGACGGCGGCTCGACCGAGAGCGACGACACCGAGGTCACCGTCATTCCCGAAATATCCTTGGCCCGACCGGCCGTGATCACGCTGACGCCGCCGGTGAGGTGACGCATCGCGCCGCGGAATTCGGCGGCCGCAACCGCTGATACGATCGAAACATTGCGGACGATGGAATTCATGGCAACCTCACAGACTGTCTTCGCTGCCTTCGAGCAGATGCTTCAGGATCTCGCCCTCCAGCGCAGCGAGTTCGGCCGACCCGCGCCGGCGCGGCCGCGGCAGGTCGATCGTGACATCCTCTGCGATGCGGCCGTCCTCGATGACCAGCACGCGGTCGGCGAGCGCGACCGCCTCGGCGACGTCATGCGTCACCAGGATCGCGGTAAAGCCCTGGTCGCGCCAGACCCGCTCCAGCAATTGCTGCATCGAGATCCGCGTCAGCGCATCGAGTGCGCCGAGCGGTTCGTCGAATGCCAGCACGCGCGGCTGGCTGACCAGCGCCCGCGCCAGGGCAACGCGCTGCTTCTGCCCGCCCGAGAGCACCGACGGCCACTGGGTGCGCTTGTCGCCGAGTCCGACCTCGACCAGCGCGCGCTCGGCGCGCGCCTGTGCATCAGCAGACGAGCGCTCGCGCCCCAGCCCGACCTCGACATTGGACAGCACCCGCGCCCAGGGCAGCAGCCGCGGCTCCTGGAACATGACGCGGACGTCCTGCGCCCGCGGCGGCTCGCCGAACGCGATGGTTCCCGCCGTCGGCGCGTCGAGGCCGGCGATCAGACGCAGCAGCGTGCTCTTGCCGCAGCCGCTCCGGCCGACGATCGCGACGAACTGGCCGGCCGGGATGTGCAGGTCGATGCCGCGCAGCACCTCATTGTCGCCGAACGCCTTGCGCAGGCCGCGGATGGTCAGCGACAGGCCGCGGGCCGCGCCTTCCGGCACGCGCCGCAACTGCCGCGCCTTCACGACGATCTCGGTGCGGTCGACCGGCTCGGCTTCAGCGGTTTCGAAACGAAGCGCTTCTTGCATTCTCATTCTCACTTCTTCTGGAAGGCGGGATGCCACGACAGGGTCAGCCGCTCCAGTGCCCGCGAGGCGCTGTCGGCGAGCTTGCCGAGCAAGGCGTAGATCAGGATCGAGAGCACGACGACGTCGATCAGCATGAACTCGCGCGCCTGCATCGCCATGTAGCCGAGGCCCGACGAGGCCGCGATGGTCTCGGCGACGATCAAGGTCAGCCACATGATGCCGAGCGCGAAGCGCAGGCCGACGAAGATCGAGGGCAGCGCGCCGGGGAAGATCACCCGGCGGAACAGCTCGCCGTCGGTCATACCGTAGATGCGGCCCATCTCGATCAGCTGCGGGTCGACGGTGCGAATGCCGTGCAGCGTGTTGAGATAGATCGGGAAGAACACGCCGAGCGCAACCAGGAACAGCTTTGCCGACTCGTCGATGCCGAACCACAGGATGACGAGCGGGATCAGCGCCAAATGCGGAATATTGCGCACCATCTGCAAGGTGGTGTCGGTGAGTTTTGCCGACAGCTGCGACAGCCCGTTGGCGAGACCGAACGCAAAGCCGATGCCGCCGCCGATCAAGAAGCCGATCGAGGCGCGCCAGAAGCTGACCCAGATGTTGCGGACCAGTTCGCCGGACAGCAGCAGCTTCCATCCCGCCACCGCGACGTCAGTCGGCGCCGGCAACACCCGCGAGGGCACGTAGCCGGTGACGCAGGCAAGCTGCCACACCAGCACGATCGCCAGCGGCACGATCCAGGGGATCAAGCCATCGACCTTCGGGAGTTTCGGCGCGCTGGAGCTGTTTCCGTTCCGATGGGATCGGAACGGAGCTCCAGATTTTTGTTTTGACGCGTTTTCTTCACGGGAACCGGCATCCACTTCGCTCGAAAACGCTTTGCGGCGCGGGAGACTGTCGATGAGACTCATGATTGCGATGCCTGCTTCTGCGGACGGTAGTCGTTGCCGATAGTCTCGCCGAACGGCCCGGTGTTGACGCGGATCGGCGTCACGTTGCCGCCCTGCGCCAGCGACAACAGCGGGAACACCAATTCGGCGAAGCGATAGGCTTCCTCGAGATGCGGGTAGCCCGACATGATGAAGGTATCGACGCCGATCTCCTGATACTCCTTGACCCGCGCGGCGACGGTCTCGGGATCGCCGACCAGCGCGGTGCCGGCCCCGCCGCGCACCAGGCCGACGCCGGCCCACAGGTTCGGGCTGATCTCGAGCTGGTCGCGGCGGCCGCCATGGAGCTGCGCCATGCGCTGCTGGCCGACCGAATCCATCCGCGCAAAGATCTTTTGCGCGGCGGCCACCGTGTCGTCGGTGACGTACTGGATCAGCTCGTCGGCGGCGCGCCACGCCTCCGCGTTGGTCTCGCGCACGATCACATGCAGGCGGATGCCGAACGAGAGCTTGCGGCCGCGCTGCGCCGCCACCGCCTTCACCTTGGCGATCTTCTCGGCGACCTGCGCCGGCGGCTCGCCCCAGGTCAGATATTTGTCGACGGTGTCGACCGCGACGTCGATGCCGGCATCCGAGGAGCCGCCGAAATACAGCGGCGGCCGCGGCGACTGCACCGGATTGAACAGCAGGCGGCCGTCCTCGATCCTTATGTGCTTGCCTTCGACATTGACGGTCTTGCCCGCCAGCAGATCGCTGTAGACGTTGAGGAACTCGCGGGTCACCGCGTAGCGTTCGTCATGATCGAGGAAAATGCCGTCGCCCTTGTTCTCGATCGGATCGCCGCCGGTGACGACGTTGATCAGAAGGCGGCCGTTCGACAGCCGGTCCAGCGTCGCGGTCATCCGTGCGGCGACGCTCGGCGACTGCAGGCCGGGCCTCACCGCCACGAGATAGCGCAGGCGTTCGGTCCAGGGCGCGACGGCCGAGGCCACCACCCAGGAATCCTCGCAGCTCCGCCCGGTCGGCAGCAGCACGCCGTAATAGCCGAGCTGATCGGCGGCCTGCGCGATCTGGCGCAGATAATTGAAGTTCACCTCGCGGCCGCCGATCGACGTGCCGAGATAGCGGCTGTCGCCGTGGGTCGGCAGGAACCAGAGGATGTTGGCGTTGGTTGGGTTGCTCACGTGCCCGGCCTCCATGCGACGTCGGAAATCTTGATTTGTTTCGGGATCAGGCCGAGCGCGAAGAACGTGTCGGCGACCTGCTGCTGGTCCGCGACCACTGCATCGGTGACCGGCTTGATGCCGTAGGCCTGCCGCTTCAACGCGACCTCGACCACCGGCACCGACAGGCCGATGCTCGGCGCCAGCTGCTCGGCAACGGCGTGGATATCGCCCTTGGCCCAGTCATCGACCTCGCTCAGCTGCGCCAGCACGAGCTCGACGATCTTCGGATCGGCCTGCAGGAATTTCTTCGAGGCGAAGTAGAACTGATAGTTCGCAACGATGCCGGTGCCGTCGGCGACGGTGCGGGCGCCGGTCGCAGCCTCCGCCGCGGCCTGGAACGGATCCCAGATCACCCAGGCATCGACGGCGCCGCGCTCGAACGCCGCGCGCGCATCGGCCGGCGCCAGGAACACCGGCTCGATCTCGGAATATTTGACGCCGGCCTTCTCCAGCGCCTTCACCAGCAGATAGTGGACGTTGGAGCCCTTGTTCAGCGCGACCTTCTTGCCCTTCAGGTCAGCGACCGACTTGATCGCGCTGTCCTTCGGCACCAGGATCGCCTCGCCCTTCGGCGCCGGCGGCTCATAGGCGACATACTGGATCGGCGCGCCGGCGGCCTGCGCGAAGATCGGCGGCGCCTCGCCGGTGTTGCCGAAATCGATCGCGCCGACATTGAGCGCCTCGAGCAGCGGCGGCCCGGACGGAAACTCGGTCCACACCACCTTGGTGCCGACCGCCTTCAGCTTTTCCTCGAGCGAGCCCTTGCTCTTGAGCAGCACCAGCTTGCCATATTTCTGGTAACCGATGCGGACCACCTTCTCCTGGCCGTAGGAGGCGCTGACGGTTGCGGCGACGATGCTGAGCGACAGCACCGCGCGGGCGATCCAGCGTCGAAATAAACGCATCATGGGACTATCCTCTGCATTGGAAATGACCAAACGCGCGCCGATCAGGTCTGGGGATTGCGCCAGACGATGTCGCGGATCGCGATCTGCTTCGGGATCAGGCCGAGCTTGAAAAAGCGGTCGGCGACGCCCTGCTGGGTCGCGATGATGTCGTCGGTCACGGGTCCGACCGAGAAGCCCGCCCGCTTCGCCGCGATGGTCTGGATATCGAGCGGCACGCCGGTGACGGCGGCCAGCGATTTGGCGACCTCGTCGGGATGCGCCTGCGCCCATGCCGCGCTCGACGTCGTGACATCGACGATCTGCTGCAGGATCGCGCCGCGATTGCGGGCGAAGTCGCGGTTGGCGATGTAGAACGAGTTGGTCTTGGTGATGTCGCGCGTCTTGACCAGGATGCGGCCGTTCTGCTTGGTCTCGGCGATCGCGAAATACGGATCCCAGATCGCCCAGACATCGATGCCGCCATTGGCGAAGGCCGGACCGGCGTCCGGCGGCGTCAGATAGACCGGCGTGATGTCGTCATAGGTGAGCCCGGCCTTCTCCAGCGTCTGGATCACGACATTATGCGCGCTCGATCCCTTGGTGAAGCCGACGCGCTTGCCCTTGAGATCGGCAATTGACGCGATCGCCGAATTCTGCGGCACCAGGATGCCGGAGCCGTTGATGATGGGCTGCGCCGCGGCATAGACGATGGCCGCGCCGGCGGCCTGCGCGAAGATCGGCGGGGAATCGCCCACCGCGCCGTAATCGACGCTGCCGACATTCATCGCTTCCATCATCGGCGGGCCCGAGGAGAACTCGATCCATTTCACGCCGATGCCCTGCGGCTTGAAATGATTTTCCAAGGCCTCGCGCTGGCGCGTGATAACGAGCACGCCGTTCTTCTGGTAGCCGATACGAATTTCCTTCGCGTCCGCCTGCGCCTTCGCACCGCGTGACAGCGCAGCGGCGGCGGCTGTGACGAGCGACAGCTGGAGGAACTCACGACGCTTCATTCCAAACTCTCCTGACGATCAAGCGCGCTATCGCGCTGCACGATCATGCGATGTCAGGATGATGGGGCGCGCGAATGAAGCTGTCGAGCACCGCACAAAAATAGCGATGCCCGCACTTCGGTGCAGGCATCGCGCGTGCCGTTTCTTTTAAAGCTCCGAGCGCGTGTAGCGAATTATTTTCTTCACGCGATCGCGAGGCGGCTGCGCATTAATTGATCAGCCCGCAGCTGCTGCCTTCGAGCCGACATTGACCGCGAGTTTACCATAGCGGTCCGTGAACGCCTGGGTGTCGATCTCCTCGAGCTTAATCGAGCCATCGAGCACGCCCTTCTTCCAGGCATCGTGCTCGGGATCGTGCTGGAACTCCGGCATCACTTCTTTCGCGAACAGCTCGAGCGACTCGCAGATGTGCTCATGGGTGTTCTTGCCGGCCTGGTTGAGCAGGATCACCTGATCGATATGCGAGGCGCGGAAGCGCCGCAGCTTCTTGCGCAAGGTCTCCGGCGAGCCGATCAGGCCGCCGCGCAGCGCAGCCTCCTGCGCCTCCGGCTTGTCGCGCTTCCACTTGTTATACTCGTTCCACATGTTGACGGTGCCGGGCGCCGGCCGCTGCCGGTTCTGGGCCTGGCCGTAATAGCGCAGCGCGAACTGGAAGAAGGTTGCGCCGTCGGCGCGCCGGCGCGCTTCCTCGTCGGTCTTCGCGCACATGAAGAACGAGACCAGCGCCATGTTCGGATTGATCTCGTAGTCGGCGAGCTTCTTCAGCCGCTTGGTGATCGCGTTGTAATAGGCGTGCACCCAGGCATGCGCCGCCTCGGCGCTGACGAACTGAAAGCCGAGCGCGCCAAACCCGTTCTGCCCGGCGCGTTCGATGGTCGGCAATTGCGAGCATGCCATCCAGAGCGGCGGATGCGGCTTCTGCACCGGCTTCGGCACGACATTGCGCAGCGGGATATCGAAATACTTGCCGTGATGCTCGGTGCCGACCTTGCTGAACATCGGGAAGATCGCTTGCACGGCTTCCTCGAACACCTCGCGCTTGGTCTCCATGTCGCGGCCGAACGGCGTCAGCTCGGTGATCGAGGCGCTCTCGCCCATGCCGAACTCGCAGCGGCCGTTGCTCAAGAGATCGAGCACCGCGACCCGCTCGGCGACGCGGGCCGGATGATTGGTGGTGAGCTGGAAGATGCCGTGGCCGAGCCGGATGTTTTTGGTGCGCTGGCTCGCGGCGGCAAGGAAGGATTCCGGCGCCGGCGAGTGCGAATATTCCTCGAGGAAGTGGTGCTCCACGACCCAGGCGTAGTCGTAAGCGAGCCGGTCGGCGGTTTCCAATTGCGTCAGCGCGTTCTGGTAGAGCCTGAGCTCGTCGCCGTCGTTCCAGGGGCGCGGCAGTTGCAGCTCGTAAAAGATGCCGAATTTCATGGAGTCACTCCCAAGGTCGCTTCTTTGACCAGTTATCGTGGTCTCGACCGCTTGTTGTTTTGGGGCAGTCTAGTGGCGCTCCGGATCAAGTCTAGCCTCGGGGGCGAAACCCCAATTCCGCGCAGCGGGAGACGGCTTGATCGGAACGCATGAATGTTTAGCTTGTGCTGGCCTGAGTCGCGGCGCTATCGGTCGCGCGCTCACTCTTCCGAAAGCCCATGACCATCTTCACGCCGCATCAGGACACTGCGCTGAAAGCCGTCGCCGACTGGCTGAAGGCCAAGCCCGGCCAGAACGGCACGCCGCCGGTGTTCCGCCTGTTCGGCTATGCCGGAACCGGCAAGACCACGCTCGCCCGCCACATCGCCGAAGGCGTCGACGGCGAGGTGAAGTTCGCGGCCTTCACCGGCAAGGCGGCGCTCGTCATGCGCAACAAGGGCTGCGACAGCGCCTCGACGATCCATTCCCTGATCTACCGCGCCCGCGAGTCCGGCGTCGAGCAGCCGAGCTTCGAGCTCTGGGACGACGCGCCGGCATCAAAGGCCAAGTTGATCGTGATCGACGAGTGCTCGATGGTCGATGCCGAGCTCGGCCGCGATCTGATGTCGTTCGACTGCCCGCTGCTGGTGCTCGGCGATCCCGCGCAATTGCCGCCGATCCAGGGCGGCGGCTTCTTCACCGATGCCGAGCCCGACGCGATGCTGACCGAGGTGCACCGCCAGGCGCAGGACGATCCGATCGTGCGGATGTCGATGGATATCCGCGAGGGTCGCGAGCTCGAGATCGGCCGCCATGGCGAGAGCGAGGTGGTGTCACGCAAGGAGCTCGATCCGGACCGCGTGATGAGCGCCGACCAGGTGCTGGTCGGCCGCAACAACACCCGCCGCGCCTACAACATGCGGGTGCGGCAGCGGCAGAACATCGAGGATCCGCTGCCGGTCGCCGGCGACAAGCTGGTCTGCCTGCGCAACAACCGCAAGAAGGGCCTGTTCAACGGCGGCCTGTGGCGGGTCAAGGCGCGCGCGCAGTCCAAATCCAGGATCATCACCATGCGCGTGATGCCGGACGAGGATTTCGGCTACAAGGTCACCAAGGTCTCGGTGCGCGGCGAGTGCTTCGACGGCGGCGTCGAAGGCGTGCCGTGGGAGCAGCGCAAGCCCTATGACGAGTTCGACTACGGCTACGTGCTGACCGTGCACAAGTCGCAGGGCTCGCAATGGGACGACGTCGTGCTGTTCGACGAGAGCTTTGCCTTCCAGGACTCGCGCGCGCGGTGGCTCTACACGGGGATCACGCGGGCGGCGAAGCGGCTGAGCGTGGTGGTGTGACGTGCCGCGCACTTGTAGACCCGTCATCCTGAGAGACCGTGAATGTATGACTCTCGATGACGCAACATACCCGATGTCGTCCCGGCGAAAGCCGGGACCCATAACCACCGAAGGTCATTGTTGCACGACGCTGGGGCCACAGCCTTCTAACAATTCAATCCTGTGGTTATGGTCCCGGCTTTCGCCGGGACGACGGGAGGAGAGATTGCGCTATATCCCCAGCATTTCCCTCACGAAACCGT
The DNA here is from genome assembly GCF_032654765.1 of Bradyrhizobium sp. 33ap4. NCBI lineage: Bacteria > Pseudomonadati > Pseudomonadota > Alphaproteobacteria > Hyphomicrobiales > Nitrobacteraceae > Bradyrhizobium > Bradyrhizobium sp. 33ap4. The sequence goes on along the minus strand of NZ_JAUMTJ010000030.1, from coordinate 15,803 downwards.
GTGGCCGGCGCCGTAACAAAACGCCTCCTCGCCCGTATTTTGAAGCGTCGGAGCCACCCGGCCTGATTGGCCAATGCCGGCTCCCGCTCTAGACTGGCCCCACTTGCGACCCCACGAGGAACCCATGCCCAAAAGCTCCCTCAGCCGCCTCTCGCTGTGCGCCGCCGCGATCGGCGCGCTGGCCGTCACAGCTTTTGCCGTTGCGCCCTCGCTTGCCGCTGAGGACGCCGTGATCATCCCGGCGCCGGCCGCGAGCGCGCCGGAATCCGGCATCAAGACCGCAGTGCTGGCCGGCGGCTGCTTCTGGGGTGTGCAGGGCGTATTCCAGCACACCGCCGGCATCGTCAGCGCGGTGTCCGGCTACTCCGGCGGCAGCAAGGCAAGCGCCGATTACGAGAAGGTCTCGACCGGCACCACCGGCCATGCGGAATCGGTCGAGATCAAGTACGACCCGCAGAAGATCTCCTACGGCAAGATCCTGCAGATCTTCTTTTCCGTCGTGCACGACCCGACCCAGCTGAACCGGCAGGGCCCCGATTCCGGCACGCAATATCGCTCGGCGATCTTCACCACCAGCGACGAGCAGAAGAAGGTGGCGGACGCCTATATCGCCCAGCTCAACGCCGCCAAGGTCTACAAGAAGCCGATCGTCACGAAGGTCGGCGCGCTCGAGGCTTTCTATCCGGCGGAGGGCTACCACCAGGACTATCTGACGCTGCACCCGAACCAACCCTATATTGCCTATAACGACATCCCGAAGGTCGAGAACCTGAAGAAGATCTTCGCGGAGAACTACATCGAGAAGCCGACGCTGGTGGGCAGCACCAAGGTCACCAACTGAGGCGACGCTTCCCGTCATTGCGAGCGAAGCGAAGCAATCCATGCCGCGGCAAGCGGAAAGATGGATTGCTTCGTCGCTTCCCTCCTCGCAATGACAACCAACAAGGGAGTTTCCATGTCCGATACCAAGACCGACGGCAAGGTCCGCAAGAGTGAGGCCGAGTGGCGCAAGGAATTGACGCCGATGCAGTACGCCGTGCTGCGCGAGAAAGCGACCGAGCGGCCCTTCACCGGCGAATACGAGCATGATCCCCGCAAGGGCACCTATGTCTGCGCCGGCTGCGGGCAGACGCTGTTCGAATCCGACCAGAAGTTCGATTCCGGCTGCGGCTGGCCGAGCTTCTCCAAGCCCGCGGTCGAGAGCCATGTCGACGAGGAGCGCGACATGAGCCACGGCATGATCCGCACCGAGGTGCTGTGCTCGAAATGCGACGGCCATCTCGGCCACGTCTTCAACGACGGCCCCGGCCCGACCGGCCTGCGCTACTGCATCAACTCGGCGGCGCTGAAGCTCGACGAGAAGAAGTAACGGCGCCCACCACGCCGCGCCCCACGCGACCAGCAGGCCAGTCGCGTGGGGCTTTGTTTTGGCTCCGGCGCCCGGCAACATCCTCGTGATCGGCTGACGGCCTTAACGACTCGCAGGCCGGAATGTGCTTTGCTCGGTGTTCGCGGGGCCGTAGGCGTCTCGCCGTGCGGCTGCCGCCTGTTCTGAGGAGGGCGCCATGTCGCTTGGACTGATCCTCATCATCCTTTTGCTGATTATCCTGCTGGGCGGCTATAGCGGCCGAATTCGCGGCTATGGCTATGGCCTCGGCCACTCCGGAATGGGCCTTTTCGGGGTGATTTTGATCGTGGTCGCGATCCTAGCCTGGCTCGACAAGATTTGAGAGCCATAAGTTATTGAAACAAAATGACTTATCTGGCTGGTGCCGGTGCTATGCGCGGATTCAGCATGTGCCCTGTCAGGGGCTCTTCTGGGGTCGCATTTTTGTCAAAGAGGCCTATATTAGGGGTCGAAATGACATGTACGGCGCGCCGCCGATAATAGGCCGCCGTCCCCCAAAATCCCTTTCGCAACGCCAACTGAAAAGAACACAAGAGGTCGTCGACCATGCGTCCCCTGCGTCCGTTCAACTATAACACATCCGCCGAACTGTTCCCCGCCGCGATCCGCAAGAAGAAGCGGGCGGGTTTCGCCTACCGCCGTTTCGGCACCGCTGCCGAGGCCGTGCAGTTCGCGATGGAGCAGCTGCCGGCGGACTCGCTGAACGGCGCCTATCTCCAGGTCGAGGAAGCCCGTTTCGACCAGAACGGCATCCGCTCGCTCTATGAGAGCGAGGCTTTTCCGCTGCCGCGTCGTCCGCGCCCGGCCGCCAGCCAGACCGACGCTGACGCCGCATAAGCTTTCTGCTCTTCGCTCAACGAAAAGCCCTCGGATCGTTCCGGGGGCTTTTGTTTTTGAGGGTCACAATCTCGGCTGCTTGTCGAGCCAGCGCCGCAGCATCCGCACATTGCGGATATTGGCGCGGAACATGACGTCGAAGGCATCGCCCGCCACCGGCACCATGCCGATCACGCCGTCGACGGCGACGTTGGCGAGCATCCGCGCGGTGATGTGCCAGGGCGCGCCCAGCAACCGGGCCTCGCGCACCAGCCATAGCGAGATCGCGGTGGTGATGATATCGCCGACCACCGGGATCAGGCCGATCAGCCCGTCGATGCCGTAGCGCACTTTGGTGCCCGGCACGATGAACGCGACGTCGAGCAGCCTTGCGATCATCTCCAGCCGCGCGAGCCGCTCCTCGCGCGTCAGATTGCCGAACGGATTGGCGGTGGAGTTGCGGAAGTCGAACTGGAAGCCTTCCTGAAAGGCTCCCTGAAAACCTTGGAACTGCGGATGCAGCGGGCCATCGGCGAGTTCGCGCCCGTCCTGGTCGATGACCTTACCGCGCGCCTGCGCGCCGCCAAAGGGTGGCCGCGATCGCGCGGCGTGGGGCGTGAAGATGTCGTCCTCGGTCATGGCCATCACATGGTAACGCAGGCAGGCGGTTCAAGTTGCGTCACATTACCACTGTGTCACCTTCAAGGCCTGTTACTTCGAGGCTCCGCCATGCTCGCTTCAGTAGACGCCCTTGTTCATGGTTCTGAGCCGCTGCGCCAGCGTCCGCATGACCTTCAGGGCAAAATGCGGCGTCTGGCTCACGAGGAAGAGAAACTGCTTTTCCGAGACCGGGACGAGCTCGACATCCGTGAGCGCCGTGGCGGTCGCGCTCCTTGGCTCATTGTCGATCAACGCCATCTCGCCAAAGATCGTGTCGGGCGCCAGATCCGCCATCGTCTTGTTGCCGACCTGAATGCGCACATAGCCGCTCTTGATCACGAAGAGCTCGTTGGCCTGCTCGCCCTCGCGAAAAATAATGCCGCCGGCTCGGACCAGGCGCGTTTCGATACTGTTGCCCGTCAGAAGGCTGAAGCTTGCATCTGCCACTCGAAATTCCTTTCCCCGAATCCGGACGCAGATCGGTACGTCCCGGTCGTCTGCAGCGACGGCTGAAATAAATGCGCGAACACAGAATAGAGCACGCCCGGGATCGGCATCGCCGCTGCCCCGGACGGCCGCGGGTCGCGAGGACGAACGCGGACATGACATTGGGACTACGTTTGCATGACGATGATGTGACAGTTGTGTGAAGGTAGCCGGACGCGCGCTGATACGATTACTGCAAGGGGCGATCTATTCCGCGCCGGGCGTTGAGCGCGGCCCTTGTCCGATCGCGACGTGCTCATTTCGCGGTTGGGTCAGAAGTCGCCGAACGCGACTTCTGCTTTTCCCTTGGTACTGAGCACCTGCCCTAATGCTGGGAAGCCGGCTGCGCCGGCGCGTGCAGCTCTTCGGCATATTTGTGCGCCAGCCAGGACGTGATCACGCCCGGGATGAAGCCGACCATTCCGTACAGGATGAACTGCACCGCGCCGCTTTCGGAGCCGTGCGAGGCGTAGGTCAACGCCGCGCCGACGAACGCCACCGCACCAACGAGCAGCATCCGCACCACCGGCGCGATCCGCCTCACATGCATCAGGATGTCGTCGATCGCACCGAACATCAGCGACGGCACGATGCCGAACAGATAATTGTATTGCAGCGACTTCACGAACACGACGAGCAGCTTGGTCACCTCGCCGCCACTGGTCTCGGTCCAGTAGCCGGACTGATAGGTGGTCATGAGCAGCAGCAGGAAGCCGCCGATGAACGGCCCGATGGCTGCGAAGATCAGATAGCGTTTCATGGCGTGCCCTTGCCCGACGTCAACCAAGTGTAACGCGGTCGCGCGACGGTTCTAGGGAAAAATCGAAAGTCGCGGCGATGTTCCGGAGCTCTGCACGTCGATGCGCTGCAACAGCCGCTGATCTTGCTGCGATACGGAATCGCCCGGACGAAGCCGGGCGACGACATTGCTGGCGACCGGGGCGAGAGCTAAGGCCGCTACTCACCCCACGCCGCGAACGCCTCGTTGAAGGCTCGCTCGCCGGGGGCGCCCTTCTCGATCGCGATGATGGCGCGGCGCTGGTTGGTGTAGACCAGCGGCACGTCGAACCACGAGCGCTCCTTCAGGAGCTGCAGATTGCGCGAGCGGTCGGCGTCGACATTGGAGAGGCCGACCAGGAAGAAGCCGTCGGTGACCTTGACGGCGAGCCCTGCCAGCGGCGTGCCGCGCGCCTGCTCGTTCGACTTCATCAGGATGCCCGGCACGTTGCCGACGCCGCCATTGGCGAAGTCCTGCGGCAGGATGAAGGTCAATTCCGCGGTATGGCTCGCCGGCAGCGATGAATCGGTGTTGCGGCGGAACGACATCGTCATCTTGAACTTGCGATCGGGGATGTCGATGTCGGCCCGCACGGCGATGTCGGGCTTCTGGTTGCCCGATCCCTTGACCTGCTCGGTGCGCCAGACCACCGAACCGACATACTGCTTGCCCTTCGGATCCGACGGATCCTCGTCATACAGCACCACGCGCTGCGCCACCGGGGCGACCGTCTCGCCCGACGACGAGGGCTGGCCGACGCGGTCGGTGATCTTCTTGCTCGCAGGCGTCGACGCGGCATCCTTCGGCGCCTCGACCGGGGCCGAGGATTTGAACAGGCTGCTGACGAGGGTCATGGCCTGCTGCCGGAACAGGATGCCGGTGCCGACCAGGATCAGCAGGATGCCGATCACGATCGCGGTCTTGAACGGGAACATCGAGCCGACGCGCGGCGGCTTCTTCGGCTCGCGCTCGCCGTTGCCGGCCCGCGACCGCTGCGGCGGCGGACCTTGCGGCGGCTGCGGGGTGTAGCGCTCGGCCTCCTCGATCGACTCGTCGTAGGAATACGGCGCCTCGGGATCGCCGCCGCGATTCTCAAGGCTCGGCTCGAGCCGATCGAATTCCGGCGAGGGCGACGGCACGTTGGCGTAGGTCTTGCGCGCGTTGCGGCTGGCTTGCGCCGCGGCACGGCCGAGATCGTCAGCATCGGCGGTGATGTCGCGGAAGCCGCGCACGCCCGGCGCGGCCGGCGGCACCGGCGGCGGCGCGCCTTCCGGACCGCGGCGGGGCGGGCCCGGCCGGACCGGCGGCGCCTGGGTCTCGGGCGGGACCGGCGGGTTTTGCGGCCGCGGCGGGGCCGGCGGCGGCGCGTCGGGGCGCAGATTGCGCGGCGGACGGGGTTCGGCCGGGGGCCGCGGGCGCGCGGCAGTGTCGGCGGGACCGGGCTCGGGCGGCCGGGCATTGGCGCGGCTGCCGCGGACAGCGGCAGCGCCGCCGGGGCGGGAGGCCTCGCGGGCGCGCTGCGCGGCCTCGGACTCGACCTTGCGAACCGCCTCTTCCAGCGACAGCCGTTCGCGGGTGATCTCGGACTCGGAGAGCGGCGGCTGCACGCCGCGGAGCTGCTGGATCAACGCCGTTCGCGCCCGCGCATACAGCGCACGGCGGGCTTCGCCGGGGGCGTTGGGGTCCAATCCGGCGATGGCACGGGCGATCAGCGGGTAGTAGTCAGCCATTTCCACACAATTGGAGGGATATAGGTAATATCCCGTTAAGCCTCGAACGGATTCTGTACCAGAATAGTATCTTCACGTTCCGGGCTAGTGGACAGCAGGGCGATCGGACACCCCACCAATTCCTCGACCCGGCGAACGTACTTGATGGCCTGGGCCGGCAGATCCGCCCAGGACCGCGCATTGGCCGTCGGCTGCTTCCAGCCCTCGATGATCTCATAGATCGGCTCGACCCGGGCCTGCGCGCCCTCACCCGCCGGCAGATGGTCGATTTCCTTGCCGTCGAGCTTGTAGCCGATGCAGACCTTGATGCTGTCGAACCCGTCGAGAATATCGAGCTTGGTCAGCGCCAGCCCGGCAATTCCGCAGGTGCGGACAGTCTGTCGCACCAGCATGGCATCGAACCAGCCGACCCGGCGCTTGCGCCCGGTATTGACGCCGAATTCCTTGCCGCGACGGCCGATTTCCTCGCCGATCTCGTCGTTCAGCTCGGTCGGGAACGGACCCTGGCCGACCCGGGTGGTGTAGGCCTTGCAGATGCCCAGCACATAGCCGACCGCGCCCGGGCCGAGGCCGGTGCCGGTCGCGGCCTGCGCCGCCACCGTGTTGGACGACGTCACATAGGGATAGGTGCCGTGGTCGACGTCGAGCAGCGCGCCCTGCGCGCCCTCGAACAGGATGCGCTTGCCCTCGCGGCGCTTGAGGTCCAGCAGCCGCCACACCGTCTCGGCATAGGGCAATAGCTTCGGCGCCATCGCTGACAGCTCGCTCAGGATGCTCTTGCCGTCGATCTCCGCGAGGTTGAGGCCGCGGCGCAGCGCATTATGATGCGCCAGCAGGCGTTCGATCTTGTGCGGCAGGGTGTCGAGGTCGGCGAGGTCCATCAGGCGGATGGCGCGGCGGCCGACCTTGTCCTCATAGGCCGGGCCGATGCCGCGGCGGGTCGTGCCGATCGAGGTGATGGCGTTGGACGATTCGCGCAAGGCGTCGAGCTCGCGATGCAGCGGCAGGATCAGCGTGACGTTCTCGGCGATCCGCAGATTGTCCGGTCCGACCGCCACGCCCTGCCCCTTCAGCTTGGCGACCTCGTCGAGGAAGGCCTGCGGATCGAACACCACGCCATTGCCGATCACCGCGAGCTTGTTCGCCCGCAGCACGCCGGAGGGCAGCAGCGCCAGCTTGTAGGTCTCGCCATTGATCACGAGCGTATGGCCGGCATTGTGGCCGCCCTGGAAGCGCACGACGATGTCGGCCTGTTCCGACAGCCAGTCGACGATCTTGCCCTTCCCTTCGTCACCCCATTGGGCGCCGACGACGACAACATTGGCCATTGCGAAGATGTTCCCTTCAGGTGTTTCAGACCATGATCGCGGCGAAAACGCGTCCGCCCACAGCGACCTGCATTGATATGCCCAGCCTAAATCGCGGCGCCCGGCCGCGCGCACGCAAGGCGCCTACCGGATAAAGGAAGCGGCTCGGCTGCGCAAGCAAGAAGGGGCTCGTTTACGCCTTTTAGACGACCTACAACCCTTTGATATCCCCATTAAATTCCATGCTGCGCCCGGCCGCGCCGGGCTGGCGGGAATTTAATGTTACGGCAACGTGACGCCGGACCTGCTGTGGATTGATCGCAGCTCCTATTACGGCGATCATTCACCTAGATTAACCGGCAGGGTCCATGCCCAATTCCACCCAAGCGACGATGGCGCTGCGCAAGCTCGGCATTGCCTTCAAGCTTCACACCTATGTCTACGATTCCAGCGCCGAGAGCATCGGGCTGCAGGCGGCCGAGGCGCTCGGCGTCGACCCGAATCGCATGCTCAAGACGCTGATGGCGGAGGTCGACGGCAAACCGGTCTGCGCCGTGGTGCCGTCCGACTGCGAGGTCAGCATGAAGAAACTTGCCGCCGCCCTCGGCGGCAAGTCGGCCAGGATGATGCGCCCGGCCGATGCCGAGCGGCTGACCGGCTATCATGTCGGCGGCATCAGCCCGTTCGGCCAGAAGAAGAAGGTGCCGACCGCGATCGACGAGACCGCCCTCACCCACGTCACGGTCTTCGTCAATGGCGGCCAGCGCGGCCTGCAGATCGAGATCGATCCGAACGATGCCGCGCTTGCCGCCGGCGCCACGATGAAGGCGCTGGTGGCGACGCAAGACTGATCCTGCGCAAGACTGATCCTGCGCAAGACGAATCCTGCGCGAGACTGATCCGAAGACCGGTCGCCGCGATCAATGCGAGGATTTGTCCCTCATGAACTCCGCGCCGACGAAGTCGGACAGGCCGGATAATTCCTCCGCCGTAATATCGTTGACGTTGAGCCTCAGCTGCATGATCGCGAGGTCGAGCAGATGCGCGGCGAAGCTTGCGCCGGCCGCCCTCACGATGCTGCGCTGCTCGATCAAGACAGCGATGACGTCGCGCAAACTGCGCACTTGCACTTGATCCATGGCCCTTTGCCCGGCGCTGGCCGTTGTTAGCTGAGTCGTCATTGGGATACCGATTGTAGTGTGCTGATGGACGCCGCACCCACGGTTGGGATGTACGGCAGATGCTCGGCTTCGTCGCCGAGATGCGGGATGCGCGGGCGCATCTCGCGGATTTCGATGTCGATGGTCATCGGCGGGGGAATCAGCGTCACCGAGGCTTTCGGCCACGGCGCCGGATTCGGGCTGACGCCGGTGAAGCGATAGGCCGCGGCGATCTCGAGCGCGAGCAGTTGCAGCTCGAGCATCGCAACCCCCATCCCGGCGCAGGCGCGCGGACCGGCGCCGAACGGGATGTAGGCGTCGGTGTTGTAGCGCCGCGTCAGCAGGAAGCGGTCCGGATCCTCGAAATGCCTGCCATCGCGCTGCAGCTGCCAGGGGCAGATCAACAGCGAGGTGCCGACCTTGAGGTCGCGCCCGCCGATCGTCACCGGCTGCATCACCTCGCGCGAGAACCACCAGGCGCTGGGGTAGAGCCGGCAGACCTCCTTGACCAGCGTCGCGCTCAGATTGGCGCGCTTCACCGCGTCGAGCCGCAGTTCGCCGTCGTCGCCGAGGCACTCCGCCGCCTCGTCGGCAATCTCGTCCATCAGGGCGGGATCGGCGGCCATCTGGTAGAACATCCACGCCGCGGTCGAACCCGTGGTGTGATGGCCGGCCAGCAGCAATGTCAGGATCTCGTCCTCGAGATCGCGATCGGTCAGGCCGAGCGCCTCGAGATCGCGCAGCGCGCTGCTCGAGCCGGCCTTGCGGCGCAGGCGCTGCACCACCGTCGACATCGCAAGCTTGGCGCAGATCCGGTTCTTGCGCCGCCGATACCAGGCCACCGGACCGAACGGCAACGCGCGGAACATCTCTTCCGCAAGATCGTCCTCGATCGCGCCCACCGCCTGAACCAGGGCTTCCTCGTCGCCGGACGACATCACCTGGGAGCCGAAGATCGCGACGCAGATCGTCCGCAGCGCCAGCATCGCGGTGACATGGTGCGGATCGAACGATCCGAGCCGCGCCAGGCTGGCGCCGACCGCGCGGATCTCGGCGCACATATGCGGCAGGAATTTCTCGACGCTGCCCTTGGCCATGTGCTTCTGCAGCACCGCTCGGCGCCGCTTGTGCTCCTCGCCGCTCAGCATCAGCGAGCTGCGGCCGAGCACCGGCGTCAGCTTCTTGATCAGCTTGCCCTTTCCGATGTCGGTCTCCGGCGCCTTGAGGATCGGGCGCAGCAGATCGGGATCGTTCACCAGGAACACCGGCGCAGGACCGAGCTGCAACGGCACCAGCCCCAGCGCGGACTCGTTGCCGCGCGTCAGCAGCAGACGCAGCGGATCACGCTGGAATGCTCGAACGTCCGAGAACATGTGAAGCATCGTGGATCTCCAATTGCCGTCCAAGGTCGAGGAATTTGGTCAGGCCGGGATTGGCGGCGAGACCGAGCGGGATTTCTCCGGCGAGCGCCGTCAGCGGGCGCCCCATGCGATCATTGCCGATCACCTGCGGCGGGCCGTAGCGGCGGGTGCGGATGTCCATGCGGGTGAGAAAACGCTCATAGGAGAGGTCGGCCAACGCGACGAGCGCCTTCGCTCCGCGCAGCTCGGCGAAGCGGAACATCAGCGCGTAGTTCACGCGTGCGGCCTGCGACCTCGCAACGTTCGGCAGCACGCCGAAACGGCTGATCTCCCAGGCGTCGCGGCTGGTCGGAAAGCGACGCAGCGCAAGCTGCGGGAAGACCGACTTGGTGAGATAGGGATAATCGGTGCGGATAGCCCGGAAGCCGCCGACGAGCTCGACGCCGGAGAACAACAGGCAGTGCTCGGTATACCAGCAGTCGAACTGATCGCGTTCGATATCCCCGACCGTGGTCAGAAGCCAGCCGCAATGGTCGACGAACAGGCGCTTGCGCAGCCGCAACATCGCCCCGACATGCGCCGGATCAAGCTCTTCCCTGGTAATGAGGGCGTGGTAGCCGTCCAATGAATGAAGCATTTGTCCCTTCCTCCAAATGCGGGAACATCTGGAACGAAAGGGGTTAACTGTGGTACCCCCTAAAACCGGGGGTTTTCGTCAATGGGCCTGGTAGACGCGATTTCGACCATCGAGGCGTCGGATACCATCGACGAGCTCAGCTCGTCATTGCATCGCGTTGTCCAGAATTACGGCTTCTCGGGCTTTGCCTTTGTCGATGCCGGCCGGCCCGACCTTGATCTGCCCTATCATATCGGCACATTTCCCGATGCCTGGAAGCGGGCGTATGTGCAGAACGAGTTCGTTCATGCCGATCCGGCGCTGGCGCGGTCACGACGTACCAACACGCCGTTCAGCTGGAGCAGCCTGAAGCTGCCGGAGCGAAGCGGACGCAAGCGACCGCCCGAGGTCAAGACGATGGATGCCGCCCGGGAGTTCGGATTCAAGGACGGCTTCGTCGTTCCCTTCCACTATCGCGACCGGCTCGGCGCGGTGCATTCGAGCTCGACGGTGTTCTTCTGGGAGGACGAGCCGCGCGACTTCGACAAGCTGTTCGTCTGCCATCGCCACGAACTGCATCTGTTGATGATCTACTGGGTGCAGCGGGCGATGGACATCGTCAACCGCGACCAGCGCAACGCGCCGACCATCCTCAAGCCCGCGGACGCCGCCGAAACCATCAAGCTCACCGGGCGGGAGAAGGAAGTGATCGCCTGGGCGGCGCGCGGCAAGACCGTGGCCGACACCGCGCAGATCCTCGGCATTTCGCCGGAGACGGTGGAAGGCTTCATCAAGCAGGCGCTGCGCAAGCTCGAGGCATCCAACAAGACCCATGGGGTGGCCAAGAGCATCGCGCTCGGAATCATCGATTTGTGAGCGGCGCCGCGCAGCCATGGCGGGGCTGCCGCCATGCCGACCGCATCGCCCTGCCAGGACCAGACACCGCGATATGTGGCGCGGTCACACATCCGGTTGGGTTCATCTTCCCGATCGCCCCCTGATTGCATTCGCGCACGGTCTTGATAATAAGGGCCGTGGCCGGATGACGCTGATGCGAGCATCCCAGACCAGGGTGCGCACTCGGGTGCCCGTCCGGCGCGACTGCCCGGCCGGCGTCGAGGCGCCGATCATCCTGCACGTTGCCCGGTACGGCAGGACCCGTTGTCCAGCCGATGATCCGTAGAAGTCCCATCGCGACGAACCGCCGGTTCATTTGCTACCAACTTTTGTAGCGGAAATGCTGTCCACGGACCTAGCTGGAGATGGTCTGAACGCATCATGAGCACATCACAGGACGACCAAATCGACCAATTGGTGCAGGCGCGCTGGCGCGCAATCGGGCTGTCACAGGCGGATCTCGCCGAGATCCTGTGCGCAGGGGCCTCCCTGCAAAAGAACGGCGTCGACGGCACGGTGAAGATCGATACCGGTCGCCTGGCGACGGTCGCCGAGATGCTCGGAATCGCCGCCGACATCCTCAATCGCCGGCCGGTCACGGCAGCGCCGGCGCAGGCCGGCCAGACAGCGGAATCGCTGCAGTCCCTGCTCGAACTGCGCATGCTGCGGGTGTTTCGCGACGTGCAGGACCCCGACACCAAGCGGATCCTGATCGAGCTCGCCGAGCAGATCGTCAAGCGCCAAACCAGGCCGCCGGAGACCGGCTAGGACCAAATGTTCGATCCCCTGCGCGACCGGCGCGGGGCTGGCCCGGCCAGGCGCCGCCATGCTGCCTTGGTGAAGGGGTCTTCGCGCATGGTCGCGATGCGTCTATCCCCATTGATGGAATGACGAAATCCGTGTCTGTGATCCGAGCCGGGGAGATCCATACCGGCCCGGCGGTGCCAGCCGGGCAGGCCGCGGCGTCGTGAACCCGGGCCCTCTTCATGTCTGCCTCCGATTCCACCACATCAACGCCTGCGGCCGGCTCCTGGATCGCCAACCAGCCCTATCTGCTGCTCTGCATCACCGCGACATGCTGGGCCGGCAATGCGATCGTCGGCCGCCTCGCCGCCGGCCACATTCCGCCGGTGACGCTGTCGTTCCTGCGCTGGTCGGCGGCATTCCTGATCATCCTGCCGTTTGCCTGGAAGCACCTCGTCCGCGACTGGCCGGTGATCCGCAACAATCTCGGCATCATGGTGCTGATGTCGATCACCGGCATCAGCGCCTTCAACACGCTGCAATACTGGGCGCTCGAGCACACCCAGGCGCTCAACACGCTGCTGCTGCAATCCGCGGCACCGCTGGTGGTCGCGCTGTGGTCGCTGATCCTGCTCGGCGCGCGGCTGACGCTGGCGCAATTGTTCGGCGTGCTGCTGTCGCTCGCCGGCGTGCTGGTGATCCTGCTGCACGGTGATCTCACGACGCTGTCGAAGATCGAGTTCAACAAGGGCGATCTGATCTTCATCGTCGCATTGGTGATCTTCGCGCTGTATTCGGTGCTGACCCTGAAGCGGCCCAAGATCCACGGCCTGTCGGTCGCCGCCTTCACCTTCGGCTGCGGCGCGCTGGTCCTGATCCCGCTCTACATCTGGGAACTCGGCACGCGTCCGGTGATGCAGCTTACGATCAACAACCTGCTGTCGCTGTTCTATGTCGCGGTGTTCCCCTCGACACTGGCCTATCTGTGCTTCAACCGCGGTGTGCAGCTGATCGGCGCCAACCGGGCCGCACCGTTCTTCCACATGGTTCCGGTGTTCGGCACCATCATGTCGATCGTGTTCATCGGCGAGCATCCGCAGGCCTTCCACTTCATCGGCTTCGCGCTGGTGCTGGCCGGCGTCTTCGCGGCATCGCGGAAGCAGAGCGCGTAATTCTCCTCTCCCTCTCCCCGTTCTTACGGGGAGAGGGTTGGGGTGAGGGGCTCGCTCCGCGAAGACGGCGAGAGACGAATGCGCGGAGACTCCCCTCACCCGGACCGCATTCCGCTGCGCTGCATGCGATCCGACCTCTAAGAGCGAGCTTCGCTCGTCTCGACCCCGCAAGCGGGGCGAGGTAAGGAAAGCCCGCGGTGACTATCGGCGGCAAATCCGCTATCTCCTAGGGTCTGCTTCGCAGACGGGTTTTACGCATGGCGCGCGCCAGCAATCTCTTGATCGGCACCCTAACGCTGGCCCTGATCGCCGGCTCGCTCGGCGGCTGGCTGGGCTATCAGCGCTATGCCGGCATCAAGCGGATGGTGCCGTTCCGCGTCATCTTCGAGGGCTCGGCCTCCGGCCTGCGCCGTGGCGCCAGCGTCAACTTCGCCGGCGTGCGGATCGGCGAGGTGGTCTCGATCAGGCTCGACCGGCACCGCGTGGTGGCGATGACGCGGATCGAAGGCAACGCCCCGATCAAGAAGGACACCCAGGCCGGCCTCGAATTCCAGGGCCTGACCGGGATCGCCTCGATCTCCTTCACCGGCGGCACCGACGATGCGCCGCCGCCGACGCTCGGCGCCGACGGCATTCCCGAGCTGACGGCCGACGCCGAAGGCACGATGGGGATTCAGGAGAAGCTGCGGGTCGCGCTGCGCAATGTCGACCGCGTCATCAGCGAGAACGAGGCCGACATCAAGGACTCGCTGCTCGGGCTCGAGAACTTCACCAATTCGCTGTCCGGCAATGGTGAGCTGATCGCCGGCTTCATCGACGCCGCCGACGATGGCATCAGCGCGGTCGACGCCAAGATGAACTCGGCCGACAAGTTCCTGAAAAGCTTCGGCAGCGACAAATATGGCGGCGAATTGCTGCCGACCGTGATCTCGCTGCGCGAGCTGATCCAGAGCTTCGACAAGAAATCCACCGCCATGATCGCCGAGACCCGCAAGACGCTCAGCGACGTCAGCCAGTCCGTCAACAAGTTCAACGAGAAATTTGTCGGGCCCGCCGGCAGGCGCTAGATCATGATGCGTTTCCAATGGAATCGCATCATGATCTCATCTCTTTGTTTGAGCATGATCTTTTCGGAAAACCGGTATCCACTTTTCCGGATCATGCTCTAGTCTGGCCTTCCGACCAAGAACCAAGAACAACGGAAACGCTCAACGTGCACGACCGGACCGCAGCCCCCTCTCCGCCTCCCGTAACCGTCAACCGCGCTGCACCCGCCGTACCGCGGCATCTGCGGCGCTATCTCACGCTCGACGATTTCGAGCCGCAGGCGCGCCGGCTGCTGCCGAAATTCCTCTACGGCTACATCTCCGGCGGCGCCGAGACCGATATGGCCCGCACCGACAATCGCCGGGCGTTCGAGGAATACGGCTTCGTGCCGCGGGTGCTGCAGGACGTCTCCGGCCGCGACCAGACCGCGACGCTGTTCGGCAAGACCTACGCCTCGCCGTTCGGCATTCCGCCGATGGGCTCGTCCGCGCTGTGCGCCTATCGCGGCGACATCGTGCTGTCGCGCGCCGCGGCCGCCGCCAACGTTCCGATGATCCTGTCGGCCTCCTCGCTGATCACGCTGGAGGACGTTCGCGCCGCCAATCCTTCGGCCTGGTACCAGGCCTATCTCGCCGGCCTTCCCGAGCGGATCGAGCCGCTGGTCGACCGTGTCGCAGCGGCCGGCTACGACACCTTCGTCGTCACCGCCGACGTGCCGGTGCCGCCCAACCGCGAGAACAATATCCGCAACGGCTTCCAGGTGCCGCTCGAGATCACGCCGCGGGTGTTCTGGGACACCATCACCCATCCCGACTGGCTGCTCAACACCTGGGCGCGCACCGTGTTCAACCACGGCATGCCGCATTTCGAGAACATGGACGCCAAGCAGGGCCCGCCGGTGCTGTCCAAGAATTTGATGCGCAACATCGGCAGCCGCGACCAGCTGGCCTGGAAGCATGTCGAGCTGATCCGCAAGCGCTGGCGCGGCAAGCTCGTGGTGAAGGGACTGATCGCGCCGGAAGACGCCCGGCTGGCGCGCGAGCATGGCTGCGACGGCGTGATGGTCTCCAACCATGGCGGCCGCCAGCTCGACTACACCGTCTCCGGCTTGCGCACGCTGCCGGAGATCGCGGCGCAGAAGGGCAACATGACCGTGATGGTCGATGGCGGCATCCGCCGCGGCACCGACGTGATCAAGGCGCTGGCGCTCGGTGCGGACTTCGTCTGGATCGGCCGGCCGTTCCTCTATGCCGCCGTGGTCGCCGGCGAGGCCGGCGTGGCGCGCGCGATCTCGCTGCTGCATGCCGAGATCGACCGCGACCTCGCGCTGCTCGGCATCCGCAGCCTGAAGGAGATCACTCCGGACCTGGTGCGGAAGTTCTAGAGCGTTTTCGAGCGAAGTGGATACCGGTTCGTGTGAAGAAAACGCGTCACAACAAGAGTCCAAAGCATGATCCGGAAAAGTGCGAAGCGGTTTTCCGAAAAGATCATGCTCAAACAAGGAGCTAAAGCGCGATGATGATTCAACCCAATCCCATCGCGCTTTAGTCTTACTGAGTCAGAAAGCCGCGATCTGGAGGGTTGAGAATCGCATATTAAGGGAGATTCAACGTGGTCGAGG
>NZ_JAUMTJ010000029.1:0-109374 GCF_032654765.1 Bradyrhizobium sp. 33ap4 | reverse complement strand
CCTCGACCACGTTGAATCTCCCTTAATATGCGATTCTCAACCCTCCAGATCGCGGCTTTCTGACTCAGTAAGACTAGTCGGCCTTGGGAGGCTCGGCGCCGCCATTCTTCCTAAACGGCTTCTTAACGCGCCCGCCGCTATCATTGCGGGCGGACGGGCTGCGGCGCTTGCCGGGCACCAAGCTTTCACGACCGGGCATGAGCCAGAAATCGACCGAGCGGCTGAGGGATTATCTCGCGCAGCTTCCGCCGCAATCGCAGGCGCTGCTGATGCGTGAGCTGGAGCGCGCCGTCGAACGCGGCGATGACGTCGCCGTCGCCAATCTGGTCCTCGAGCAGCTGCGCAAGATCGTGCGCGGGGCCGAGGAGGACGAGCAGATCCAGCCGCGCAGCGACGACCCGGCGCGGCTGCTGTTCCGGCCGCTCGAGCTGTTCCTCGCCGAGACCAATTTCCCGACGCGAGCGGGCCAGATCCGGCGCGCCTCGCTGCTGCCGATCTGGCAATGGCTGGCCCGCGAGGGCGCGCCCGAAGCGGCTCGCGCGTTCGAGGCGGCGTTGGCCGCGGCCACGGAGAGCGGTCCGATGGAGGCCGCCGCGCGCAAGTTCCAGCTTGCCGCCGCGGACGCCATCCTCAAGATCGCGGCGCCGAGCCAGGACGACCGCCAGCGCGCGCTGTCGCGGGTCGGCCCGCCAAACGTGGTCGAGGACCTGCTGCCGATCGGCCTCGTTCTGCAGGCCCGCGAAGCGCTGGAAACCCTGGGCAGCCGGCTGCCGAGCCAGATCCGGGTGTTTGCCGATTCCCAGATCGCCTCCGCGATGGAGGCGCTCAAGCTGCCGTCGTTGCAGACGCCGCAACTGCTGCCGTTTGCGCTGTCATTGATTGCGCAGCGGCTCGCCGCGCCATGGCAGATCATCCGTCTCGCCATCAAGATGGCGGCCTCCGACGACGAACTGCGGGTTGCGGCGACGCCTTACGGCATCGCGGTCACCATCGCGCTGCATGATTTGTCGTTCGTCGCGGCCCGCCTGCGCACCGACATCAGGCGCGGGCATTTCGATTATGTCGGCGAGCAGCTCAAGACCCTGCATGACGGCGTCCGCGGCCTGCGCACCGAGCTCGATCTGCGCAACGATTCCACCTGGGGCCGCCAGCTCACCTCGGTCCGCGCCGATACTTCCAACGCGCTGCAATCGGAGATCGACAGCGTGCCGGGCCGGGTCCGCCGCATCCTGCGCCAGCGCGCCGACAAGGACATTACGGCAGGGGCCAAGATCGATGCGACCGAGGTCGAGGATGCCGCCGCGCTGATCGATTTCGTCGCGGTGTGCCGCACCTATGCCAGCGAGCTCGCCATCAACGAGGTGACGCTGCGGACTTTCTCCGACCTGCAACATTATGTCGAGCAGTCGACCGAAGGGCTGGTGCAGTCGCTGCGCGGCGGCGACGCCCGGGTCCGGGCGTTCCGCCAGCAGCAGGTCAAGGCCGCGATCCGCTTCTGCGAGGTGCTGTTCGGCCACGACTACGCCTCCCTGATGAACCGGGCCGCCGAAAACGCCGTGACCGGCGAGCGCAAGTCGTCGCGCGCGGGGTAGCGAGACCGCGCAATTCGCGAGCATGTTCGACGGTAAGCCGACGAGCCCCGCCACGGCGGGATGATAGGCATTTGCGCTATTTCGGAATAATGGAAGTGTGGCACTGAGTTGCCCGACGTGTCAACCGTCAATCGACACCGTCAATCGAGCACCGGCGACCGCCTGCTACTTTGCATGGGGTTGTTTTCGATATTTTGGTCGTGCGCGCCTTCGCCCGGAGACGCCGGCGCAATACCGCCGGAACGGCACCGGAAACCGCCTGATTTCGACCTTCCGCCGATCCAGCAATTGTCAATTGCCGGGCTCGCCGCCGGTAGTGTAAAGCGATTCTAAGGCGGCTTGCCGGAAGCCGCCGTTCCATCCGGGAACCGCTTGATGACGCTGTGGTTTGTGTTCGCGCTGATGACGGTCGCGGCGATCTTTGCCGTGCTGTGGCCGCTCAGCCGCCGCGGGCGCGCGGATACCGGCGGCAGCGAGGTCGTGGTCTACCGCGACCAGCTCGCTGAAATCGACCGCGACATGGCCGCCGGCATCATCGGCGCCGCCGAGGCCGATGCCGCACGGGTCGAGATCAGCCGCCGGCTGCTGGCCGCCGCCGATCAGGGCGGACGTGAGACCCCGGTGCAAGGCAACCTCAATCTGCGGCGCACTGCCGCGATCGTCGGCCTGGTCGGATTGCCGGTGATTGCCTCGAGCTTCTATCTCGCGCTCGGCTCGCCGCGGCTTGGCGACTTTCCGCTCGCCGAGCGCGGCCGGGTGGCCGACGCCAACCAGCCGCTCGCCAATCTGGTCGCGCAGGTCGAGGCGCACCTTGAAAAGAACCCGACCGACGGCCGCGGCTGGACGGTGCTGGCGCCGGTGCTGTCGCGCCTCGGCCGCTACGATGACGCCGTCCGCGCCTATCGCAACGCCATCACCTATGCCGGCGACAGCGCCGATCGCCGCGCCGACCTCGGCGAGGCGCTGATGGGGACTGCCGGCGGCGTCGTCACCGCGGACGCCAAGGCGGAATTCGAGCGCGCGGTCGCGCTGAACGGCGACGATGCAAAGGCGAACTATTTCCTCGGTCTCGCCGCCGAGCAGGACGGCCGCAAGGCTGATGCCGCTGCGCTCTGGCAGAAGATGCTGGCGAAGGGGCCATCGGACGCGCCATGGCGGCCGCTGGTGCAGGCCGCGCTCGTGCGGGTCGGCGGAAGCGTGCCCGGCGGCGTCAGCGCACCCGGTGGCGTGAGCGCACCGGCGCTGCCGGACAGTGCGGTGGCTGCGGCCAGGGACATGAGCGAGGCCGATCGCGGCACCATGATCAAAGGCATGGTCGATCGGCTGGCGACGCGGCTGAAGACCAATGGCGACGACGTCGAGGGCTGGCTGCGGCTGGTCCGCGCCTATCTCGTGATGGGCGAGCGCGACAAGGCGATGAGCGCGCTCGCGGATGCCCGTCAGGCGGTCGCCAACGATGCGGACCGGTTGCGTCAGCTCAATGAGGGGCTGAAGAATCTCGGGCTGGATGGATAGAGCATGACGCCGAAAAGTGCGCGGCGGTTTTCGGAGGATGTCATGCGCAAGGATGGAACATGACCAGGAAGCAACGGCGTTTGACACTGATCGGCTGCGCGCTCGTCGTGCTCGCGATCGCCGCGGGCCTGGTGCTGAACGCGCTGCGCGATTCCATCGTGTTCTTCTCGACGCCGTCGATGGTCGCCGAAAAGCATCTCGGTCCGGGCAAGCGTTTCCGGCTCGGCGGCCTGGTGGAGCAGGGCTCGCTCAAGCGCGGCGACAATCTCGCCGTGACCTTCACCGTCGGCGACGGCGGCGCGACGCTGCCGGTCGCCTACAAGGGCATCCTGCCGGATCTGTTCCGAGAGGGGCAGGGCGTCGTCGCCGAAGGCGCGCTCGACGCGGGCGGCGTGTTCCGTGCTGACACCGTGCTCGCCAAGCATGACGAGACCTACATGCCGAAGGACGTCGCCGACGCCCTGAAGAAGCAGGGCCACTGGAAGGACGATTACGGCGCCAAATCAAGCAATACGCCGAGCGCCTCCGCGGCGCCGACACAGGGAGCCGTGCGGTGATTGCCGAAAGTGGACATTACGCCCTGGTGCTCGCGCTCGGGCTGGCGCTGATCCAGTCCATCGTGCCGATCGTCGGCGCGCGCTGGCGCGATGCGGCGCTGATGAACGTCGCGCGTTCGACCGCGCTCGCCCAGTTGCTGTTCGTCGCGGCGTCGTTCGCGGCGCTGGTGACGCTGCACGTCACCTCGGATTTCTCGGTCGCCAATGTCTACGAGAATTCGCACTCGCTGAAGCCGCTGCTCTACAAGATCACCGGCGTGTGGGGAAACCATGAAGGATCGATGCTGCTGTGGGTGTCGATCCTGGCGCTGTTCGGCGGCCTCGTCGCGGCCTTCGGCAACAATCTGCCGCTGTCGCTGCGCGCGCATGTGCTGGCGGTGCAGGCCTGGGTCGCCAGCGCGTTCTATCTGTTCATCCTGATCACCTCGAACCCGTTCCTGCGCATCGCCAATCCGCCGCTGGAGGGACGCGACCTCAATCCGGTGCTGCAGGATATCGGCCTCGCGGTGCATCCGCCGATGCTCTATCTCGGTTATGTCGGCTTCTCGATCTCGTTCTCGTTCGCGGTGGCGGCGCTGCTCGAGGGACGGATCGACGCCGCCTGGGCGCGCTGGGTGCGGCCGTGGACGCTGATGGCGTGGATTTTCCTGACGCTCGGCATCGCGATGGGCTCCTATTGGGCCTATTACGAACTCGGCTGGGGCGGCTGGTGGTTCTGGGATCCGGTCGAGAACGCCTCGCTGATGCCGTGGCTTGCCGGCACCGCGCTGCTGCATTCGGCGCTGGTGATGGAGAAGCGCAACGCGCTGAAGGTCTGGACCGTCCTGCTGTCGATCCTGACTTTCTCGCTGTCGTTGCTCGGCACCTTCCTGGTGCGCTCCGGCGTGCTGACCTCGGTCCACGCGTTCGCCACCGATCCGACACGCGGCGTGTTCATCCTGCTGATCCTGTTCGTCTTCATCGGCGGCAGCCTGTCGCTGTATGCCTGGCGTGCGCCGGCGCTGAAGCAGGGCGGGCTGTTCGCGCCGATCTCGCGCGAAGGCGCGCTGGTGCTCAACAATCTGCTGCTCACCACCGCCTGCGCGACCGTGTTCATCGGCACGCTGTATCCGCTGGCGCTAGAGGTGCTGACCGGCGAGAAGATCTCGGTCGGCGCGCCGTTCTTCAATTTCACCTTCGCGCCGCTGTTCGTGCCGCTGTTGCTCGCGGTGCCGTTCGGGCCGCTGCTGGCCTGGAAGCGCGGCGATCTGCTCGGCGCGGCGCAGCGGCTGATGGTGGCCGGCATCGTCGCGCTGGTTGCGATGGCGCTGGTGTTGGCGTGGACCTATGGCGGCGCGACCTTGGCGCCGCTCGCGATCGGACTGGCGGTGTTCGTGATCATGGGCGCGCTGTGCGATCTCGCCGAGCGCATCGCGCTGTTCCGGATTCCGCTGTCGCTCTCGTTGCGCCGCGCGCGCGGCTTGCCGCGTGCGACTTGGGGAACTGCGTTTGCGCATGCCGGTCTCGGCGTCGCGCTGATCGGGATCGTCTGCGAGACCACCTGGAACAGCGAATATATCGGCGCGATGAAGCCGGACGACGTCGCTCGCGTCGCCGGCTACCAGTTGCGGCTCGACGGCCTGAACCCGCGGCAGGGTCCGAATTTCCGCGAGATGGTCGCGCAATTCACCGTGACGCGTGACGGCGAGAAGGTCAGCGTGATGACGCCGTCGAAGCGCAACTTCACGACGCGCGGCGCCTCGACGACCGAGGCCGCGCTGATGACGCGCGGCGCCAGCCAGCTCTACATCTCGCTCGGCGATACCTCGGCCGACGGCGCGATCGCGGTGCGCATCTATCACAAGCCGCTGGTGCTGATGATCTGGTGGGGCCCGGTGCTGATGGCGTTCGGTGGTCTGCTGTCGCTGTCCGACCGCCGCTTGCGGGTCGGCGCGCCGAAGCCGGCGAAAGCGGCGCGTGCATTGCAGGCGGCCGAGTGATGCGGTCGCGCGCGCTTGCAGCCGCCGTGCTTGCCGCGGTCCTGATGCTCGGTGCGACGCCGGCCCGAGCGGTGCTGCCCGACGAGGTCATGGCGGATCCGGCCAAGGAGGCGAGGGCGCGCGAGCTCTCCAAGGAGCTGCGCTGCATGGTCTGCCAGAACCAGTCGATCGACGATTCGGAGGCGCCGCTGGCGCGCGATCTCCGTCTCTTGGTGCGTGAACGCATCTCGGCCGGCGACAGCGACGCCCAGGTGATCGATTTCCTGGTCGCCCGCTACGGCGAATTCGTGCTGCTGAAGCCGCGCCTCAACGAGCACACGCTGCTGCTGTGGCTGACCCCGCCGCTGGCGCTTCTGCTGGGCGGCTTGGCGCTCTGGCGGCTCGGCCGGCGCAAGGCAAATCCGGCCGCCGGCGGGGGCGATTCCGCCCCTGGACTGACGTCCGACGAGCAGGCGCGGCTGGAACGCCTGCTGGCGGCGGAATCCGCGCCGGACAAGCCGCTTTAGTTCCCTTTTAAGTCCTTTATTTACCTGCGCTATTCTGCCGCAGCGGCGGCCGCCTCGATTACAAAAGTTTAATTCCGCAGCCAGCGCGCCGTAAGGCTGATGACCCCATGTTCAGACCCATCAGGTGCTTGCCCCGGCACCAATGATTCTGGCCCCTGGAGATTTCAAGACATGACCGACCGTCCCGACCTCTCGACCCTTCCATCCTACAAGGCGCCGAAGCGCTCGCTGTTCTCTGCCCGCAAACTCGCGCTGATGGCGTCGGTCGTGGCCGGCCTCGGTGCCGCCACCTACGGCTTCAGCCCCTCGCACAACCCCGCCGACCTGTTCACGACGCCCGCGCATGCGCAGGTCAATAACGAGGTCAAGAAGGTTCAGCAGCCGGTCGGATTTGCCGACATCGTCGAGCGCGTGAAACCGTCGGTGATCTCGGTCAAGGTCAACATTCGCGAGAAGGTCGCGAAGGATGACAGCAACAACAATGACGATTCGCCGTTCCAGCCGGGTTCGCCGATGGAGCGCTTCTTCCGCCGCTTCGGCGGTCCGGATGGCTTGCCCCCGGGCCTGCGCGGTGGACCGCGCGGCGGTGGCGTGGTGACGGGCCAGGGTTCCGGCTTCTTCATCTCGGCTGACGGCTTTGCCGTGACCAACAATCACGTCGTCGACGGCGCCGACAAGGTCGAAGTCACCACCGACGACGGCAAGACCTATTCCGCCAAGGTGATCGGCACCGATCCGCGCACCGACCTCGCGCTGATCAAGGTCGAGGGCGGCTCCAACTTCCAGTTTGCCAAGCTTTCCGAAACCAAGCCACGCATCGGCGACTGGGTGCTGGCGGTCGGCAATCCGTTCGGCCTCGGCGGCACCGTGACCGCGGGCATCGTCTCGGCCTCCGGCCGCGACATCGGCAACGGCCCGTATGACGATTTCATCCAGATCGATGCGCCCGTGAATAAGGGCAATTCGGGTGGCCCGGCGTTCGACGTGTCCGGTGAGGTGATGGGCGTCAACACGGCGATCTACTCGCCGTCCGGCGGCAGCGTCGGCATCGCGTTCTCGATCCCGGCCCAGACCGTCAAGAGCGTCGTCGCCCAGTTGAAGGACAAGGGCGCGGTCAGCCGTGGCTGGATCGGCGTCCAGATCCAGCCGGTGACCTCCGACATCGCCGACAGCCTCGGCATGAAGAAGGCCGAAGGCGCGCTGGTTGCCGAACCGCAGGCCAACGGCCCGGCGGCCAAGGCCGGCATCGAATCCGGTGACGTCATCACCGCCGTCAATGGCGAGCCGGTGAAGGATGCGCGCGAACTCGCCCGCACCATCGGTGGCCTCGCGCCCGGCAACGCCGTGAAGCTGAACGTGCTGCACAAGGGTCAGGACAAGACCGTCAACCTCACGCTCGGCCAGCTGCCGAACAACCTGGAGGCCAAGGCTGACACCGACAAGAGCGACAAGGGCAATTCGTCCCGCGGCACCGACGTGCCGAAGCTCGGCCTCACCGTCGCGCCCGCCAACAGCGTGGCCGGCGCCGGCAAGGATGGCGTGGTCGTGACCGAAGTCGATCCCAAGAGTGCTGCCGCTGAGCGGGGCTTCAAGGAAGGCGACGTGATCCTCGAGGTCGCCGGCAAGTCCGTCGGCACCGCCGGTGAAGTGCGGGATGCGATCACCGCGGCGCGCAATGACAGCAAGAACAGCGTTCTCATGCGCGTGAAGAGCGGCGGTTCGTCGCGCTTTGTGGCAGTGCCGCTGGCGAAGGGATAACTATCTATGAGTTGGAAGGCGTCGCCGGCATCAGTCGCCCCCGCCGACGGCGCTTTCCGGGGGGCGGGCCCCTTGCTCGCTCCCTACGTTGCCTTTCGATGGAATATGCCCCCCTCTGTCGGAAGGTCTCAGGGCGGTGAGGTCCCCCCAGCTTCACCGCCCACTTTTTTCAAGCAATCGAGAATATGCGCGGTCGTCTTGCATGTGCAGGCCGGCCGCGTCATGCTGACAGAGGGCCAATTCCCGTGACCGCAATCGCTCCGCAAATGCGCATCCTGATCATCGAAGACGACCGTGAGTCAGCCGACTATCTGGTCAAGGCATTCCGCGAAGTCGGCTATATCGCCGATCTCGCCTCCGATGGCGAGGAAGGGCTGTCGATGGCCGAGTCCGGCGACTACGACGTGCTGGTTGTGGATCGCATGCTGCCGAAGCGTGACGGCCTGTCGCTGATCGGCAGTCTGCGCGACAAGGGCAACCGGACGCCGGTCCTGATCCTCTCGGCGCTCGGCCAGGTCGATGACCGCATCAAGGGCCTGCGCGCCGGCGGCGACGACTACCTGCCGAAACCCTATTCCTTCGCCGAGCTGCTCGCGCGCGTCGAGGTGCTGTCGCGGCGCAATGTCGGCCCGGCCGAGGAGACGACCTACCGGGTCGGCGACCTCGAGCTCGATCGGCTTTCCCATCGCGTCGCCCGCGGCAAGGACGAGCTGACCTTGCAGCCGCGCGAGTTCCGCCTGCTCGAATATCTCATGAAGCATGCCGGGCAGGTGGTGACACGCACCATGCTGCTCGAGAATGTCTGGGATTATCATTTCGATCCGCAGACCAACGTCATCGACGTCCACATCTCGCGGCTGCGCTCCAAGATCGACAAGGGTTTTGAGCGGCCGCTGCTGCATACCATCCGCGGCGCGGGGTATATGATCCGTGACGGCATTCGGTAAACTGATCCGGACCACGGCGTTTCGGCTGACGCTGGTCTACCTGTTCCTGTTCGCGCTGTTCGCCGCCTCGCTGCTGGCTTACTTCGCCTGGAACACGCGGCGGCTGATCACCGAGCAGATCACGACGACGGTCAATGTCGAGATCAGCGAGATCACCGACATCTACAACCGCCGCGGCCTGCGCGGCCTGCTGGGCACCATGGGCAATCGTGCGCTGCGGCCGGGTGCCAACCTCTATCTGGTGACGGCGCCGAACGGGCAGATGCTCGCCGGCAATGTCGGCGCGCTGGCACCGGGCGTGATGAGCGTGCAGGGCTGGACCGAGACCGCCTATCGCCGGCTCGACGACCAGGACAAGACCGATCACCGCGCGCTCGTGAAGGTCACCGAGATGGAGAACGGCTTCCGCCTGCTGGTCGGGCGCGACCTCGAGGAGCGGCGGCGGCTGTTCGGCATCGTCGCCAAGGCCGCGCAATGGTCGATCCTCGTCGTCGTCGTGCTCGGCATCGGCGGCGGCATCTTCGTCGCCCGCCGCGTGCTGCACCGGATCGACGCCATGACCGGCACCACCAAGCGCATCATGGCGGGCGATCTGTCCGGCCGGCTGCCGGTCGGCCGCAGCGGCGACGAGCTCGATCGCCTGGCGGAAAATCTCAATGCCATGCTCGAGCGCATCGAGGCGCTGATGACGGGGCTGAAGGAGGTCTCCGACAACATCGCCCATGACCTCAAGACGCCGCTGACACGGCTGCGCAACCGCGCCGAGGAGGCGCTGGCGCGGTCGGGCTGCGAGGCCGACTATCGCGCGGCGCTGGAGCGGACCATCGAGGAATCCGACGGGCTGATCCGCACCTTCAACGCCCTGTTGATGATTGCGCGTGCCGAGTCCGGCCAGGCGCGCGGCAACATGGACGATTTCGACGGTGCCGATGTCGCCAACGGCATCCACGAGCTGTACGAGCCGCTGGCCGAGGACGATGGCATGACGCTGCAGGTGAAGACCGTGCCGGCGCCGATTCACGGCAACCGCGAATTGATCAGCCAGGCGGTCGCCAACCTGGTCGAGAATGCCATCAAATACGGCAAGCCCGACGTCAGCGTGCAGCCGCTCAATGCGGATGCGCGGGAGATACTGATCGAGGCGCGGCGCGAGGGCGACCAGGTCCTGCTCAGCGTCACCGACCACGGTCCGGGCATTCCCGAGGCCGACCGCAAGCACGCGGTCGAGCGCTTCGTCCGGCTCGAGGCGAGCCGGACCTTACCCGGTTCCGGTCTCGGCCTCAGTCTGGCCTCGGCGGTCGCCACGCTTCATGGCGGCGAGCTCAGGCTCGGCGATGCCCATCCGGGGCTGGTCGCCACCCTGGTGCTGCCCGCGCGGGCGGGCGGCAGTGACAGGCTTGCGGCTCAAACGCAGGATGTGCCACAGAAGGCGGCATGAATGCCGCCGCGCCGGGAAACGCGGATCGACATGGTCTGGCCGCGCGGTTCGCGGACGGACCGCGTGTCGCCGCGCCCACATCCGCCGATCAGCGCCTGACCGACTGGTTCGCCGAGCTCGAGCCGGCGCAATTGGCCGCGCTCAATGCGCTGCTTGAACATCCGTTCGCACGCGACATCCTGCGCGGCATCGCCGAGTTCTCGCCCTATTTGTTCGAGCTCGCGCGTGCCGACGCCGCGCGGCTGATCCGGATCCTGTCATGCGACCCGGAGTCGCATCTGGCCAACCTGATCGAGACGACGTCGCGCGAGGTGCTCGCCGCCGGCAGCGAGGCCGACGTGATGGTTCTGCTTCGCCGCATGAAGGCGGAGGCCGCGCTGATGATCGCGCTGTGCGACATCGGCGGCGTCTGGCCGGTGATGCGGGTGACGGCGGCGCTGACCGACATCGCGGTGAATTCGGTGCAATCGGCGCTGCGATATCTGTTCCGGCAGGAAGTGGCCCGCGGCCGGATGACCGCGGCCGATCCCGATCACCCCGAAGCAGGTTCGGGCCTGATCGTGCTCGCGATGGGCAAGATGGGGGCCGGCGAGCTGAACTATTCCAGCGACATCGACCTGATCGTGTTCTTCGATCGCGCGGCCACCTCGCTCGCCGAGGACATTGAGCCGCAGCCGTTCTTCGTGCGCGTCACCCAGGCGATGGCGCGGATGCTGCAGCAGCGCTCGGGCGACGGCTATGTGTTCCGGGTCGATCTCAGGCTGCGTCCGGACCCGGCCTCGACCCAGGTCGCGATCTCGACCGACGCGGCGTTGCATTATTACGAACGCGAGGGACGCACCTGGGAGCGTGCTGCGATGATCAAGGCGCGGCCCTGTGCCGGCGATCCCAAGGCCGGCGAGGCGCTGATCGCCGAGCTCGCGCCCTTTGTCTGGCGCAAGCATCTGGATTTTGCCGCGCTTGCCGATGTCCACGACATGAAGCGGCAGATGCAGACCTATCGCGGCCAGAGCGAGATCTCGGTCGAGGGCCATAACGTCAAGGTCGGCCGCGGCGGCATCCGCGAGATCGAGTTTTTCGCCCAGACCCAGCAGCTGATCGCTGGCGGCCGCCATCCGGAGTTGCGGGTGCGGCCGACGCTGGAGGCGCTCAACGTGCTCGCCAACAGCAACTGGATCACCTTTGAAGCGCGCGACGAATTGACGACGGCCTATGAATTCCTGCGCCGGGTCGAGCACCGGCTGCAGATGATCGCCGACGAGCAGACCCATTCGCTGCCCGAAGCGCCTGAGGATGTCGAGCGCTTTGCGCATTTCTTCGGCTACGAAAATCGCGAGGCCTTCGCCAGAGACCTGCTCGGCCAGCTCAAGATCGTGCAGAACCACTATGGCAAGCTGTTCGAGGGCGACGATCCGACCGGCACCGCAAAGCTGCCGGATATCGACTACGGCGCCGGGCCTGAGGATGCCCGCCTGATCGAACATCTCGCCAATCTCGGCTTCAAGAAGCCCATTGCGGTTGCCGGCACCGTGCAGCAATGGATCGAGGGCGACTATCGCGCGCTGCGCGTCGAGGCGACGCGCGCCGCGTTCCTGGAATTCATTCCCGGCCTGATCGACGGCCTCGCGCATGCCGAGGAGCCTGACGATGCGGTGGCGGCGTTTGACCGTTTCCTCGGCGCGCTGCAGCGGGGCGGGCGGCTGATCTCGCTGCTTAGCCAGAACCGCGATTTCGTTGCGCTGGTGGCGCTGATCCTCGGCGCTGCACCGCGGCTCGGCGACATGCTGGCGCGGCAGCCGCAGATCATGGACGGCCTGGTCGATCCACGCTTCTTCGGCGCAATGCCGGACAAGAAGGAACTGTCGGAGCGGCTCGCCGCCACGCTGCAGGATGCCTCGTCCTACGAGGATTTTCTCGATCGTCTGAGATTGTTCGGCCAGGAGAGCCTGTTCCTGATCGGCACGCGGATCCTGTCCGGCACGGTATCGGCGCAGCACGCCAGCACCGCCTTTGCCGATGTGGCCGAGGGGATCGTCCACACCGTGCACGGCCTCGTCACCGACCAGTTCGCCGCGCAATATGGCCGGATCAAGGGGCAGGAGACCGCGATCGTCGCGATGGGGCGGCTCGGCAGCCGCGAGATGACGGCGTCCTCCGACCTCGATTTGATCCTGCTGTACGATTTCGACAGCGAGGCGCCGGACTCCGACGGCGAGCGTTCGCTGCATGGCGCGCAGTATTTTGCCCGCTTCACCCAGCGCCTGATCAGCGCCTTCACGACCCGGACCAATTACGGCGTGCTCTATGAGGTCGACATGCGGCTGCGCCCGTCGGGGCGCGCCGGCCCGGTCGCCTCGCGGATCGATTCGTTCTCCGACTACCAGGAGCGCGAGGCGTGGACCTGGGAGCACATGGCGCTGACGCGCGCCCGCGTGATCTCGTCGTCGCCGGAATTCCGCGAGAAGATCGAAGCGATCATCCGCAGCGTGCTGACCCGGCCGCGCGATGCGGCGTCGACCGCGGCCGACGTTGCCGACATGCGGCGCGCGATCGCGCTGGAGAAGGGCGAGGACGACGTCTGGGATCTCAAGCTCGCCGCCGGCGGGCTCGTCGACATCGATTTCATCGCGCAATATTTCCAGCTCGCGCATGCCGCGGCGAAGCCGGAAATCCTCAGTGTCTCGACGCTGCAGGTGCTCGACAATGCCGCCAAGCTCGGCCTGCTTGGCCAGTCCGAGGCCGAGATCCTGCGCTCGGCGGCGCGGCTCTATCATGACCTGACGCAGATCCTGCGGCTCTGCGTCACCGGCAAGTTCAATCCGGAGACCGCGGGCGAAGACCTACTGCGCGTGATGGCGCGGGCCGGGGACACGCCGGACTTCTCCGCGCTGGAAGCGCGCCTACGCGAGACCCAGAGCGAGGTGCGCCGCGTCTTCAACACGATCGTGGGGTAGGGGAAGCTACGATCTCAATCCCGTCATCCTGAGGAGCGCGTAGCGCGTCTCGAAGGATGCACGGCCACAGTCGGGCCGTCGACCCTTCGAGGCTCGCTCCGCTCGCACCTCAGGGTGACGGTGAGAAACAGTGTGGGGTTTGCAGTTCGCTACGCCTGCTGCTTCAGCTTCTGCAGGGCATCGCGGACGTCGGGATCGAGGCCGGTGCCGCCGGCGTCGAGATGGGCGAAGATCTGCTTGCGCATCCGCGGATCCCAGAACTTCCAGATGTGCTCGGAAATGCCCTGCACGGCACGCTCGCGCCCCTGGCTCTGGAAGAATTTTCCGATCTGGTTCGCCATATAGACCAGTTTGTCAGGCGACGACGACATAAGCGGGCTCCTTGCCGGCCATCGCGCCTGTGACGCGTTCCGGATGCGTAAAGATTTCAAATCCATCGGCGCGAGCGATCGCGGCGAGCGTGATGCCGGCGGCATCCGCCATCCGCACCGCAAGCGCGGTCGGCGCCGACACCGCAGCGATCAGCGGCGCGCCGATCGCGGCGGTCTTCTGAACCATTTCGACCGAAACGCGGCTGGTGAGCAGCACCATGCCTTCGCCGGCTATGACCTTGTCGCGGGCCAGCGCGCCGGCGAGCTTGTCGAGCGCATTGTGGCGGCCGACATCCTCGCGCAGCGCCACGATGCCGCGCGCGCCCGTCCAGAACGCCGCGGCGTGCACGGCGCGGGTCTGGTGGTTGATCTCCTGCAAAGGCGCCACCGCCGCCACCGCCGCCATGATCTCGCGCGGCGAGAAGGCGCGGCCCGCGCGCACCACCGCGGCCGACCGGACCGCCTCGCTGATGGAATCGAGCCCGCACAGGCCGCAGCCGGTCGGGCCGGCGATGTTGCGCCGCCGCTCGGCGATCCGCTCGGCCCTGTCAGGCCTGAGCCACATCCGAAGCTCGATGCCGTCATCCAGCTCGACGATGTCGAGGGTCTCGATCTCGTCGGCCGCTCGCACGATGCCTTCGCTCAGGCTGAATCCAACGGCGAAATCGCCGAGGTCCTCGGGCGAGCCCATCATCACGGCGTAGGTGCCGCCATTATAGGTCAGCGCGAGCGGCGTCTCCTTCGGGATCAGGCGCGCGCCGTCGCTGAAGACGCCGTTGCGCCAGACCTTCCGGTTCGCCTGATAGACGGGCTCGCGCATCGCTATTCCGCGGCTTCCACCACCGGCGCGGCGATGCGGCGGGAGTGGCGAGCCTGCTCGTCATAGGCCTTCTGCCAGTCGGACGGACCGTTCGACGGCGAGATCTGCACTGCGGTGACCTTGTACTCGGGACAGTTGGTGGCCCAGTCCGAGAAATCAGTCGTGATGACGTTGGCCTGGGTGTCAGGGTGGTGGAACGTGGTGTAGACAACGCCCGGCGCCACGCGGTCGGTGATCTCGGCGCGCAGCGTGGTCTCGCCGGCGCGGCTCGCCAGCCGCACCCAGTCGCCGTCGCGCACGCCGCGCTGCTCGGCGTCATGCGGATGGATCTCCAGCCGGTCCTCGGCGTGCCACACCACGTTCTCGGTGCGGCGGGTCTGTGCGCCGACATTGTACTGGCTGAGGATGCGGCCGGTGGTGAGCAGCAGCGGGTAGCGCGGGCCGGTGCGTTCGTCGGTCGCGATATATTCGGTGAGGATGAACTTGCCCTTGCCGCGCACGAAGCCGCCGATATGCATCACCGGGGTGCCTTCCGGCGCCTTTTCGTTGCAGGGCCACTGCACCGAGCCGAGCTCGTCGAGCCTGGCATAGGAGACGCCCGCGAAGGTTGGCGTCAGCGCGGCGATCTCGTCCATGATCTCGGATGGATGGGTGTAGTTCATCTCGAAGCCCATCGCCTTGCCGAGCATGATCGTCACTTCCCAGTCGGCGTAGCCGCTGAGCGGCGTCATCACCTTGCGGACGCGCTGGATGCGGCGTTCGGCATTGGTGAAGGTGCCGTCCTTCTCGAGGAAGGTCGAGCCGGGCAGGAAGACATGGGCGTAGTTCGCGGTCTCGTTCAGGAAGAGATCGTGGACGATGACGCATTCCATCGCCGACAGCGCCGCCACCACATGCTTGGTGTTGGGGTCGGACTGCAGGATGTCCTCGCCCTGCACGTAGAGGCCCATGAAGCTGCCTTCGATCGCGGCGTCGAACATGTTCGGGATGCGCAGGCCCGGCTCGTTGTTGAGCTTGACGTTCCACATCGCCTCGAACTGCTCGCGCACCGCATCGCCGGCGATGTGGCGGTAGCCCGGCAGCTCGTGCGGGAACGAGCCCATGTCGCAGGAGCCCTGCACGTTGTTCTGGCCGCGCAGCGGATTCACGCCGACGCCGGGCCGGCCGATATTGCCGGTCGCCATCGCGAGGTTGGCGATCGCGATCACCGTGGTCGAGCCCTGGCTGTGCTCGGTGACGCCGAGCCCGTAATAGATCGCGCCGTTGCCGCCGGTGGCATAGATTCGCGCCGCCTCGCGCAGCGCCTTCGGATCGACGCCGGTCATGATCGCGGTGGCTTCCGGGCTGTGCTTGGAATCGGCGACGAAAGCCGCCCAATCCTGGAACTCGCTCCAGTCGCAGCGCTCGCGCACGAAGGTCTCATCGACGAGCCCTTCGGTGACGATGACATGGGCGAGCGCGGTGAGCACGGCGACGTTGGTGCCGGGCATCAGCGGCAGATGCAGCGCCTTCACGTGCGGCGATTCCACCATCTCGGTGCGGCGCGGATCGATCACGATCAGCCTGGCGCCCTGGCGCAGCCGCTTCTTTAGCCGCGAGGCGAACACCGGATGGGCGGAAGCCGGATTGGCGCCGATGATCAGCACGACGTCGGTGTCCTCCACCGAGTCGAAATCCTGCGTGCCGGCCGAAGTCCCGAAGGTTTGCGACAGGCCGTAGCCGGTCGGCGAATGGCAGACGCGGGCGCAGGTGTCGACATTGTTGTTGCCGAAGCCAGCGCGGATCAGCTTCTGCACTAGATAGGTTTCTTCATTGGTGCAGCGTGACGAGGTGATGCCGCCGACCGCGTCGCGGCCGTATTTCTGCTGGATGCCCTTGAACTTCGCGGCGGCGAAATTCAGCGCATCGTCCCACGACACTTCCTGCCAGGGATCCTCGATCCGCTCGCGGATCATCGGCTTCAGGATGCGCTCCTTGTGGGTGGTGTAACCCCAGGCGAAGCGGCCCTTGACGCAGGAATGGCCGCGATTGGCCTTGCCGTCCTTCCACGGCACCATGCGTACCACTTCCTCGCCGCGCATCTCGGCCTTGAAGGCGCAGCCCACGCCGCAATAGGCACAGGTGGTGACGACCGAGTGTTCGGGCTGGCCGATCTCGATCACGGATTTCTCGGTCAGCGTCGCGGTCGGGCAGGCCTGCACGCAGGCGCCGCAGGACACGCATTCCGAGCCGAGGAAGCTTTCGTTCATGCCGGGCGAGACGCGGCTGTCGAAGCCGCGGCCGGAGATCGTCAGCGCGAAGGTGCCTTGCACTTCCTCGCAGGCGCGGACGCAGCGCGAGCAGACGATGCACTTCGAGGGGTCGTAGGTGAAGTACGGATTGGACTCGTCCTTCGGCATCCAGTTGTCGTTTTCGCAGCCGTGCGATTTGGCGAAGACGTGGTTCTCACCTTCATAGCCGTAACGCACGTCGCGCAGGCCGACCGCGCCCGCCATGTCCTGCAATTCGCAGTCGCCGTTCGCGGCGCAGGTCAGGCAGTCCAGCGGGTGGTCGGAGATGTAGAGCTCCATCACGCCCTTGCGCAGCTTCTTCAGCCGCTCGCTCTGGGTGTGCACGACGAGGCCGGGCATAACCGGCGTCGTGCAGGAGGCCGGCGTGCCGGCGCGGCCCTCGATCTCGACGAGGCAGAGCCGGCAGGAGCCGAAGGCGTCGACCATGTCGGTCGCGCAGAGCTTTGGAATCTGGGTGCCGGCTTCCATCGCCGCGCGCATGATCGAGGTGCCCTCGGGCACCGTGATCTGATTGCCGTCGATGGTCAACGTGACCAACGTCTCGGATTTAGATTTGGGCGTGCCTAAATCGGTTTCTTGGATCAGCGACATCGTGATTTCCTTGCTATTCCGCGGCCTGCAACCGGGCCGGTGCGGGACCTAGATCTCCGCCGAAATCTTCCCGGAAGTGTTTCAGTGCGCTCATCACGGGGTAGGGCGTGAAGCCGCCGAGTGCGCACAGCGAGCCGAATTTCATGGTGTTGCAGAGGTCTTCGACAACCGCGAGGTTTTCCGCGACGCGCTCGCCATTGATGATCTTGTTGATGGTCTCGACGCCGCGGGTCGAGCCGATCCGGCACGGCGTGCACTTGCCGCAGGATTCGACGGCGCAGAATTCCATCGCAAAGCGCGCCTGTTTCGCCATGTCGACGCTGTCGTCGAACACCACGATCCCGCCATGGCCGATCAGGCCGTCGCGCGCAGCGAACGCTTCATAGTCGAACGGCGTGTCGAACAGCGCGCGCGGGAAGTAGGCCCCGAGCGGGCCGCCGACTTGAACCGCGCGCACCTCGCGCCCGGTGAAGGTGCCGCCGCCGATCTCGTCGACGAGTTCGCCGAGGGTGACGCCGAAGGCGGTCTCGAACAGTCCGCCATATCTGATGTTGCCGGCGAGCTGGATCGGCATCGTGCCGCGCGAGCGGCCCATGCCGAAATCGGCGTAGGCCTTGGCGCCGTTGTCGAGGATGAAGGGAATCGCCGCGAACGACAGCACGTTGTTGATCACGCTCGGGCGGCCGAACAGGCCCTTATGCGCCGGCAGCGGCGGCTTGGCCCGTACGATGCCGCGGCGGCCCTCGAGGCTTTCCAGCAGCGAGGTCTCTTCGCCGCAGACATAGGCGCCGGCGCCGACCCGCACCTCGAGATCGAACGCATGGGTGGAGCCGCCGATGCGCTTGCCGAGCAAGCCGGCGCGGCGGGCGGCCACGATCGCCGCGTTCATCGCGTCGACCGCGTGCGGATATTCCGAGCGGATGTAGATGTAGCCCTTGGTGGCGCCTACCGTGATACCTGCGATCGTCATGCCCTCGATCACGACGAAGGGGTCGCCTTCCATGATCATGCGGTCGGCGAAGGTGCCGCTGTCGCCTTCGTCTGCGTTGCAGACGATGTATTTGCGGTCAGCGCTGGCCTGCGCCACGGTCTTCCACTTGATGCCGGTGGGGAAGCCGGCGCCGCCGCGGCCGCGCAGACCGGACGTCGTGACGTCGGCGAGGATCTGGTCGGAGGTCAGCGTCAGCGCCCGCTCCAGGCCCTTGTAGCCGCCATGGGCGCGGTAATCGTCGACCGAGCGCGGATCGATCACGCCGCAGCGGGCGAAGGTCAGCCGGGTCTGGCGCTTCAGCCAGGGAATCTCATCCGTGACCCCAAGCCGCAGCGCATGCTGACCGTTGCCGGCCATCGCGTCGAGCAAGGATGGAACGTCCGCCGGCGTCGTCGGGCCGAACGCGACGCGGCCCTGGGCGGTCGCCAGTTCGACCAGCGGCTCCAGCCAGTACAGCCCGCGCGAACCGGTCCTGACGATCTCGATCGGCATGCCGCGCGCTGCTGCGGCCTGCTCGAAGGCGAGGGCGACGTCGTCAGCGCCGACGGCAACCGCACCGGCGTCGCGGGGAATGAAGATCCGCATTGTCATCGCTGTGCCTCCGCGACCAGCGCGTCGATCCGCGCTTCGTCGAGCCGGCCGACCACGCGGCCATCTAGCATCGCCGAGGGCGCGGTGGCGCACAGCCCGAGGCAGTAGATCGGCTCCAGCGTCACGCGGTCATCCGCCGTGGTATTGCCGAGGGCAACGCCGAGCTTGGCTTCCGCGTGCGCCGCCAGCGCATCGCCGCCGGCGGCCTGGCAGGCCTCGGCGCGGCACAGCTTGAGGACGTGGCGGCCCGCAGGTTGCTTCCGGAAATCATGGTAGAAGGTGAAGACGCCGTGCACCTCGGCGCGCGACAGGTTGAGCGCCTCCGCCACCATCGGGATCGCAGGCTCCGGCACGTAGCCGAAGGCCTCCTGCAGCGCGTGCAGGATCACCAGCGTGGCGCCTTCGAGCCCGGCATGCTCGGCGATGATTTCAGCGCCGCGCGCCTTGTCCCAAGCTTCGTATCCCACCGTCATCAGCGCTTCTCACGATCAGTTTTTTGCTTCGCACATGAGAGTTGGAATCCTTCGAAACATCAATAAAGCTGTCTCATGCGGCGATTGCGAAACGCGATTAATAGCGCTGTCGAATGGATCTATGCGGGATCGTAATAATGTTCTGAAATCACGCACTTCCGGGGCGCTTTGGATTTCGGGATCGCACCCCGATCGTGCTACCTATGGACGTGTTGGGCTGCCGCTTGGGGCGCCGTTTTCCGAAGGGATTTGAACCTTGATCGACAAGCTGGAACTTCTGCTGGCGCTGGCCAAGGAACGGCACTTTGGCCGGGCTGCGGAGGCGTGCGGCGTCACCCAGCCGACGATGTCGACCAGTCTCAAGCAGCTCGAGGAAATCCTCGGCGTCATGCTGGTGCAGCGCGGATCCCGCTTCCAGGGCTTCACGCCCGAAGGGGAGCGGACGCTGGACTGGGCGCGGCGCATCGTCGGCGATGCGCGCGCGATGAAGCAGGAGATCAACAGCCTCAAGGACAAGCTGTCGGGCGAGATCCGGATCGCGGCGATCCCGACCGCGCTCGGCATGGTGGCCTCGCTGACCACGCCGTTCCGGGCGCGCCATCCCGACGTGCGGTTCCGCATCCAGTCGTGCACGTCGGCCGATGTGCTCGGTCTGCTCGAGAATCTCGAGGTCGATGCCGGGCTGACCTATATCGAGAACGAGCCGATCGGCAGGGTCCGCACCATCCCGCTCTATAACGAGAGCTATCGCTTGCTGACGGCGCCGGATGCGATGTTCGGCGACCGCAAGCAGGTGACGTGGAAGGAAGTCGGCACCGTGCCGCTCTGTCTGCTCACGCCCGACATGCAGAACCGCCGCATCATCGATCGCGCGCTGACCTCGGTCGGCGCGGAGGCGACGCCGACGCTGACGTCGAACTCACTGCTCGTGCTCTACACCCACGTGAAGACCGGCCGCTGGGCCAGCGTGATGCCGGCCAAGCTCGCCGAGACGCTCGGCCTTGCGGATGCGGTGCGCAGCATTCCGATCGTCGATCCGGTCGTGGACTACAGCATCGGCCTCGTGATCCCGCAGCGCGATCCGATGACGCCGCTGATCGCAGCCTTGGTGCAGGTCGCACGCGAGGTCGCGCCGACGCTCGAGAGCGCGTAGCTCTCGGCATTCCTTCGTAGCCTTTCCGCCACGGTTCCGGCACGGCAGCAACCGACCACGCGTTGTGTGGTTGCGTTGAAGCAAGTCCTGGTGTTCAGCCGGCGGACAATCTTCGCTTGCTCGCAGCAAAGATGGAACTCAGCGCCGGTTCGGCGGTTGCATTGCGGCGTCCCGGTCAGCGAGCAGGAGCTGCTTTGAATCGTCGCCAGTTACTCCACGGATCGGCCGTATTGCCGACACTCATGTTCTTGCCACAGCGCCAGGCCGCCGCCGCAGCGAGCGCGACGGACGCACCCTTCAACCCAGGCATGGTCAGGGAGCTTGCGCGCAATCTCGCCGGCAAGTCGTTCGAGGCGCCGGACGAGAAGTTGCCGAACGGCCTGACGGACCTCAACTACGACCAGTACCGCTCGATCCGCTTCACGCCCGAGCGCGCGCTGTGGCGCGGCGCGAGGCTGCCGTTCGAGGCGCAGTTCTTCCACCGCGGCTTCTTCTACAAGAACAAGGTCAAGATCTTCGAGGTCGCTGACGGCAAGGTCAGCGAAGTCAAGTACAGCAAGGACATGTTCTCGTTCGGCGAGACCGTGCCTGACTTCACCGAGACCGACCTCGGCTTTGCCGGATTTCGCATCCACGCGCCGATCAACAAGCCGAACTACTATGACGAGGTCTGCGTCTTCCTCGGCGCGAGCTATTTCCGCGCGGTCGCCAAGGACGAGACCTACGGCCTGTCGGCGCGCGGCCTGTCGATCGATACCGGCGAAGCCAAGGGCGAGGAGTTTCCGTTCTTCAAGGCGTTCTGGCTCGAGCGTCCCGTGCCCAACGCGACCTCGCTGGTCATTCACGCCTTGCTCGACAGCAAGAGCTGCGCGGCAAGCTACCGCTTCACGATCAGGCCTGGAGCGACCACGGTGTTCGATGTCGAGGCATCGCTCTATCCGCGTGCCGATCTCGAGCACGTGGGCCTTGCGCCGATGACGAGCATGTTCTTCTTCGGGCCCAACGATCGCAACGAGGTCGACGACTTCAGGCCGTCGGTGCACGATTCGGACGGGCTTGCGATCTACAACGGCAAGGGCGAGAGCCTGTGGCGCCCGCTGAGCAATCCGCGCGACCTCCAGATCAGCACGTTCCAGGACGTCAATCCGCATGGCTTCGGTCTGATGCAGCGCGAGAAGAATTTCTTCGCCTATCAGGACATCGAATCGCGCTTCGAGAAGCGTCCGAGCTTGTGGGTCGAGCCGATCGGCGACTGGGGCGAGGGCGCGGTCATCCTGTTCGAGATCCCGACCAAGGAAGAGATCCACGACAACATCGCCGCGTTCTGGCGGCCGAAGGCGCCGCTCAAGGCCAAGAGCGAGACCAATTTCACCTATCGCCTGCATTGGGGGCCGGATGCGCCGAAGCCGCATTCGCTCGCGCGCTTCACGCGCAGCGGCATCGGCGCGCATGGCGAGAACAGCAAGCTGTTCGTGCTCGACCTGTTCGGTGACAATCTGAAGGGGATCGATCCCGGCAGCGTCAAGGGCGTCGTGGCGGCCGAGAAGTCCGAGATCACGAATGTAGTCACGCAGCCAAATCCGAATACCGGCGGATGGCGGCTCAGCTTCCAATGCGCCGTCAAGAAGGACCCGGTCGAGCTGCGTGCGCATCTGGCGCTGGATGACAAGCCGCTCTCCGAGATCTGGGTCTATCGATGGGCGCCATAGTCACGTCGCCTCAGTCCGACGTCGCCGCGGCGGCCGACGGCTTCCTGCCACAAGAGAGCCCGCTTGCGATGTCGGCGGCCGATCTCGGCCGGCCGCCGCATGCGGTGAGCACGCCGGTGTCGGTCGGCGCGGGCATGTTGATGCGCCGCGCGTTCGTCCTGATGCTGACGGCGGCGCTGACCGGTGCCGGCGCCTACGAGATGTACATGGTGGTCCAGGTCGGCGGCGTGACGATCATGGAAGGCATGGTGCTGGTGCTGTTCGTCGCGCTGCTCGCCTGGATCGCGTTTTCGTTCGCTTCGGCGCTCGCCGGCTTCTTCGCTCTGCTTCGCCGCAACGGCAACGCCTTGCCGATCCGCGACGACGGTCCCTTGCCGCAGCTCGCGAGCCGGACCGCGGTCCTGCTCCCGACCTACAACGAGAATCCGCATCAATTGATGGCGCGCCTGCGCGCCATCTACGAGTCCGTCGAGGCGACCGGGCAGGGCGACAGCTTCGACTGGTTCGTGCTCAGCGACACCCGCGATCCCGATATCTGGATCGCCGAAGAGAGGGCGTTTCTCGAACTGTGCGAGGCCTGCGGCGCGCAACGGCTGTTCTACCGGCATCGCGCCGACAATACGGCGCGGAAGTCCGGCAATGTCGGCGAGTGGATCACGCGGTTCGGCGGCGCCTATCGGTTTATGATCGTGCTCGACGCCGACAGCCTGATGTCGGGCGACACCATGGTGCGGATGGCGCACGCCATGGAGACCAATCCGCAGGCGGCGCTGCTGCAGACGCTGCCGGTCATCGTCAACGCGCGCAGCCTGTTCAGCCGCCTGCAGCAGTTTGCCGGCCGGCTCTACGGGCCGATGGTCGCCGCCGGTGTCGCGTGGTGGCACGGCTCCGAGGGCAATTACTGGGGGCACAATGCCATCATCAGGATCGAGGCATTTGCGGAGCAGGCGGGGCTGCCCGAGCTCTCCGGACGCAAGCCGTTCGGCGGACATATCCTGAGCCACGACTTCGTCGAGGCGGCGCTGATGCGGCGCGCCGGCTGGGGCATCTACATGGCCCCGATGCTCGGCGGCAGTTTTGAGGAGGTGCCGCCGTCGCTATTGGATTTTGCCGCGCGCGACCGCCGCTGGTGCCAGGGCAATCTGCAGCATCTCGCCGTGCTGAGGACGCGCCGGTTGCATTGGATCTCGCGGCTGCATTTCATGACCGGGATCGGCTCCTACATCACCGCGCCACTCTGGCTGTCGTTCTTGCTGCTCGGAATCCTGATCTCGTTGCAGGCGCGCTTCATTCGGCCCGAATATTTTCCGAAGGGTTTTTCGCTGTTCCCGAACTGGCCGGCGCAGGACCCGGTGCTCGCCGCCTGGGTATTTGGCCTCACCATGGCGCTGCTGATCGTGCCGAAGCTGCTCGGCTTCATCCTGTTGCTGACGCGCTCGGATACGCGCCGGCAATTCGGCGGCGGGTTCCGGGCGCTGACGGGCGTGCTCGCCGAGGTGCTGATCTCGGCGATGATCGCGCCGGTCATGATGGTGTTCCAGTCGATCGCCGTCGTCGAGATCCTGCTCGGCCGGGACGCCGGCTGGCAGACGCAGCGGCGCGACGACGGCGCGGTCGAGCGGCGGGAGCTGTATCGCAAGTACGGCGTTCCGACCGCCTGCGGTGTCGCGATGGCGATGAGCGCCTGGGCGGTGTCGTTGCCGCTGCTGCTGTGGATGTCGCCGGTGATCGTCGGCCTGCTGTTTGCGATCCCGATCGGCGCCTGGACCGCAAGGCCCGCGATGCGCGCGCTGTTCGTAACACCGGAGGAAGCTAAGCCGCCGCGCGTGCTGGTCCGCGCCAATGAGCTCGCATCGTCGCCGGCACACGCATCGGCCCCCGCGCTCGCGACGTTGCGGCAGGATTCCGGGCTGCTGCATCGTCATCTCTCGTCGCTGCCGCCGGCGCGGCGCGGCGGTCCGGGCGAGATCGATCTTCATCTCGCGGTGGCGCGTGCGCGGATCGAGGCAAGCGACAGCTTCGACCAGGCGGTCCGCCATCTCACGCCTCGCGAGACGTTGGCCGTGCTCGGTGATTCCGCGCTGCTGGAAGGGGTGCTTGCGAAGTAGTGGGGGCGTCAGGCCGCTTCCGGCAGCTTCGTCTGCAGGGACCGCGGATCGCGCGGCAGCGTGACGCGGACGACGGTGCCGACGCCGAGCTTGGAGCGCAGCCGCATCGAGCCGCCGTGCAGATTGGTGAGCGAGCGCGCGATCGCAAGTCCGAGACCGGAGCCCTGGTAGCTCTTGGTGAGCTGGCTCTCGACCTGCTCGAACGGCTTGCCGAGCCGGCGCAGCGATTCCGGCGCGATGCCGATGCCGCTGTCGGCGATCAGGAGCACGATCGAGTCATCCAGCATCTGGCCGCGCACCAGCACGCGGCCGTGGTCGGGCGTGAACTTCACTGCATTGGAGAGCAGGTTGACGATGATCTGCTTGACCGCGCGGCGGTCGGCGACGACCGAGATCGTGCTTTCGATATCCGACTCCAGCGACAGTCCCTTGTGCTCGGCGCGGCCGGAAACCACGCGCAGCGACTCCGCGAGGATGCCGGAGAGATCGAGCGGCTCCATGTCGAACTTCATGCGGCCGGCCTCGATCTTCGACATGTCGAGGATGTCGTTGATGACCTCGAGCAGGTATTTCCCCGACGTCAGGATGTCGTGGCAGTACTCCGCGTATTTGTCCGAGCCGAGCGTGCCGAACAGGCCGCTGCCCATGATCTCGGAGAAGCCGATGATGGCGTTGAGCGGGGTGCGCAGCTCATGGCTCATATTGGCGAGGAATTTCGACTTCGCGGCGTTGGCGTCCTCGGCGCGGGTCTTTTCCTGCGAATATTTTTCGGCGAGGTCGGCGAGCTCGACGGCCTGCCGCTCCAGCTCGGATTGCGAGCGCTGCAGGTCGATCACGGTGGCGCGCAGGCGCAGGTCGTTGTCGACCAGCTTCTGCTCGTGCGCCTTGATGCGGGTGATGTCGGTGCCGACGGAGACGTAGCCGCCGTCCTTGGTGCGGCGCTCGCTGATGTGCAGCCAGCTGCCGTCGTCAAGCTGGGCCTCGAAGGTGCGGGCGCCGGGCGCCGGGACGCCGCTCTCGTGCAGGCGGGTGCGCACTTCCGGCATGCTGCCGACCTCGATCACGGTCTCGTAGGAGGTGCCGGGGCTGACGGCGGAATCGGGCAGCTTGTGCAGCCGCTGGAAGTGCGAGTTGCAGAGCACGAGGCGGTCGTCGGCATCCCAGAGCACGAAAGCCTCGGGAATGGTCTCGATCGCGTCGCGCAGTCTGAGATCGGCTTCCACCGACTTCTCGGCGAGGCTTTTCTGCTCGGTGATGTCGACCGCGATGCCGATCAGATGCAGGCCGCCG
This sequence comes from Bradyrhizobium sp. 33ap4, assembly GCF_032654765.1. Classification (NCBI taxonomy): domain Bacteria; kingdom Pseudomonadati; phylum Pseudomonadota; class Alphaproteobacteria; order Hyphomicrobiales; family Nitrobacteraceae; genus Bradyrhizobium; species Bradyrhizobium sp. 33ap4. The sequence goes on along the minus strand of NZ_JAUMTJ010000029.1, from coordinate 83,740 downwards.
TCGGCGGCAGCATGGCTGAGCTCGCAGCGCACCCGCAGCCAGATCCAGTGGCCGCCGACATGGCGCATGCGGAAGCTCTGGTCGATGTGATCGATCTTGCCCGAGATCAGCTGGTCGGCGATGTCGAATAGGTTGATGTCGTCCGAATTCACCAGCGCGTTGACCTCGCCGAAGGTGAGGAGGTCGTTGCGGGTGTCGAGGCCGAGCAGGGTGAACATCGACTGCGACCAGAAGATCCGGCCGCGCGACAGGTCCCAGTCCCACAATCCGCAGCGGCCGCGGTTGAGCGCGGTGTCGATCCGGCCGCGCACGGCGTCGTTGATCAGGTCGCCCTCGCGGGCGCGGGTCGATTGCCAGTGGAACGCGAAGCCGAGGATCAGCACCACGAAGCTCGTGGTCGCCGACAGCGTCACCGAGAGTGCCGCATCCGATCCCCAGATCGGCTCGTTCATCTCCTGGATGACGACGACCTGGCCGGGCAGCGACTTGACGAGCTGCGAGATCGCCAGCGCGCCGGTGCCGCCGGGCAGCGTCATGTCGCTGACCGTGCCCTGCTGGCCAGGCGCGACGAGCAGCTGCGCGGTGGAGACGATGTCGAGGATGCGGTCGTTCTCGCCGGCGCCATCGACCGGCACGCGCGCCAGCACGCGGTGATCGGCGCTGGTGATGATGACGTGGCGGCCATAGGCGATGCCCCAGGACGGGATCAGGTCCGGCAGCAGTTCCTGCATCCGCTCGATGTTGGCGAGCCGGTCGCGCCGCACCGAGGTCAGGCGATCGAGACGTTCGGCGAGGATGTCGGAGAGCGCGGCGAGGTCGCGCTTCATCGCGCCGCGCTTCTGCCGGTTCTGGTCGATCACCTGGACGAAGGCGCCGAGGCAGATCGTGATGAGGAAGGCGATGATGAGGGTAGGGACAGCGCGGCGCAGTGCAGGCTCGGCCGTCAGGAGCCTGTGATAGGCCGGTTTCGCGATCGACTGCGCCAATCCCTTGATCGAATCGGATTGGACGCACGCGTTCGCTGCATGCGCGCGCGCCATGCCTGAGACCCCCGCTCTAAGCTGATTTTTTACCCGGTTCGGATGCTCCCCACGATGCATCCGAATCATGATCATTTGAATCCAGATTTCCGGGACTGTCGAGAGTCAACGATTCGTTAATGCGAAAAAATTCTTGTCCCGGGAAGAATCATGCGGCGCAAAGTGAGTCCGAAACAGGAACGGCTCCGTAGAATTACCCGCGCGTCGGCTCTGCGTGACTGATCACACGCTTCACGGTGGGGAACGCACGACGCAGTTTGCGTTCGATCTCGTCGACGCTTTCGTGCACCTTGATCACACTCATCGAAGGCTGCGCGCGGCAATGGAAGTTGACGACCTCGCCGGCGTCGGTGTTGCGGACCCGCACATTGTGGATGTCATGGATCGCGCCGCCATCGGCAAAGCCGGTCAGCGCCGCCTTGATGGCTTCGACGCGGTCCGGCGCGGCGTCGGTTCCCCACGGCAGTTCCGGCTCGAGCGGCTCGATATGGGTGTCGACCTCGACGTCCTCGCCGAAATCCTCGCGGATCGCGCGCTCGAGCCTGTGGGCGACGTCGTGCGCTGCGTCCAGCGCCATGTCGCTGTCGACCTCGAGGTCGATGCCGACGATCAGCTTGCCGCCGATGTCGTGCACCGTGACGTGGTGGATGGCGAGGCCGGAATTGCGCGCGATCACCATGATGCGCTCGCGCACGCTCTCATTGTCGCGCGCCACCGGCACCGCGGTGAAGGTAAGGTCGGCGTCGCCGAACGTCTTGGTCAGCGCCGCCTGCGCCCGGCGCTTGATGTCCTCGACGCGGTCGATCGGGTAGGTGCGCGGCACCTTGGCGATGGCATCGATGAAATGCGTCGCGCCGACCATGCGGACGCGCAACCGGTCGACATCGACCACCCCCGGCACGGCCTTGATGGCGGCGGTGGCCTTCTCCAGCGCGCCTTCGGGCGCGCGGTCGAGCAGGGTCTCGACCGTCTCCCGCGCCATGCGCAGGCCGAGCAGGGCGATCATCACCGCGACCGCGATCGCCGCTGCGGCATCGCCCCACCAGAAGCCGAAGCCGGCCAGCACCAGGCCGACGATGACGGCGGTCGAGCCCATCACGTCGGAGGCGAAATGCAGCGCATCGGCGGCCAGCGCCTGGCTCTTGGTGTCGCGCGCGGCGCGGTGCAGCGCGCGGGCCCGCCACAGATTGACGCCGATATCGATGACCAGAACGACAAAGGGAATGGCCGAGATCGACGGCGGCGGCGCGCCCTCGCGCAGATGGCTGTAGGCCTGGACCAGGATGCCGCCGGCCAGCACATAGAGCAGGGCGATGATGCCGAGCGCCGAGACGCTCTCGAACTTGCCGTGTCCGTAATGATGCTCGGCGTCGGCCGGCTGGTCCGACACCCGCACCACCGCCCAGGTGATGATGGTGGCGACCAGGTCGATCGACGAGTGCAGCGCCTCCGAGATCAGCGCCAGCGATCCGATCGCGATGCCGACCACGAACTTCGCCACCGCCATGCTGCCGCTGGCGAGGATCGAGATCGCGGCGACCGATGTCTTGGTGGAGGGTGCGCTGGTGCTGGAAGAACTCATGGGCGGCGGTTTAGCAGGGAGTTGGTGAACATCAAGTGTCGTTGATGAAACGCAATCGCCACTCAGTTGCAATTGCAGGATTTTGCCAAAATCACGCGGTCGTCCCGGCGGAAGCCAGAATCCACAACCACAGGGTTGTGTGGTTGAAGTGAGCTGTGGCAACCGCATCGCGTCATGACTCGCATTCGGGGTAATGGGTCCTGGCTTCCGCCAGGACGACGCTGGATGTGTTGCGCGACGTGTCAACCGAACGTCTGCGTTCTCCCGGCGCGTTTCGCCCGAGCTTTGCAAAATCGTTTCGCCACGACACAAGAGGGAGCAGGGAATGCCGGGTGCGCGCTGCACCGCCCGTCGTGTCGAATGGGTAACTCATGCCGCCATCTCGACGCGTAACGTAGGATGGGTAGAGCGCAGCGAAACCCATCATCTCGGCGTGCGGATGCAATCGATGGGTTTCGCTTCGCTCTACCCATCCTACGAGCTAATGATCCAAAGCGGCCCTTGCCATTTAAGGACCGATTGGTCTATATATCGGCAATGAGCCGCCAAACCACCATGCAGGCGCCCCGTGGCCGCCCGCGAAGTTTCGACGTGGACGCCGCCATCGAACGCGCGATGAATGTGTTCTGGTCGCGCGGCTATCACGCCACGGCACTCCCGGACCTGCTGCGTGCGACAAAACTCTCGCGCGGCAGCCTTTACGCCGCGTTCGGCGACAAGCACTCGCTGTTCCTGCGCGCACTCGATCGCTACATTGCCGATGCCCTGACCCGGATGGATGACGAACTCGATCCCCGCAGAGATCCGGTCGATGGCCTGCGGGCCTACCTTGCCGGTTACGTTGAGCGCACGTGCGGTGCCAATGGCCGCCGTGGCTGCCTGTTGGTGGCGACGGCGATGGAGCTGGCCGGCCAGGATGCCGAGGTTGGTCGTCGCTTCGCGAGCTTCTTCAAAACCATGGAGACCAGGGTGGCGGACGCATTTTCCCGTGCGGAGACCGCGGGCAGATTGGCCGATGGCGTCGAGCCTTCGAGTGCCGCCCGAATCCTGATCTGTTTCCTTTGGGGGCTGCGCGTGGTCGCAAAGACGGCTCCGGCACGTACCACGTCGCAGGCCACCGCTGACGCGCTGCTCGATCGCTTCATCAAATAAGCAACTGTTGGAATGACCCTTGATGTCCTCTGGACGTCTGCGCGATCGGTACGCCCATATATGGACCGATCGGTCTTGAAAGGAAGGATGCGATGTCTGCCATCCAGATCATTTGCGCGGTGGCCGTTCCCTTGCTCTGGGGTTATCAGTTCGTGGTCATCAAGGTCGGCGTCACCGAGTTTCCGCCGCTGTTCTTCCTCGGACTGCGTTTCCTGGCCATCGCGCTGCTGCTTGTTCCGTTCGTCAGAAGGCCGACACGCCAACAACTCGGCCCTGTCTCAGCTATTTCGGTTTTCCTCGGCGGACTGAACTTCGGGCTGTTCTATGTCGGCCTTGGGCTCGGCTCGGGGAGCATGTCGGCGGTCGCCTATCAACTCGCCCCGCCGTTCACCGTGCTGCTCGCCTGGCCGCTGCTCGCGGAGCGGCCGTCGCTCGTCACATCCGCTGGCGTGGTGCTGGCGTTCGTCGGCGTGGTGGTGCTGGCGGCGGGGCCGGGGCTGTCGGCAAACGTGCTGCCGCTGCTGCTCGTGGTTGCCGCGGCGTTCGCATTCGCGGTGTCCACCGTCCTGACGAAACGCTACGGCCCTTTCGATCCCCTGATGCTGATGGGGTGGTCGTCGCTGCTCACCGTGCCGCAGGTCATGTTGATGTCGTTGCTGCTGGAATATGGACAGCTGGCGAGCCTTGGCACGGCGGATCAACGTGGCTGGCTGGCGCTCGCCTACACCGTCTTCATCGGCGGCATTGTCGGGTTCGGCCTGTGGTTCTGGCTGATCGCCCGCTGCTCCATGGCCCGCGTCGCGCCGTTCGGACTGCTGCTTCCGGTGTTCGCGCTGATCTCGAGCGTGCTGTTCCTTGGCGACAGCGTGACGCCGAAGCTGATTGTCGGCGGACTGCTCGCGATCTCCGGAGTCGCCATCACACAAGTCAGACCGGGTGCGTAGGCGGACCAGTCGTAGCGCTCGCAGGGACCGAATTCGGCCGTGGTCGATGGTTCCGCTCCCACAACAGGGAACCGCCTTCGGGCGGTCTTCCGTTTGCGTAAAATGCGAACGGTTCGCCATCGCCAGGACGTGAGCACGTGCGGCAAATCAGCGCCCTCCCGGCAGGGCTGTTGCGCTGTGCCTCACCTTCAAATCCGGCAATCGCGGCATGCACGGCTGCCCGGCGCGTGATTTCCCGCGCCAGACATCTTTTTTGACCGCTCAGCCCGCAGCGTTGGTGTGCAGCTTGTGCCAGAGCGCGCAGCCATGCGGACGGATGCTGCCGGACATGTTTCGACGTCGCAACTTCGGGTGGAACGATTGCCCTCTGGAAGTATTTGGCGGCGATGCTCTCGGTGCTCAGGGAGTGGACCAATATCCAATGCAGAAGGGAGAGGCCACATGAGGAGCGTTTTCGCGAAGGCGTCAATCCTCGGGGTTGTCAGCGCGGGGCTGATCGGTACGGCTGCGGCACAGACTCAAGATTTGCGCAATGGCGCGGCCGATGCGACCAAGCAGGCAAATTCGGTCTTGCTGAAACAGCTGCCGTTTAACGACACCTCCGATTTCGACGCCGCGAACAAAGGCTTCATGGCCGCGCTGCCTTCCGAGGCAATCAAGGGAAGCACGGGCAACGCGATCTGGAACCCGCAGCAGTACGGATTCATCAGCGACGCGACAGCCCCCGATACGGTCAACCCAAGCCTGTGGCGACAATCCCGGCTGATCAACATCTCCGGCTTGTTCGAGGTGACCGACGGCATCTATCAGGTCCGCAATCAGGACCTGTCGAACATGACGATCATCGAGGGCAGCGAGGGCATTACAATCGTCGATCCGCTCGTGTCGGCAGAGACGGCAAAGGTGGCGCTCGACCTGTACCGCTCGAAGCGCGGAAACAAACCCGTCAAGGCCGTGATCTACACCCACAGCCACGTCGATCACTATGGTGGTGTGCGGGGCGTCACCAGCGAGGACGACGTCCAGTCCGGCAAGGTCAAGATCTACGCGCCGGATGGATTCCTGGAGGCTGCGGTCGCCGAGAACGTCATGGCCGGCACCGCGATGAGCCGGCGCGCCAGCTACATGTACGGCAACCTGCTCAAGGCGGATCCGAAAGGTCAGGTCGGCGCGGGTCTCGGCACCACGACCTCGGCGGGCACGGTCACGCTCATCGCGCCGACCAACATCATCAAGGAAACCGGACAGAAAGAGAAGATCGACGGCTTGACCTACGAATTTCTGATGGCGCCCGGTTCGGAAGCGCCGTCGGAGATGATGTGGTTCATCGAGGAAAAGAAGGCGATGGAATCCGCCGAGGACGCGACCCACACGCTGCACAATACATATTCGCTTCGCGGCGCCAAAATTCGCGAGCCGCTCCCCTGGTCGAAGTACCTCAACCAGGCGCTGGTGATGTGGGGCGACAAGGTCGACGTGGTGTTTGCGCAGCATCACTGGCCGACATGGGGCAATGACAAGGTGGTCTCACTTCTGGAGAGCCAGCGCGACCTTTACCGCTTCATCAACGACCAGACCTTGCGCATGGTCAACCACGGCATGACGATGCGCGAGATCGCCGATGGATTCAAAATGCCTGACAGCCTCGCCAACGTCTGGGCAAACCGTGGTTACTACGGCTCGATCTATCATGACGTGGCCGCCACCTATGTTCTTTATCTTGGCTGGTTCGACGGCAACCCGGCCACCCTGCACGAACTGCCGCCGGTCGAGGCGAGCAAGAAGTACGTCGAGTTCATGGGCGGCAGCGACGAGGTTCTGAAGAAGGCCAAGGCTTCCTACGACAAGGGCGAATATCGCTGGGTGGCTCAAGCCGTCCACCACGTCGTGTTCGCCGATCCCGACAATCAGGCCGCCAAGAATCTCGAAGCCGACGCGCTCGAGCAGCTCGGCTATCAGGCCGAGTCCGGACCGTGGCGCAACTTCTACCTGACCGGCGCCCAGGAGCTGCGCAACGGTGTCGCCAAGCTGCCGACGCCGAACACCGCGAGCCCCGATACGGTGCGCGCGATGTCCGCCGATTTGTTCTTCGACTATCTCGGGGTTCGCCTCAACGCGGAGAAGGCCGGCAACGCGCATGCGAAGCTCAACTTCGAGTTCGGCAAGGACGGCAACTACTTCGTCGAACTGAAGAACGGAGTGCTGAACCACACGGCGAACATGAAGTCCAACAATGCCGATGCGACCGTCGCGTTGTCGCGGGATACGCTGAACGGCATCATCCTGCAGCAAACCAGGTTTGATGATGCCATCTCGGCCGGCGCGGTGAAGGTCAGCGGAGACCAGACCAAGCTGCGCGACCTCGTGTCGTATCTCGACACGTTCGACTTCTGGTTCAATATCGTGACGCCGAACCAGACGGCTCAATCCGCCACGACGGGGCGAGGGGGAACGTCGCGATAATCATAACGATAATCACACGGTCAAGCGGCGCGGGGCACTTGCTTCGCGCCGCTTTGCTATGCGCACCTTCGCCGAAGATCGCGCGGATTTCCGCGATCGAGCGGGTGCGGAAGGTGACGCCGACACTCTTCACGCGCTGTCGAAGACAGCTCCATTCAGTCATTTTGCTGACGCAATCTCTGTTTTAGTCGAGCCAGAAACTGAAAAACACGGTGTGAGGGCCGCCCAGGTTCTCACGATGGTTCCACTGCCGGAACTGGCACGAATCCGCAAGGAATTGGCACGCGTAAACGCCTCCGCGTTCGCTTGACCATGTTTTGCGGCATCGGGAACCGGACGATCGAAGAAAATCAATCAAGGAGTTATGATGCTGTTCGGCTTGAGCGCCGCGATTTGCGGCGCCCTGGTTGCGCTCGCCTTTTCTGGCACCGCTGCTCGAAGTGAAATCGCTGCGGTTCATTCAAGCGCCGTCGTCAATGCCGCGTGTGGGGATGCAATCGTTGGCGCGGCATCCATGTACAATCCATTCAAGCCCGGCAAGGAGGAGGGCGGTCCGAGCACAGCCTCCGGCGAGCGCTATGATCACTCGGTCTGGGCGGCTGCCATCAAGACGAGTCTGCGCCGGAAGTTTGGTGGGGTCCAATTTGGCGCGAGGCCGAAATATGCCCTCGTCGAGGCCGTCGGCAAGAAGGTCATCGTGAAGATAAATGACGTGGGGCCACTCAGGCCTGGCCGCATCATTGACCTCAATGAGCGGACGATGCGCTATTTCGATCCAAGCCTGGAGCTCGGAGTTATCAGTGGCGTCAAGGTCAGCCCGCTTGCGGGGGACTATTGGATTCCAGGACCTGTCGGCTGAACATCGCACGCGAAAGAGCCAGGGCATAGCACGCGGCAAGCGCGGACCCGTTGGCTGATCCGCCCTTCACTCGCAAATCGCCGGAGCCTGCTGCTACAGCGTCACCACGATCTTGCCGAGGTGCTTGTTGGCTTCCATGTGTTCGAACGCCTTGCCGATGTCGGCGAATTTGTAGACCTGGTCGATCGGCAGCTGCAGCTTGCGTGCCTCGACCGCGGGCCAGATGTCCTTGCGCACCTCCTCGAAGATCGCGCGGATCTCCTCGATCGAGCGGGTGCGGAAGGTGACGCCGATATACTGGATGCGGCGCGCCGCGTGCAGGTCGAAGTTGAAGTCGCCGTGGGTGCCGCCAAGCCGGCCGACATTGACGATGCGGCCCTTGACCTTGGTCGCCTTGAGGTTTTGGTTCGCGACCGGTCCGGAAACCTGGTCGACGATCAGGTCGACGCCTTCGCCTGATGTCGCCTTCAGCACCTGATCGACCCAGCCGGAATCCTTCGAGTCCACCGCGAGATCGGCGCCGAACTCCTTCAGTCGGCCGCGACGCATCGCGTCGGTCGATGAGCCCACCACGAGCTTGGCGCCCTTCAGCTTGGCGATCTGCATCGCCATCAGCCCGACGCCGGAGCTTGCGCCCTGGATCAGCACGCTCTGGCCCGGCAGCAGTGCGCCATTGGTGACGACGGCGTTGTGCATGGTGGCGAGCGCAACGGGCAGGGTTGCGGCCTCGTCGAAGTTCATGTTGGAGGGCGCGCGGAACAGCCGGCCGTGATCGGCCAGCGTGTATTCGGCGAATGCCGCGCCGCCGGAGCCCATGATCTTGTCGCCGACCTTGACGCCCTTGGCATCGGGGCCGAGCTCGGCGACCTCGCCGGCCCATTCCATGCCGAGCACGGTGCCGACGCCGCCGGCCGCGCCGTGGACATGGCCCTTGGTCATGCCGAGATCGGCGCGGTTCAGCCCGCAGGCATGAACCTTGACCAGCACCTGGGTGCCCTTCGGCACGGGCTTCGCAACGTCGGTGATTTCAGGGCCGTTAGGGCCGTAGACATAGGCTTTCATGGGCTTCTTCTCGTTGTGTCTAACGCGAGATGACTTGAATTCCGTCATCCTGAGGTGGCCGCTTTTTCAGCGGCCCTCGGAGGATGGACGGCCCGGCTGGTGGCCGTCGACCCTTCGAGACGCGCTTCGCGCTCCTCAGGGTGACGGATAACACTCGTGCTCCGCTCCGGCCTATTCCGCGGCCTGGCGCTTGGCGCCGGACATCATCGCTTCCAGCCGCTCGCGAATGATCGCTTCCGCTTCGTGGACGATGCGCGACACCAGCTCGGCGCAGGACGGAATGTCATGGATCAGGCCCTGCACCTGGCCGGCCGACCAGATGCCTTCGTCGGCATCACCCGACGCGTAGACCATCTTGCCGCGCGCGCCGGCGACCAGCTCGCGCACATCCTCGAACTTGGCGCCTTCCTTCTCCATCTGCACGACCTTGGTCGAGATCGCGTTCTTGGCGACGCGCGAGGTGTTGCGCATGGTGCGGAAGATCAGCTCGGTCTCGCGCTCGTCATTGGCGACGATGCGTTCCTTTACCAGCTGATGGATCGGGCTCTCCCTGGTGCACATGAAGCGCGTGCCCATGTTGATGCCTTCGGCGCCGAGCGCGAGCGCTGCGACCAGGCCGCGGGCATCGCCGAAGCCGCCGGAGGCGATCATCGGGATCTTCACCTTGTCGGCGGCGGCGGGGATCAGGATCAGGCCGGGGGTGTCGTCCTCGCCGGGATGGCCGGCGCATTCAAAGCCGTCGATCGAGATCGCGTCGGCGCCCATCCGCTCGGCGGACAGCGCGTGGCGAACGCTGGTGCATTTGTGCAGCACCTTGATGCCGTGCTTCTTGAACTCGTCGACATGCTCCTGCGGCTTGTTGCCGGCGGTCTCGACGATCTTGATGCCGCTCTCGATGATGGCCTGGCGGTATTCGGCGTAGGGCGGCGGCTTGATCGCGGGCAGGATGGTCAGGTTGACGCCGAACGGCTTGTCGGTCAGCTCGCGGCAGCGCGCGATTTCCTTGCGCAGATCGTCCGGCGTCGGCTGTGTCAGCGCGGTGATCATGCCGAGCGCGCCGGCATTGGCGACGGCGGCAACCAGCTCGGCGCGTCCGACCCATTGCATGCCGCCCTGCACGATCGGGTGGTCGACGCCGAACATTTCGGTGAAACGTGTCTTGATCATTCTGCCCTCGTTTCCATCAGGATTTTCCGCGGCGCGGACGGCGGCGCACGGTGTTGTTATGGATGTCGAGGGGAAGGATGCAGTCCTGTCCGTCAATTGTCTACCGGCGACCTGCGGCGCGCGCCCATGCGGAAATGACGGGCCGCGGCGGTCAGGCGAGGGCGGGACGGAAATCTTTCGTCATCTGTTCAGGCGCTCGTGATCGAACACGCAGCGCCTGGCTGAGAGCAAGGCAAAGCAGGCGCTTGTTACGCCGGCACGGCGTCCTTCTTCGACGCGGCGGTCTCCTCGTCGAATGCGGCGGCGATGTCGCGCATGCTGACGACGCCGATCAGGCTGTAATTGTCGATGACGGGCACGTGGCGAATGTGGTGCTTGGTCATGAGATGACGGATGTGCTCGAGCGTGTCGCTCGATGTGCACGACACCAGCTGCTGCACCGACACGAACTGCGACACCTTCATGCTTGCGCCCGCCGCACCGTGCTCGGCGATCGCGCGCACCACGTCGCGCTCGGTGAACATGCCGACGGCGGTGTTACCCTCGGTGCGAACGACATCCTTGACCACGAGCGCGCTGATATTGCTGGCGCGCATCAGTTGCGCGGCGATCGCCACCGTCTCGTTCATGCGCACCGTGGCGACGCGGGGGGTCTTCTTGCGCAGGATATCTCCGACTTGCATGGCAACCTCCTGGGTTATCGTTGACTGGAGTCTGGTATACAAAATGCCAATTGTCAACGTGGCTGTCACAGAAATCTACCATCAGCAAAATGCTTAAATAGGCAGGTTTGCTGACATTTCCGACGATTGTGAGTGGCCGTGGGCGGCGCGGGCGATCTGCCGCACTAAGCGTGGTGGCATCTGGCATCCCTGAGCTGGCAAAAAAGAGACGAGGCGCACCGAAATGCGCCTCCATCAGTCTCCGGGGAAATGTCGGGACCAAGCGGTCCTGATCGGGTGGTCTTTAGCCAAGCCGTCTTGTTAAGCCGTCTTGGCGCTCGTCGCGGTCTCTTCCGCGGCGGCAGCCTCGTTGCCGTTGATGAAGGCGCGGCGCATCGGCTTGATCACGAACAGCGCCATCAGCGCCGCGGTGGCGTTGAGGGCGACCGCGATCACGAACACCGCCTGCCAGCCATAGCTGGCGGCAACGATGCTGGCGGCAGGCACCAAGAGCGCTGCGGTGCCCTTCGCGGTGTAGAGCATGCCGTTGTTGGTGGTCGCGAACTTCGAGCCGAAGGTGTCGCCGCAGGTCGCCGGGAACAGCGAGTAGATCTCCCCGAACACGCCGAAATAGACCGCGGTCGCCAGCACGAACACCACCGGGTTGTGACCCCAGGTGGATAGCGTGAGCAGCATCAGCGCGCCGGTACCGAACGCAATGAACATGGTGTGCTCGCGGCCGATATTGTCGGACACCCAACCGAAGAACGGCCGTCCGAAACCGTCGAAGATGCGGTCGAGCGAGATCGCAAAGGTCAGCGCGGCCATCTGGAAGCCGGCGAGCGTGACCGGCGTGTTCGCGATCTTGTAGTCGTGCGCGATCGGCGCGATCTGCGCCGCCGCCATCAGGCCGCCGGCGGCGACCATCACGAACACCAGATACATCACCCAGAAGATCGGGCTGCGCAGCACCTGCGGCGGCGTGAAGTCGACCTTGGTCTGCGGCAGATTGAGCTGCTTCTTCTTCGGCGGGATCGAGACCGCGGGCGGCTGGATGAAGAAGGCGAGCAGGAAGACGATCAATCCCTGTCCGATGCCGAAATCGAAGAACGCGGTCTGATAGCCGCTCGCGGCGATCATCTTTGCAATCGGCACCACCGTGAGCGCGGCGCCGGCGCCGAAGCCGGCCGCGGTTGCGCCGGCGGCGAGGCCGCGGCGATCGGGAAACCACTTCAGCGCGTTGCCGACGCAGGTGCCGTACACCGCACCGGCGCCGATGCCGCCGAACACGGCGGCGGTGTAGAGCAGGGCGAGCGAGTCGGCATAGGAGTTCAACACCCAGGCGAGCGCGATCATGATGCCGCCGAACATGATGACGAGCCGCGGGCCGTATTTGTCGACGAACCAGGCCTCGACCGGCACCAGCCAGGTCTCGGTCACCACGAAGATCGTGAAGGCGAACTGGATCGCCGCGCGGCCCCAGTGATGCGCGCCGTCGATCGGATCGACGAACAGCGTCCAGCCATATTGCAGGTTCGCGATCATCGCCATGCAGACGATGCCCATGACGAGCTGCAGCCAGCGGAAGCCGCTGGACGAAGGTTGAGCTTGTGTGACGGCAGTATTGCTGGAAACCATCAAGTCCTCCCGAGCGCGCTGGTCTTGTGACCGAGTGTCGCAATTATTGTGGCGTATCGTCGCAAGCGCCCGGCGGAAGTTGGTATACTATATTCCAGAAAGCAAGCCCTTCATTCCGCTGCAACGCAGCAAATCTGACATTCGACGCGCCGGTCCAGACGGCATCTCGTGGCCAGCCAAAATGAAAAGCGCCCGGCTTTTGGCCAGGCGCTTCGCAGGCTGTGGTGAGGCGGTTGCTCAAGCCGTAGCCGATTTCGCGACCACGATTTTTCGCCAGGGCTTGAGCAGCATGATCGCGAGCAGCGAGGCGAGGATGTTGGCGCCTGCCGCGATGATGAACACCTTGTCCCAGTTGCCCGACGATTGCTGCATGTAGTTGGCGATCGGCACCAAGAGCGCCGCGGTGCCCTTCGCGGTGTAGAGCAGGCCCGCATTCGTGGTGGCGAACTTGGCGCCGAACGTATCGGTGCAGGTCGAGGGGAACAGCGAGTAGATCTCGCCCCAGGCAAAGAACACGAAGCCCGAGAGCAGCACGAACCAAACCGGGTCGTGTCCCCAGAGGTAGAGCATCCAGATGCCGATGCCTTCCATGCCGAAGGCGATGAACATCGTGTTCTCGCGGCCGATCATGTCGGAGATCCAGCCGAAGAACGGACGCGTCAGGCCGTTGAGGACGCGGTCGATGGTTGCCGCGAAGGTGACTGCCGTCATCGTCACCGCCATCAGCGTGACCGGCACGCTGTCGACCTTCCAGTCGACCGCGATCGGCTTCAGGTTCGCCGTCACCATCAGGCCGCCGGCGCCGACGATCACGAACATGAAGTACATCAGCCAGAAGATCGGCTGCCGCAGCACTTCGGTCGGCTGATAGTTACGCCGGGTCTGGATGATGTTGGCGTTCGCCACGACGGCCGGCACCTGTCCGGCCTTCGGCGCCAGCAGGAAGAAGGAGAGCAGCACGATGATGATGCCCTGGCCGAGACCGAAATACAGGAAGGTGGTCTGGAAGCCGGAGTCCTTGATCATCGCCTGGATCGGCGCGACCGTGAGCGCCGAGCCTGCGCCGAAGCCGGCAGCGGTGATGCCCGCGGCAAGTCCGCGCTTATCCGGAAACCATTTCAGCGCGTTGCCGACGCAGGTGCCGTAGACGCCGCCGGCGCCGATGCCGGCGATGATCATGCCGAGATAGTAGCCGTTCAGCGACGTCGCCTGGGCGTTGATCGCCCAGCCGAGTGCGCAGAGGATGCCGCCGACCAGCACGACGATGCGCGGACCGTATTTGTCGACGAACCAGCCTTCGACCGGCACCAGCCAGGTCTCGAACAGCACGAACAGCGTGAAGGCCCATTGGATCGATGCGCGATCCCATCCGAATTTCTTCTGGATGTCGGGGACGAAGAATGTCCACCCGTATTGATAATTTGCGATCATCACCATCGCGGCGACGCCGATCGCGAGTTGCATCCAGCGATAGGTGTCGCTGACACGCGCGGCCGCGGGGGCCGCAGTTGCCTGAACCATGTCCGACATAGATCCTCCCAGTGCGCCCCTTGTCGTTGCTTATGAGCGCGCGATGGCCATCTTGGTATCCGATATGCCAAGGTTCAAGCTGTCGCAGGGGCAGCGCGCGCTTATGCCGCACAGGACTCAGCCCGGGCACCCCGGGAGAGTAGTTCAGCGCGCAAGGAAATGGCCCCGAAAATCGGGGCCATTGGTCGAAGGTTCAATGTCAGGTCGCATCTTGCGACGAAAGCTGCATCGGCGGAGAGCGCCGGAAATCCCTTGGCTTAGAGGCCGAAGCGCGGCAGGTCGCCGTTGCGATTCGAAATCTCCGCGCTCTTCATCAGCAGGCGGTCGATCGAGGCCAGCAGGCGGCCGAACAGGGTGGAGGAGGGCGCAAGCGTCAGTACAGTGGTCTTGGACATTGGTGTCCCCTTTCATTGGAGGCCAGCAATGGGCCGGCGCATCATCTGCAGCCAAACTATGTATACCAGATGCCAGATACAACGGACTTGTTTGCATGGCAGCATGCACGACTGTGCAATGCAGCAAAATCGGCGGATCGGATTCCGGATCGGCGTGGATGGGGCGGGAGCCAGGCGGCGACGCCGGGTCAGAATTTCCAGCTAAAACTGGCCTTTACCGAGTGGTCCTGGACCCGGTCGGCAAGCTGGCCGACATAGGCGATGCCGATGCTGGCCTGCGGTGTGACCCGCAGGTCGAGGCCGCCTTCGACCAGTGCCGCGTTCCGCGCCAGCGGCACGCCGGCCACGGTGAATCCGGTTCCCAGGCCCTGGAACGCGAGCGCCGATGTCGGGGTCACGTCGCCGAAGGCGTACTGCCAGGCCACCGCCTGTTCGCCGGCGTCGGCCGCCTGGTCGATGCGGAGGTGGTGAGCTTCACCGAGTTCCATCGTCCGAACGTGCCCGCGGCATGCAGGCGTTTGCGAAGCACATGCACTCGCATCCGTTCTGGCAGCACGATCCGGCGTTCTATGGCGAACGCGCGCTGCGCGAGTCGGATTTCTTCAGCGACGAGGAATTCGTCGAGCTGCCGATTGCCAAGGAGGTGTTCCTGCCGTCGGGGGCGCGGCGGATCATGGGGATCGCGTTCGAGCACGCCGGTTATGTGGTCACGGTTGTCGGGCATCGCGTGGTGGGACGGCCGGCGTTCAGCGACGAGGAGCGCGACCGGATGCAGGGTTTTCGTCCGCACATCCTACGCGGCTACCGCCAGGCGCAGGAGCGAACGCTGCGGCGCTGACACCGAGCGACCGCCTGCGTCTGGCATTTCCCGCGCTGACGCCGCGCCAGATCGAGGTGGCGTCGTGGATCGCGCAGGGCAAGTCGAACGAAGAGATCGCTGCTATCCTCGGCGTCGGGCTCGATTCCGTGAAGGCGCACGTCAAGGCGATCAACAGCAAGATCGATTCCGACAGCCGGCGCGCCGCGATCGTCATCGCCCACACCACGCCGCCCTTCGCCGATCTGCCGCCGCTGTGGAAGCTCGGCCTCGAAGATTGAGGCGGGCGGCGCGTTCATAAAAGAAGGCCGCCCAAATGCGGCGGCCTCGAGTGAGCGGGTTTGCTTTTCTTCTTGGCCGATGAAGGGTCGGGGCCAAGTCCCTTCACCGCATTCGCTTCACCGCGTCCAGTCTTCGCCGGCGCACAGCGTTCCCATGCAGCCGCGAACGTTCAGCGTGCCCGGCGACACCAGCGTCACCGAGCTCTCATAGGTCTTGCCGTCGTCGGCGTTGTAGATCCGGCCGGCCCATTTGTTCGGGCCGGCGGGCTGCATGTTGATGAACAGCGACATGCCTATGACCGGTCGGGTGCGCTGCGCGCGATCGGCATTCTTGTCGTCGAGCTGCGGCTTGCCGGTGGCCCTGTCTGTCGGCTCCTTCAACCAGACGACGCGGCCGCACAGCGCGCTGCCGCAGCGGTGGACCTTGATCCTGGCGTCGCCGGATTGGGTCAGCCAGACGCCGGCCGGATCGTTGGCCTTGTCGCTCGCCTTGGCGGCATCGGCGGGGCTGCCGAGCAGCGGGATGTGGAACGCGGCCACGATCAAGCGGCGCGTGAGGTGAGCGTGGATCAATTGCTTCAGGGCCTTGCGCAGGCCGTTTTGGTCTGGGATTACCGTCATCATCCACCTTCTTCATGAAAAACTTCATGATAAACATGAACTAAATCACGTTTAAGGTTGAGTCAATGACATTGCCTGGGCATGATGCAATCCGGCCGTACCGGCTTTTTGGCAAAGAATTTTTCGGATGGGTGCGATGGGGAAATCGGTTCGTGAGCAGCGCCAGCTCTGGTTTCGCAGGCTCGATCGGGCGTTCTGGTTGATCTGGGCGGCGTTGCCGGTGGTGTTGTGGCTGGCCTATTACCGCACCACCACGGCGTCGGCGACGATCGCCGAGAGCCTGATCGGCGAGCAGGCGAAGTGCGCCAGCATCGTCGCCAACCCGCTCACCATGTCGGCCAAGGGCCAGGTGCTGTTCTGGTCGCTGTTCGCGCTTGGGGTATCGTTTTACGCCGTGCTGATCGGCATCCTACATCGCATGGTGAACCGATTCGCCAACGGACGGATCTTCGTGTCCGAAACCTGCAGGGTGTCTGGTGGATGGGGATCTTCCTGGTGGTCTGGCCGTTTGTGGATACGATCACGACCATCGCGGTGACCTATGCGCTGTATCAGCTTGGCGACATCAAGTTCTTCCTGCCGAGCTACGGCGTCGACGTCGGCACGGTCGCAGGCGGCGTGTTCCTGATGGCGCTGAAATTCGTGATCGAGCAGGCCATCCTGTTGCAGTCCGAAAACGATCTGACGATCTGAGGGTGATGCTTGTGCCCATCGTGGTGAACCTCGATGTCATGCTCGCAAAGCGCAAGCGCCGCCTCGGAGACCTCGCGGACGCGATCGGCATTTCGATCCAGAACCTGTCGATCCTGAAGACCGGCAAGGCGAAGGCGATGCGCTTCTCGACGCTGTCGGCAATCTGCCGCGAGCTGGACTGCCGGCCGGGCGATATCCTGGAATATGTGCCGGGCGATGAGGGCGGCGAAGGCGAGAGCGGCGAGGGTGGTTGATCCGGCGTGCGGTCGACAGCGGCGCGGGACCGCAAGTTCCTCCCAAAACAAAATGGCCGCGGTTGCCCGCGGCCATTCGTGTTTCTGCTTGAGCGCTGCCTTTACTCGGCCGCCTGCTTGCGCGGCGGGTCGAGCGCGCCGGAGTCGTGGATCTCGGCGACCTGGTGATCGCTGAAGCCGAGCACCTCGCGCAGGATCTCGTCGGTGTGCTCGCCGAGCAGCGGCGAGCGCTGAACGTCGCTCGGCGAATCCGAGAGCTTGATCGGGTTGCCGACCGAGACGTACTTGCCGCGGGTCGGATGATCGACCTCGACCACGGTGCCGGTCGCGCGCAGCGACTGGTCTTCGGCGATCTCCTTCATCGACAGGATCGGACCGCAGGGGATGTCGTCCTTGTTGAGGATCTCCATCGCCTCGAACTTGGTCTTGGTCATCGTCCACTGCTCGATGCGGGCGAAGATCTCGTTGAGGCGCGGCAGGCGGGCCGGCGGCTTGGCGTAGTTCGGATCGGTCTTCCAGGTCGGCTCGCCGATCACGTCGCAGATCTTCTCCCAGACCGGGGCCTGGGTGATGAAGTAAATGTAGGCGTTCGGATCGGTCTCCCAGCCCTTGCACTTCAAGATGCGGCCGGGCTGGCCGCCGCCGGAATCGTTGCCGGCGCGCGGCACGGCATCGCCGAACGGAATGCCTTCGCCGAACTGGCTGTATTCCTTCAGCGGACCGTGGGCGAGCCGCTGCTGGTCGCGCAGCTTGACCCGGGCGAGGTTGAGCACGCCGTCCTGCATCGCGGCGGTGACGCGCTGGCCCTTGCCGGAGTGGGTGCGATGGTACAGCGCAGTGACGATGCCGAGCGCGAGATGCAACCCGGTGCCGCTGTCGCCGATCTGCGCGCCGGTGACCAGCGGCAGGCCGTCGCGGAAGCCGGTGGTCGAGGCAGCGCCGCCGGTGCACTGCGCGACGTTCTCGTAGACCTTGCAGTCCTCATACGGGCCGGGGCCAAAACCCTTGATCGAGGCGACGATCATCTTCGGGTTGATGGCCTGGATCTTCTCCCAGGGGAAGCCCATGCGATCGAGCACGCCGGGGCCGAAGTTTTCGACCAGCACGTCGCACTGCTTGATCAGCGCGGTCAACACTTCCTTGCCCTTCGGGTTCTTGGTGTCGAGCGTGATCGAGCGCTTGTTGTGATTCAGCATGGTGAAATACAGGCTGTCCACGTTCGGGATGTCCTGCAGCTGGCCGCGCGTGATGTCGCCGACGCCGGGACGCTCGACCTTGATCACGTCGGCGCCGAACCAGGCCAGCAATTGCGTGCAGGTCGGACCCGACTGGACGTGGGTGAAATCGAGAATGCGAACGCCCTTCAGCGCCTTGGTCATAATGTTTGCTCCGTACTCTATATGCCCCTGCACCCGCAGG
The DNA here is from genome assembly GCF_032654765.1 of Bradyrhizobium sp. 33ap4. Taxonomy (NCBI): domain Bacteria; kingdom Pseudomonadati; phylum Pseudomonadota; class Alphaproteobacteria; order Hyphomicrobiales; family Nitrobacteraceae; genus Bradyrhizobium; species Bradyrhizobium sp. 33ap4. The sequence goes on along the minus strand of NZ_JAUMTJ010000029.1, from coordinate 65,161 downwards.
GAGTGATGGGGGTTAGGGGTTACTTCTTCTTCTGCAGAACGCTCTGCGGATTGAGGTTGCCGATGCGGCCGCTCTCCGAGCCCGCCGCCGGATCGATCACCGCGTTGATCAGCGTCGGCTTGCCGGAATCCAGCGCTGCATTGACCGCGCGCTTCAACTCGTCCGGCGAGGTGGCGTTGACGCCGACGCCGCCGAAGGCTTCCATCATCTTGTCGTAGCGCGAGCCCTTGACGAACACGGTGGTCGCCGGATCGTCGCCGGCGCTGTTGACGTCGGTGCCGCGATAGATGCCGTCATTGTTGAAGATCACGACGCAGATCGGCAGCCTGTAGCGGCAGATGGTCTCGATCTCCATGCCCGAGAACCCGAACGCGCTGTCGCCTTCGACCGCGAGCACGGGCAGGCCGGTCTCGACCGCAGCGGCGATCGAATAGCCCATGCCGATGCCCATCACGCCCCAGGTGCCGACGTCGAGCCGCTTGCGCGGCTTGTGCATGTCGACAACGCCGCGGGCGAGGTCGAGCGTGTTGGCGCCCTCGTTGACGAAGATGGTGTCCGGACGCTCCGCGATGATGGCGCGCAGCGCGCCGAGCGCGCCGTGGTAATCCATCGGCGAAGCGTTGCTCATCAGCTTCGGCGCCATCTTGGCGACGTTGTCGTCGCGCTTCTTGGCGATGGTCGAGAGCCAGTCCGTGGGCGCCGCGGTCCAGTTCGCGCCCATGGCGTCGAGGAACGCCGACACGCAGGAGCCGATATCGCCGACCACGGGGGCGACGATCTCGACGTTGGAATCCATTTCCTTCGGCTCGATGTCGACCTGGATGAACTTCTTCGGGGCTTCACCCCAGGTCTTGCCCTTGCCATGCGAGAGCAGCCAGTTGAGGCGGGCGCCGATCAGCATCACGACGTCAGCTTCCTTCAGCACCGTCGAGCGCGCCGCACCCGCGCATTGCGGATGCAGATCGGGCAGCAGGCCCTTGGCCATGCTCATCGGCAGGAACGGCACGCCGCTCTTCTCGACGAAATTCTTGATCGCCTCGTCGGCCTGCGCGTAGGCCGCGCCCTTGCCGAGGATGATGAGCGGACGCTTCGCGCTCTTCAGGACGTCCAGCGCGCGCTTGACCGAAGACGGGGAGGGGATCTGCTCGGGCGCGGCGTCGATCACCTTGACTCGCGACTTCTGACCGGCGTCGGCGTTCATCACCTGCGAGAACAGCTTTGCGGGCAGGTCGAGATAGACGCCGCCGGGACGGCCCGACACCGCGGCGCGGATCGCGCGCGCGAGGCCGATGCCGATGTCCTGGGCGTGCAGCACGCGGAACGCGGCCTTGCACAGCGGCTTGGCGATCGCGAGCTGATCCATCTCTTCATAGTCGCCCTGCTGCAGGTCGACGATCTCGCGCTCGGACGAGCCCGAGACCAGGATCATCGGGAAGCAGTTGGTGGTGGCGTGGGCGAGCGCGGTGAGGCCGTTGAGGAAGCCGGGCGCGGACACCGTGAGGCAGACGCCGGGCCGCTTGGTCAGGAAGCCGGCGATCGAAGCCGCGTAGCCGGCATTCTGCTCGTGGCGGAACGAGAGCACGCGAATGCCCGCCGCCTGGGCCATGCGGCCCAGGTCCGTGATCGGGATACCCGGCACACCATAGATGGTGTCGATGCCGTTGAGCTTGAGCGCATCGATGACGAGATGGAAGCCATCGGTCAGTTCTTGCTCGGTGCCCGGTGCCTCGGACTTCGTTGCGGTATTCAGCATCGGCATCGTCTCCCTGATCGTTCTTTGTTCGGACGATCTGATTGTCGTCTGAAGCGGGTGTGGACTCTCAAATTTAAGTGAACGGTTCTCTACGTGAATAATTCTTGGCCGTGCGCCTCGACGTAGGCGGCAAGCCCAAGCGTGTGGTCGCGCGCGCGCTTCTCGGCAAGCTCGGTGTCGCGCGCTTCCAGCGCCTCGATGATCCCGAGATGCTCGGGCAGCGAGGTCGCGGTGCGGTCCTTGCGGCCGATCGTGAGCTGGCGATAGCCGCGCACATGCAGCAGCAGGTCATTGGTGAGGTCGACCAGAACAGGCGATTCCGACAGCGAGATCAGCGCCTGGTGGAAGGCGATGTTGGCCTTGGAATATTCCTCGACGTGATCCTGCGGCAGGCGATCGTCGCTGAAGTCCTTGAAGAAGTCGCGCAGCGCCGAGATGTCCTTCTTGCGCGCGGTGGTCGTGATCAGGCGCGCCGCCATGCTCTCCAGCGCCGCCCAGGCGCGGATCATGTCGACGATCTCCGCCTTGGTGCGGCGGACCACGACGATGCCGCGGCGCGGCACGGTTTTCACGAATCCGTCCTGCTCGAGCATCGCGATCGCTTCGCGGATCGGCGTGCGGCTGACGCCGAGGCGCTCGGACAGTGCGCGCTCGTCGAGCATCACCGGCTCCGGCGTCGCGTAGATGTCCATCTTCAGGATCGCTTCCTTCAAGGCCTCATAGGCCTTGTTCTTGAAGCTCGTCTCCGGCGCGATCCGGACGATGGCGATATCTGTGTCAGCCATGGTGGGCGACGCCTTGGTCTGTTTCGGTTCTGGCACGACTCGTCTCCTCCTCTTGGAGACGTCTTCTTAGCAGAAGAAATTACCTTAGATTTTTGGCATGCCAAATACCAGAATGTCAAGCTGCCTATATTTTTCGATCTTTTTGGACCTCGACCGACCTTGACAATTGCGTTTTTGGCATACCAAATGCCACGAAATCTGTCCCAGGAGGAAGCCAATGTCAAATTCGAAGGATGCGGTCCGCAAAATTCTCGATGCGGTCAGGGCCGACAAGCGCACGAGCCTCACCGCGCCCGAAGGCAAGGTGGTTTGCGACGCCTACGGCATTCCGGTGCCGAAAGAGGGTGTCGCCAAGTCGGCGGCCGAGGCCGCCCGCATCGCCTCCGACATGGGCTTCCCGGTCGTGATGAAGATCGTCTCGCCAGACATCCTCCACAAGACCGAGGCCGGCGGCGTGGTGGTCGGCGTCAAGAGCGCCGCCGAGGCCGAGAAGAGCTACGAGACGATTCTCGCCAACGCCAGGAAGTACAAGGCCGACGCCAAGATCGAGGGCATCCAGGTCCAGCAGATGCTGGGCGGCGGCACCGAGGTGATTGTCGGCTCGATCACCGACGGCTCGTTCGGCAAGCTGGTCGCCTTCGGTCTCGGCGGCGTGCTGGTCGAAATCCTCAAGGACATCACCTTCCGCCTCGCGCCCGCGACCAAGGACGATGCGCTGTCGATGCTCGACGGCATCCAGGCGCATGAGATGCTGAAGGGTGTGCGCGGCGGCGAGGCGGTCAATCGCGAGGCGCTCGCCGACGTCATCGTCAAGGTGTCGCAGCTGGTCAGCGATTTCCCCGAGATCGTCGAGCTCGACCTCAACCCGGTGTTCGCCACCAGCAAGAACGCGATCGCGGCCGACGTCCGCATCGTCGTCGACTTCAACTACAAGCCGCGCCCGGCGCCGCGTCCGACCGAAGAGATCGTCGCCGCGATGAACCGAATCATGCAGCCGAAGGGCGTTGCTGTGATCGGCGCCTCCGCCGAGGACGGCAAGATCGGCAACTCCGTGATGAAGAACCTCATCAACGGCGGCTACAAGGGCGAGATCTATCCGATCCACCCCAAGGCCGACGAGATCCTCGGCTACAAGGCCTACAAGAGCGTCAAGGACGTGCCCGGCGTGATCGACACGGCGGTGTTCGCGATCCCGGCGAAATTCGTCGCCGGCGCGCTCGCCGAATGCGGCGAGAAGAAAATCCCCGGCGCGGTGCTGATTCCCTCGGGCTTTGCCGAGGCCGGCGCGCCGGAATTGCAGGCCGAGATCGTCGAGGTCGGCAAGAAGTACAATATCCGCCTGATGGGGCCGAACATCTACGGCTTCTATTATACCCCGGCCAATCTCTGCGCCACGTTCTGCACCGCCTATGACGTCAAGGGCCACGCCGCGCTGTCGTCGCAGTCGGGCGGCATCGGCATGGCGATCATCGGCTTCTCGCGCTCGGCCAAGATGGGCGTGTCGGCGATCGTCGGCCTCGGCAACAAGTCCGACATCGACGAGGACGATCTGCTCGCCTTCTTCGAGCAGGATCCCAACACCAACCTGATCGCGCAGCACTGCGAGGACCTGAAGGACGGCCGCGCATTTGCCGAAGCCGCCAAGCGCGTTTCCAAGAAGAAGCCGGTGGTCGTGCTCAAGGCCGGGCGCACGTCTGCGGGCGCGAAGGCGGCCTCGTCGCATACCGGCGCGCTCGCCGGCAACGACAAGATCTACGAGGACGTGTTCAAGCAGTCGGGCGTGATCCGCGCCCGCAGCCTGCGGCAGCTGCTCGAATTCGCCCGCGGCGTGCCGGTGCTGCCGACGCCGAAGGGCGAGAACGTGCTGATCATCACCGGCGCCGGCGGCTCCGGCGTGCTGCTCTCCGACTCCGTGGTCGACAATGGCCTGTCGCTGATGCAGATGCCGCCGGACCTCGATGCGGCGTTCCGCAAGTTCATCCCGCCGTTCGGCGCGGCCGGAAATCCTGTGGATATCACCGGCGGCGAGCCGCCGATCACCTACGTCAACACGGTCAAGCTCGGCCTGTCGGATGAGCGCATCCACGCGCTGATCCTCGGCTACTGGCACACCATCGTGACGCCGCCGATGGTGTTCGCGCGCAACATGGTCGAGGTGAAGAAGGAGATGGAGGCCAAGGGCTTCGTCAAGCCGATCGTCGCCTCGCTCGCCGGCGACGTCGAGGTCGAGGAAGCCGCCGAGTATCTCTACCAGAACGGCATCCCGGCCTACGCCTATTCGACCGAACTCCCGGTCGAGGTGCTCGGCGCCAAGTACAAGTGGGCGCGCGGCGCGGGCCTGCTCTGATCTTCTGAATCTGTCGAATACCACAGGCCGCCCCCATCTGCAATGGGCCGCCGAGATGAACGGGAAGGGCGCGACCAGCCCGATCGCGCGAAACCAAGCCAGGCCTTCCTGATCTTCCAGCGCGGGTTCCGCACCATCTTCTTTTCCGGACCCGCGCGCGGCTGACGAAGCTTGCCTTCCGCATCTGATGTGCTACTGATATATCAGATCAATGACGGAGGGACCCGCGATGGAGTTGGCTGCAACAGGGATGACCGACCGCCAGCGCAAATATCGCGCGACCTACCGCGAGCGCGTGGTGGGCTGGTACAATGGCTGGCTGCATGTCGTGCTGATCTACACGATCGGCTTCACGGCGCTGTACGTCTATCTGGCCAATGTGCGCGACGTGAAATGGTGGGAATACCTCACCATTCCCGTGGTCTTCCTGATCGCAAACTTCTTCGAATGGGCGGTGCATCGCTTCGTCATGCACCGGCCCTCGAATGTGCCCTTGCTGCGCGCGATCTACAGCCGCCACACGCTGATGCACCATCAGTTCTTCACCGAGGAGGAGATGCGCTTCGCCGATCATCACGACTGGCGCGTCACCTTCTTCCCGCCCTATGCGCTCGTGGTGTTTACCCTGATGTCGATCCCGCCGGCGATCGTCGCGGGCCTTGTGATCTCGGCCAACACCGGCTGGCTGCTGATCACCACGACGACCTCGATGTACCTGATCTACGAGTTCATGCATTTCTGCTGCCACGTCGAGGAAAATGCCTTCGTGCGCAACATGCCGTTCGTCAACACCATCCGCCGGCATCATACCGCCCATCACAACCAGTCGATCATGATGGAGCGGAACATGAACCTGACCTTCCCGGTGATGGACTATGTGTTCGGCACCTCCGATCTCAATCGCGGCCTGCTTGGCCACATCTTCAACGGCTACAGCACGCGCCATGTGAAGACCGACATGCGCCGGACGGCGCGGACGCCGCGGGTCATGGCGAAGGAGCAATCGGTGCCGCATGCCGCAGCTTGAGCCCAATCTCGCCGGTCTCGCCTGGTTCGGCCTGCTGTGGAGCGTGTGCTGCATCGGCTTCCTGCAACTGGCCGGGATGTACCCGCTGCGCGGGCGCGCCGTCCTGCCGGTGACGATGACCACCGCATTGTGGGTGATGCTGCTCGCCGGCACGCTGGCATTCGCGCTGGCCGAATTGCGCTGGACCACAATCGTTGTCGTCGGCGGCGTGCTGTTCTTGTTTCTACCCGGGCTGTTTCAGGCGCTGCCGGAATGGTGGCGCGACGGACGCGCGGGATTGCGGCTGTCCTGTTGCGCCATGATCGCCGCGCTCGCGCTGCTGGTCCGCGTCGCCGCGCCGTCCTTTTCCACGTGGATAACCTGAAGGGAGGTCTCGATGCCAAGCCACATCAAGCTCATGCTGTCGCTGGCCTGCCTCGCCACGGCAGCCTGCGGATACTTTTTCATGGTCTATCTGGGCCAGCAGGGACCGAGCTATGCGGTCGCCTTCCTCGGCGTGTTCGCCACGGTCGCGATGTGGATCTTCCCCGAGGTCGTCAAGAAGGACCTCAAGATGCGTCCGCCGGGATCCTGACCGAGCTCCTGATATGATGCTGCAGCACAGGGAGGATCCGATGGCGAGCTATACCGGGGACCGCACCATCGACGGCATTTCGGTGCTGGTCGACGGCAAGCCGCTGTCACCGCATTACGACCAGCTTCGTCTCACCGAGCATGGGTTTGAATGGAGCTACGAAGGGCCCGAGCCGGCACAACTGGCCTTCGCGCTGCTCTATGACCATCTGCACGATGCCGCTGCTGCGAAAGCGCTGCACGAGTGCTTCATGCGGCGCGTCGTCGCCAATTTCGACAATGAATGGGAGCTCTCCTCGGCCGATCTCGACGAGGCGGTTGCGGCGCTGCGCTCCGGACAGACGGCCTGAGCCCGTGCTGATGCCCCCGGCAGAGAATTCTTGAGATGACCCTGACCTGTCGCGCGGCGGTGCTGCATCAAAGCGGAACGCCGCTTTCCGTCGAGCGCGTATCGCTTGCGCCGCCCATGCCGACCGACGTCGTGGTGAAGGTGCGTGCCGCGGGGCTCTGCCACACCGATCTCGAAGTCATCGACGGATCGTTGCGCTATCCCTTGCCGATGATCCTCGGGCACGAGGCGGCAGGCATCGTCGAGGAAATCGGCAGCGCGGTGCGCGACATCAGCGTCGGCGATCGCGTCATCCTGTCCTGGAATCCGCATTGCGGGCACTGCTTTCACTGCGACCGCGCGCAGCCGATCCTGTGCGAGACCTATCTCGCGCGGGGCGCGGAAGGCGTGCATTTCGACGGCGCATCGAAGGCGCAGCTCGCGGACGGACGCAAGCTGACGCACCTGATGTTCCTCGGCGCGTTCTCGGAATATGTCGTGCTGCCGGCCCAGCAGGCGATCGTCGTGCCGAACGACATCCCGTTCGACCGCGCGTGCCTGATCGGCTGCGGCGTCATGACCGGCGTGGGCGCCGCGCTGAACGTCGCCGCCATCGGTCGCGGCGATACCGTGATGGTCACCGGCTGCGGCGCGGTCGGGCTGGCAGCGGTGCAGGGCGCCCGGCTTGCCGGCGCAGGTGCTGTCATCGCGGTCGACCTCGATGATGCAAAGCTGGCGCTGGCGCGGCAGCTCGGCGCCACGCACGTCGTCAACGCGGCCCGCGAGGACCCGGTCCAGTTCGCAAAGCAGGCGACGGGCGGCCGCGGCGCCGACGTCATCCTCGAGGCGGCGGGCCATCCCAAGGCGTTTCGGCAGACCGCGGAGGCGGTGCGGCCGGGCGGCGAGGTGATCTGGCTCGGCAAGATCGACGTCACGCGGGACGTGAGTTTTCGCTGGGGCGCGTTGATGGGCGAGAAGCGATTTCGCCGCTCGAGCTATGGCGGCGCGCGGCCACGGCGCGACTTTCCCTTTCTGGCGCAGGCCTATCTGGACGGCCGGCTCAAGCTCGACGAACTGATCACAGGCCGCTGCAGCCTCGACAGCATCAATGACGGCTTCGAGGCGCTGCGGCGCGGACGTTCGATCCGTACGGTCGTCGAGCTCTGAGAGCCGTTACAGCGTCGAACGTGCAAAACTCTCGATGTAGTCGATCAGGCTGTCGGACGCCGCGCCCGCGGCGTCGACGCGGCGCTCGGCGATGGCTTCAGCGACGTCGGCATGCAGCCGCGCCGCGAGCGGCAAATCGGCCGCTTCCTTGTAATGCTGGTACCAGAACCGGCGCGACAGGCCATGCATCAGGCCCATGGCGCGGGAGGCGAACTCGTTGCGCGACGCCGCGGAGATCAGGGTGTTGAACTGGTGATCCAGCCGCATGAACAGCAGGTCGTCGGATTTCTCCGCCGCGCGCCGCATGCCGGCGGCGATCTCGGAGAACTGGGTGCGCTGCTCGCTGGTGGCGCGCTCGGCGGCGCCGCGCGCCATCAGCCGTTCCAGCTCGCGCCGGACTTCGAGCAGGCGCAGCTGGGCCCTGAGGTCGATCTCGGACACCAGCACGCCGCGGCGGGCCAGGATGTTGACGAGGCCGTCGCGCGACAGGCGCTGCAAGGCCTCGCGGATCGGGGTTCGGCCGATGTTGAGCCGTTTGGCGAGCACGAGCTCGGAGAGCGCGGTGCCCGGCGGCAGTTGCAGCGTCACGATCAGCTCTTCCAGCTCGGCATAGGCGCGATCGGTGAGCGTGACGTCGCTTTGCGGGAGCGGGGCCGGCGCGGAACCGCGCGGCTTGTCGCCGGCGGCGGACGATTGCCGTGCCGGCCGGCGGCTTCCTGCTGTGCGCACGCGCACCGTGCTGGATCGTTTGCTCGAATTTACCATCAGGATCGTGAGTGCTGCTGTACAGCAGATATCTCACACGCCCGATGGCAATGACAAGGCCGGTAGATCGGCGCCGCGCCGAATCGGACGGCGCGCCGCGCGCCCATCAGTGCGAAATGATTTCCAACGTCCGGCCGCGGGTTTCCTCGCCGAGCAACAGCACCGCAAGCGCCGCCACCACGAACGCGCCGGCGCCGAGCGCAAACACGCCGCCTTGTCCGGCCGCCGGCAGGATCACGCCGATCACATAGGGGCCGATCAGCGAACCGATTCGGCCGACCGCGGAGGCAAAGCCCGTTCCGGTGGCGCGGACATGTGTCGGGTACAGTTCGGGCGTATAGGCGTAGAGCGCCGACCACATGCCGAACAGGAAGAATTGCATGCAGAGGCCGGCAATGATGAGCTGGGTCTGGTCCGCCGCCGAGCCGTAGAAATGGCAGGCGATCGCGCCGCAGAGCAGGTTCATCACCAGCGTCGCCTTGCGGCCCCAGGATTCGACGAGCCACGCCGAGACCAGGAAGCCGGGAATCCCCGCGAGCGAGATCAGGATGGTGTAGAACACCGACTTGGTGATCGGGAAGCCCTTGGCCTGCAGCAGCGCGCCGAGCCACGTGGTCAGGCCGTAGAAGCCGAGCAGCGCGAAGAACCACAGGGTCCACAACATCGTGGTCCGCTTGGCATAGATGCCCGAAAACAGCGTTCTCAGGCCGGTCACTTCGGACGCGGGGGCGGCCACCTGGCGCACCACCGGCGGCAGCTCCTTGCCGCCGAGACGGTCGCGGACCCTGGATTCGATGTCGCGCACGGTCGCTTCGGCCCGCTCCGAATAACCGTGGGACGCAAGCCAGCGCGGCGATTCCGGAACGAAGCGGCGCACCACCAGCACGAACACGGCCGGGATTGCCTGCAGGATGAAGACCCAGCGCCAGTCGGCGACCTGCAGCACGAAGTAGGTCAACAAGCCCGACGCGATGAAGCCGAGCGGCCAGAATCCTTCGAGGAACGCGATGTAGCGGCCGCGGTTGCGCGCCGGCATGATCTCCGAGACCATCGACTGCGCGACCGGAAACTCCATGCCCATGCCGAAGCCGAGCAGCAGGCGGGATGCACCGAGCGCGGTCGCCGTGGTGGACAGACCGCAGCACAGGCTGCCCAGTCCCCAGAAGATCATGCTGACCTGAAAGACGCGGGCGCGGCCGAAACGGTCGGCGAGCAGGCCGGCGGACGCGGCGCCCGCGAACATGCCGAGGAAGCTCATGCTGGACAGCAGCCCGGTTTCCGCCGTCGACAGGCCGAAGGTCTGGCGGATCGAACCGAGCACGAAGGTGAGCGCGGCCAGATCCATGCTGTCGAAGAACCACGCGGTCGCGATGATTCCGAAGATCCAGCGCTGATAGGAGGTGAGCGGCAGGCGTTCGAGCCGCGCCGCGATATCGGCGACCTGCTGCGCCTGCGCGGTTCGCGCAACGGCGGCCGGAGCCCGGCTTCCGGCTGCCGCGGTGACGTCGGAAATGGTCATTGCTGCCTCCCCAAGTGGACATTGATTGGCTCTTGTCGGCCCTTTTAATAAAATGTCACACAGATAGCAGTGATATGTCAATTGCTGATCACGCACAAACTGGCGTGCGCGAACCGGGCTGCCGCACCGGACGGGCCGCGGACACATCGGCGCGTAGCGCGGTCCTCCCGTGATCCGGCCGACCATCCTTGTCGCGTCGGGCATCCTGTGAAGCGGCATCAGGAGCCGGTTAACGGCATCCGAGAAATCGGGGGCTAACAGATAATCCGGCTTTAATGGGGAGCCGACTAAACGTCACGTTGTTGCAAGGTGCCGGATGCCTGGAGGTATCCGATGTTGCGTCGGGCGGAGGCGTTTTCCCCATATGTCAGTTCAGGCCGATCTGGATTTTGCGAGCGACGATCGCGCGAGGGCGCAGATCGGCGCGGCGGTGAACTACCTGCTCAGGGACGCGACCGGCGTCGCGCGTGAGCATGCCGTCGAGACGATTGTCGAGATGGTGCGCGACATCGCAAGCCGGCCGCTCACTGTCGAAGCGGTATCGATTCAGCCGCTGATGAGCGGTGTCGCCTATCGGGATTTTGTCATCGATGCCTACCGGCGCGACATCGATCGCTGGCGCGCGACCATCCGCCGTTCGAACGGCAAGAAGATCCGGATCGCTTCGCCGCCGTCAGTGCGCGACGAGGCGACGACCACAGCGGACGCGATCACCGCCGAGAAGGCCATCGAGTTCGCCAGGCGGGCGATCGACTTGGGCGAGGTGATCTGACCTCGCCGCCTCAAGGCTGGCATCGCCGCGACGTCTTGGCGATGCCGCCTATGCTTGGGACGCGCGATGTGCTCCGATACGGCAGCTGCGCCGGTTCCGCAGCTGTCTGCGGAATTGTCCATTCATCCTGTCCCAGCCGAGAAATGCCATGCCTTCCGAACTCCGTTCGCCTCGTCTGGCCGTCCTGATCGACGCCGACAACGCATCTGCAAAGATCGCCGATGGGCTGTTCGAGGAGATCGCCAAGATCGGCGAGGCCAGCGTGCGCCGGATCTACGGCGACTTCTCCAATCCGAGGTCCAAGGGCTGGGCCGACATCCTGTCGAAGCACGCCATTATCCCGCAGCAGCAATTCGCCTATACGACCGGGAAGAATGCATCCGACATCACCTTGGTGATCGACGCCATGGACCTGCTGCACAGCGGCCGGTTCGATGGCTTCTGCCTGGTGTCGTCGGACAGCGATTTCACCCGGCTTGCCGCCCGCATCCGCGAGCACGGCATCGACGTGTTCGGGTTTGGCGAGCAGAAGACGCCGGAGAGTTTTCGGCAGGCCTGCCGCCGGTTCGTCTATACCGAGAATCTGCGCGGCGGCGCGCCGAGCAATCAGGATGCCGCCGTGCGGGCGCAGCCGTTGCAGCCGCCGGAGGCTGCCACGCCGATCATCAAGAAGGTCATCAGCCAGATGGCGAGCGAAGACGGCTGGGTCACGCTTGGCGAGGTCGGACGGCAGCTGGCCAATTTCGCGTCGGATTTCGATCAGAGGACCTACGGCTTCCGCACCCTCGGCGAACTGGTGCGCAGGACCAACGCTTTCGAGATCGAGTCGAAAGGCGGGACGATGCGAATTCGCATCAAGCCAGCGGCTGCACCGCCGCCAAGACGGCGAGCTCCGAGACGGCGAGCCGATCAAAAATCGCCGGAATGAACGGCGCGCAGTGCGGTCTGTTCTGCACGATCTCTGAATCTGAACCCAGGATGAATGCTGCTTCGAAGGTTGTTCGGAGCAGCATTTTCGTTCGTGCCGGAATCAAGCGAATTGCGCGCGGAACTGGCGTTGCGCGGGTTGCAGCGTTGGAACTGGAACGTTCTCGTTGCTTGCGATGTTGAGGGGGCATCGATCAATTCGGAGGAGGAGAATCATGAACAAGCGTTTTGCTGTGTCCCTTGTCGCTGCTGCGTCGCTGCTCGCGTCCGGCTCGGCCTTCGCGCAGTCCACGACCGCGGCGGGTGCCGCGAACGGCGCGCGGGCTGGCGGCGAAATCGCGGGGCCTGTCGGCGAGATCGTCGGCGGCACGGTGGGTGCCGCGGTCGGCGCCGGCCTCGAGATTCCGAATGCGGTGATCACGTCGATCCCGCGCAACGAGCCGTCGGTGGTGGTGCGTGAACGCGTCGTCGTCGGCGAGCCGCTGCCCGACACCGTCGTGCTGCGCCCGGTGCCGCGCTACACCGAGTATCGCTATGCGGTCGTCAATGATCGCCGCGTGATCGTGGAGCCGCGCACCCGCCGGATCGTCAAGATCATCGACTGATCGCGTCGAGACGTCTGACTACGAAGATCCTCGCGGGCCCATCGCCCGCGGGGATTTTCCTGAGTCCCATGAATACTGGCATGGCACAGGCCCGCTTTTTTCATGAAGCGACCGGTTGGCCTGACGCCGCGATCCCCTAGACTGATCCGCAACGGATGGACGCAGCCAGCGTTCGTCTCAATCAAGAACAGGGGATGGAAGCATGGCTCGGAAGATCGCGATCGTCGGCGCGGGCGCTGTCGGCGGCTACGCCGGTGCGCATATGGTGCAGGCGGGGGAGGACGTCACCTTCATCGATCCCTGGCCCGCGCATGTCGAGCACATGCGCAAGCACGGCCTGCGCGTCACGCACGCGATGGACGTCGCGGAATTCTCGGTGCCGGTGCGCGCGCTTGATGTCACCGACGCGCAGCAGCTGGCGAAAGAGAAACCGGTCGACATCGCCTTCGTCTGCATGAAGTCCTACGACACCGCCTGGGCCACCATGCTGATCCGGCAATATCTCGCGGCGGACGGTTACGTCGTCTCGCTGCAGAACTGTATGAACGAGGAGACCATCGCCGGCATCGTCGGCTGGGGCAAGACGCTCGGCTGCATCGCGAGCAGCATCACCGTCAATTTGCCGGAGCCGGGCCATATCCACCGCGGCGCCGGCAAGGGCGGGGCCGCCCACACCGTGTTTCGCGCCGGCGAGGTGCATGGCCGGATCACCGCGCGGGCGGAGGAAGTCTGCCGCCTGGTCGGTTATTCCGACAGCGCCAAGGTCACCTCCAATCTCTGGGGCGAGCGCTGGTCCAAGCTCGTCGCCAACGTGATGGGCAACGGGCTCTCGGCCTGCACGGGTCTGGCGGGCGGCGAGGTGCTGCAAAGCGAACCGCTGCGCCGCTTCTCGACCCGGCTCGGCAGCGAGGCGATCCGCGTCGGCCAGGCGCAGGGTTATCAGCTGGAGGAGATCCTGCATCTGCCGCCCGAGACCATCGCCCGCGCCGGCGAGGGCGACGAGGCCGCAACGCGTGCCTGCGACGAGCAGCGCTTCAAGGATGCCAAGCGCACCTCATTGGCGCAGCGTCCCTCGATGGGCCAGGACATGCAGAAGGGCCGCCGCACCGAGATCGAATTCCTCAACGGGCTCGTGGTTCGCGAAGGCGAGAAGCTCGGCATCACCTGCAATGCCAATGCCGCGCTGACCGACATCGTCAAGCGCGTCGAGCGCGGCGAGCTCGCGCCGGATCCGCGGCACATCACGGAGCTGAGGTTGAATTGAGTGGCCACGGCCGTCATTGCGAGCGCAGCGAAGCAATCCATCCAGCCGCATGCGCGGATGCATGGATTGCTTCGTCGCTTCAGCGCAAGATTGCTCTGCAATTTTGTCGCGAGCTCCTCGCAATGACGGATGCGTCGGTCGCAGGCGCCTTCTTATCTAGAGCAGCTGCCTCACCCCCATCCCATGCATAAACCGCTCGCGGATCTGCACGGGGTCGCGGCGGGTGGTGCCGGTGCCGGGCTTGTCGTCGATGCGGACGCCGATCAAGGTTGGGCCGGAGGCCTGTTTCGACTGCTCGATCAGTCGCTCGAAATCGTCCTCGTCGGCGGCCCATGAGCTACTCGCGATGCCGCTGGCGATTGCGACCTGAACGATATCGGTATGGCCGGCGGCCGGCGTCGGCTGCGCGCCCGTGATCTGGTAGATACCGTTGTCCATTACCACCATGGTGAGATTCTTCGGCGCCAGTGTCGCGATGGTCGAGAGGCAGCCGAGCTGCATCAGCAGCGAGCCGTCGCCTTCGAGTGCGAATACGCGCCGCTTCGGCTGCGCCAGCGCGACGCCGAGCGCGATCGGAAACGCCAGCCCCATGCTGCCCAGCATGTAGAAATTCTGCGGGCGGTGGCCGGCGGCCCAGAGGTCGAAATTGGTGTTGCCGATGCCGCCGACCACGGCCTCGTCCTTCAGCCCGGCGACGAGGCGCTGGGTGAGCTCGAAGCGGTTCATCACCTTGGTGTTGCGCGCGGGGGTGCTGGTCATGGCTGATCTCACTTGTCGAAGGTCTTGCCGCCGGTCAGCAGCGGCGAGAGTATCAGTGCCACCGGCGCCTGGGTGGTGACGGCCTGCTTGATCGAGCGGTCGGCAATGAATTCGAGCTCGTCGAGCCGGGTGATGGTGTGATGCTCCATGGCCAGCGAATCCAGCACCGGGCGCATGGTGCGGCAGACCAGCGCCTGGCCGTAGTTGAACTCGCCGAGTGTGCCGCGCTCGGAGACGAACATGATCAGCGGGATCTGGTAGGGCACCGCGAGCGAGGCCAGCACATTGGCCAGCGTGGCAAAGCCCGAGGTCTGCATCAGCACCGCGCCGCGCGTGCCCGCCATCCAGGCACCGGAAACGATGCCGACCGCTTCTTCCTCGCGCGCCGTCGGAAATGTCGTGAAGTAGGGATCGGCGTGCAGGTCCTTGATCAGCGTGGTCAGCACCCGGTCGGGCACGTAGGGCACGAGCTTGATCTCGTTCCGCTTCAGCGTCTGCAGCACGATGCCGTGCCAGGTGGTCGCCGTCTTCTGGGACGAGGCTTGTTCCGCGGCCGCCATCCTGTTCTCCCTGCTCGTGCGACGCTGGTGGCCGCTTGCCGCACGAAACTTGACGCGGTGCCTGCGATTGTCAACATGTCGCGGCCGCAACGCGATCTGCGGAATTCGGCCATCGCAGCGCCGGACCAACGTGGGATACAGGCGTAACGAAAAAGGGACGGGAGGCGTCGATGGCCGGATGGGTCTGGCGGACCGCCATTGCGGCAG
Source organism: Bradyrhizobium sp. 33ap4 (assembly GCF_032654765.1). NCBI lineage: Bacteria > Pseudomonadati > Pseudomonadota > Alphaproteobacteria > Hyphomicrobiales > Nitrobacteraceae > Bradyrhizobium > Bradyrhizobium sp. 33ap4. The sequence goes on along the minus strand of NZ_JAUMTJ010000029.1, from coordinate 49,803 downwards.
CGGCCATTTTTGTGGCCGGCCTTGCGTCCGCGCAGGCGTTCCCGGCCAAGGCCGTTCATATTCTCGTTCCCTATCCGCCCGGCGGCGGCGTCGATGTGCTGACGCGCACGCTCGCCGAAGCAGTGTCGAAGACCTGGACGCAGTCGATCGTGGTCGAGAACCGGCCCGGCGCCGGCGGGGTGATCGCCTCGCAGGCGATCGCGACCTCCGCGCCCGACGGTTACAATCTGATCATGGTGGCGAGCGGCCACGCCACCAATCCGTTCCTTTATCCAAAGCTGCCCTACGACACCTTCAAGGATTTCTCGCCGATCTCGCTCTTGGCGTCGTCGCCGAACGTGCTGCTGGTGCGCGCGGATTCGCCGTTCAAATCGGTCGCCGACGTCATCGCTGCGGCGAAGGCGAAGCCGGGCAGGCTGTCCTTCGCCCATGCCGGCAACGGCACCTCGACCCATCTGGCCGGCGAGCTGCTCAAGAGCCTCGCCAAGATCGATCTCGACGCGATCCCCTACAAGGGCGGCGCGCCGGCGATCAACGATCTGCTCGGCGCGCAAATTCCGATGTCGTTCAACAACGGACCGGAATCGGTCGGGCAGCTGCAGGCCGGCACGGTTCGCGCGCTGGCGGTGACGACCGGCTCGCGTGCGCCGTTCCTGCCTGACGTGCCCAGCATGTCGGAAACCGTGCCCGGCTACGACACAGAAGTGTGGTGGGGGCTGCTCGGGCCCGGCAACATGCCGGCCGACCTCGTCGCCAAGATCTCGCATGATTTCGTCGCGGCCGTGAACACCGATGCCGTGAAGGAGCGGCTCGGCAAGCTCGGTGCGATCCCGATCGGCTCCGCGCCGGACAAGTTCGCCGCCAAGATCAAGGCCGACTACGACAAATGGGGGCCGATCATCAAGGCCGCCGGCATGAAGGCGGAGTAGACGATGGCCGCGTCAAAAATTCCCGCCTGCCTGCCGCCGCGTCCGGTGACGCCGCCCAGAGACAAGCTGCCGCCGAAGGCCTGCGATACGCATGCGCATGTGTTCGGCCCGGCTGACCGCTTCCCCTATGCCGGCGATCGCAGCTACACGCCGCCGGACGCGCCGCTCGCGACCTATCTCGGCATGCTTGATGCACTCGGTTTCGCCCGCGGCGTGCTGGTGCAGGGCAGCGCGCACGGCCACGACAATTCGGCGATGCTGGATGCGTTGCAGCGTGAGCCCGCGCGGCTGCGCGGCGTCGCGGTGGCCGATGCCGATGTGGCGGCAGGCACGCTGCGGCAATGGCATGTGCTCGGCGTCCGCGGCCTGCGCTTCAACCATTTCTTCCGCGGCGGGCAGTTGCACTATCGCGGCGGCATTCCCTTGAACGTTGCCGAGACGCATGCGGGCGTGATGGCCGAACTCGGCTGGCATCTGCAGCTCTGGATCGACGTGAAGGATTTGCCTGACACGATCCCGACGCTGAAGACGCTCGGCTTGCCGGTCGTGGTCGATCACATGGGCCGCACCGATGCTGCCGCCGGCATCAACACCGCGGGCTTTCAGAGCCTGCTGCGTGCGGTGGACGAAGGCTGGTGCTGGACCAAGCTCTCGGGCGCGCATCGCCTGAGCCGGCGGGCGCCCGATTATCCCGATGCGCGGCCATTCCACGAAGCGCTGGTCGCAGCCAATCCTGAACGGCTGGTGTGGGGCGGCGACTGGCCGCATCCGCGGGTCGAAGGCGAAATGCCCGACGCCGGCCATCTGCTGACGCTGTTCCAGGACTGGACGCCGGACGCGGCGACCCGGCACCGTATCCTCGTCGACAATCCCGCACGACTCTATGGCTTCCCAAACTGAAAGCTGCTCGAAGACATGACCGTCAACAACAAGCGCGTGTTCTACGTCAAATACCTCGCCCACGAGATCTACGTCGATATCCTGAAGAAGCGGCCGGACGTCAGGCTCGATCGTCTCGAGAACGAGACGCCGGAGGCGACGTTCGCGCCGGTTCTTGCCGACGCGCATGCCTATCAGATCGGCGCGGCGCGCGATGAGCTGGCGCCGCATTTCCATGCCCACGCCGAGCTGTTGAAGCGTGCGCCGAATCTTCTGATCGTGTCGTCGAATGGTGCCGGCTTCGATCCCGTCGATGTCGATGCCTGCACCGCGGCGGGCGTGCTTGTCGTCAACCAGTCCGGCGGCAATGCCAATTCGGTCGCCGAACACGCGCTCGGCATGATGCTGACGCTGTCGAAGCGGATCATCCAGTCCGACCGCAGGCTGCGGCGCGAGGCCAATGTCAACCGCAACGACCTGATCGGCAACGAGCTGAAGGAGAAGACCGTCGGCATCGTCGGGCTCGGCAATGTCGGCCGCCGCATCGCCGAGCTGTGCAGGGGCCTCCTGCACATGAAGGTGATCGCCTACGATCCCTATCTCACGGCGGATGAGATGGCAAAGCGGGGCGGGGAGAAGGTCGAGCTCGACGATCTCCTGCGTCGCGCGGACTTTGTTTCGATCTCGTGTCCGCTGGACAAGAACAGCCGCGGCATGATCGGCGCGCGCCAGTTCGCGCTGATGCAGCCGCACGCCTATTTCGTCACCACCGCGCGCGGCTTCATCCACGACGAGAAGGCGCTGGAGGAAGCGCTGCGTGAAAAGCGAATCGCGGGTGCGGGCCTCGACGTCTGGGACAAGGAGCCGCCGCCGCCGGATCATCCGCTGCTGCAGTTCGACAATGTGCTGGCGAGCCCGCACACCGCCGGCGTCACCCGCGAGGCGCGCATCAACATGGGCCGGATCGCCGCCGAGCAGATCCTCGATGCCCTCGACGGCAAGCGCCCGCCGCGCATCATCAATCCCGAGGTCTGGCCGGTCTACGCAAGACGGTTCGAGAAGGCGTTCGGGTTCATGCCGGGGTAGGGTCGGCAGTGCCCCTGCGGGGCCGCGGCTGCGCGCGGTCAAAAATATCGAAAACAACCCCATGCAAAGGAGCTGGCGGCTGTCGGCGTTCGAGCGGGCATCTGTTCGAGCGGGCATCTTGACGCGTCGGGCAACTCAGGGGTACATTTCCAATATTCAGAAATCGTGCAAGCGCTGGGCTTTGCGGGGGGAGAATACCCGCAAGGGCGGAAGGGAACTCTTCCGCCGGTGCTTCCCTCGCACAAGCGGCCAGCCGTGCGAGCGTTGTTGCGCGGGCAAAAATACCGGAGAAAATCTCCTTCGTTGCAGCCTCGATCGAGGCAATAAACCCACTGCCGAACGACCGCCTCGCAACACGTCCGTTGTTATTTTCCCTGAGATATCGACGGCTTAGCCCGAAATCGCCATTTTCCGTCTGTGCCCGACCATTCCGGGCACGGAAGGAAGAGGTTCATGCGACAGGTCCAGTCATTGCTCCGCAACGCGCCCGCCAGGATCGGCCGCCGTCTTGCGCAGATCGTCGCGATCGCCGCCGCCAGCCTGCCCCAGGCCGGCGCGTAGCTTTTCCCGCTGCGAACAGTCGCACGCGTATCAGCCGAATTAACTCACTACCCTTTCGTGTTAGTGCTAGCGTGGTACCCCCGGGCTCTGCCGGTGCAGCAGGGAGGGTTCCATGTCACGCTTCGTCGTTCATTTCATGAAAGACGTGCTCGGCGGCAATGGCCGCGAGCGCGAGGTTTGCCAGGGTGCGCTTGAGATCGACGCCTCGAGCGAGGGCCAGGCCACCGAGATGGCCAAGGTCAAGTTTTGCCAGGAGCAATCGCTGTGCGACTGGTCATTGCATGCCGACCGCATCCGGATCGAGGCGGCCGACTTGCACGTGAGCTGACGTCACAGGTCGACTACCAGCTACATCCGCAATGCGCTCCCTCTCCCGCTTGCGGGCAGGGGAATCGCATATGAATGAACCGATTCCTCCGCGCCGTCATGGCCGGGCTTGTCCCGGCCATCCACGTCTTTTCTCCGCGTGGAAACGAAGACGTGGATGCCCGGGACAAGCCCGGCCATGACGAGTTTGTGGGAACTCCGATTACCTCAAACGGCCATATGCGATTGCCCTACGCTTGCGGGGGAGGGCCGGGGTGGGGGCTCGCTCCGCGAGTCGTATTGTGGAAAGAGCCCCCACCCCCGCCGCGCTGCGGACGACGCTTCGCGTCGCTCGTCGCGCGTCGACCTAAGAGCGAGCTTCGCTCGTCTCGACCCCGCAAGCGGGAGAGGTGCAGCAACTCCGCCACGAGACCGAAGCCAAAAGCGGCCAGCTCGCCCCGATCACTCCGGCAGGATGCGAACCGCACCCTTGGCCGCGCTGCTGGCGAACGCCGCATAGGCCTTCAGCGCGGTTGAGACGGCGCGCTTGCGTGGCGCTGCCGGCTTCCAGGCCGCGTTGCCCTTGGCTTCCATCGCTGCGCGACGGCGCTTCAGCTCGGCATCGTCGACCTTGAGGTTGACCTTGCGGTTCGGGATATCGAACTCGATGATATCGCCTTCCTCGACGAGGCCGATCAGGCCGCCTTCGGCGGCTTCCGGCGAGACGTGGCCGATCGACAGGCCCGACGATCCGCCCGAGAAGCGGCCGTCGGTGATCAGCGCACAGGCTTTTCCGAGGCCTTTCGACTTCAGATAGCTGGTCGGGTACAGCATCTCCTGCATGCCCGGGCCGCCGCGCGGTCCCTCATAGCGGATCAGCACGACGTCGCCGGCCTTCACCTTGTTGCCAAGGATGGCTTCGACCGATGCGTCCTGGCTCTCGAAGATGCGGGCGGGACCTGAGAACTTCAGAATGCTCTCGTCGACGCCGGCGGTCTTCACGATGCAGCCGTCCTCGGCGAGGTTGCCGAACAGCACGGCGAGGCCGCCGTCCCTGGAATAGGCATGCTCGGCGTCGCGAATGACGCCCTTTTCGCGATCGAGATCGACCTCGTCGAAGCGGCGGTCCTGGCTGAAGGCTTCCTGGGTCGGCACGCCGCCCGGCGCGGCGCAATAGAAGTTGCGTACTTTGTCGCTTGTGGTGCGCACCACGTCCCAGCGGTTCAGCGCATCGTCCAGCGTTGCGGCATGCACGGTCGGCCCGTCGGTCGTGAGCAGCTTGGCGCGGTCGAGCTCGCCGAGGATCGCCATGATGCCGCCGGCGTGATGCACGTCCTCCATGTGGACGTCCTGCACCGAGGGCGCGACCTTGCAGAGCACCGGCACCTTGCGCGACAGGCGGTCGATATCGGTCATCGTGAACGGCACTTCGCCCTCGCGCGCGGCGGCGAGCAGATGCAGCACGGTGTTGGTCGAGCCGCCCATCGCGATATCGAGCGTCATCGCGTTCTCGAACGACTTGAAGTTCGCGATGTTGCGCGGCAGTACCTTGGCGTCGTCCTGCTCGTAGTAGCGGCGGGCGAGGTCGACGATCAGATGGCCGGCTTCGACGAACAGGCTCTTGCGGTCGGCATGCGTCGCCAGCACCGAGCCGTTGCCGGGCAGCGCGAGGCCGAGCGCCTCGGTCAGGCAGTTCATCGAGTTCGCGGTGAACATGCCAGAGCAGGAGCCGCAGGTCGGGCAGGCCGAGCGCTCGATCACCGCGACGTCCTCGTCCGACACGTTGGAGTCGGCGGCCGCGACCATCGCGTCGATCAGGTCGACCGCGCGCTTCTTGCCCTTGAGCACGATCTTGCCCGATTCCATCGGTCCGCCCGAGACGAACACGGTCGGGATGTTGAGCCGCAGCGTCGCCATCAGCATGCCGGGCGTGATCTTGTCGCAGTTCGAGATGCAGACCATCGCGTCGGCGCAATGCGCATTGACCATGTATTCGACGCTGTCGGCGATCAGCTCGCGCGAGGGCAGGCTGTACAGCATGCCGTCATGACCCATCGCGATGCCGTCATCGACCGCAATGGTGTTGAACTCCTTGGCGACGCCGCCGGCCTTCTCGATCTCGCGCGCGACCAATTGGCCGAGATTCTGCAAATGGACGTGGCCGGGCACGAACTGGGTGAAGGAATTGACCACCGCGATGATCGGCTTGCCGAAGTCCTCGTTCTTCATGCCGGTGGCGCGCCAGAGGCCGCGTGCACCCGCCATGTTGCGGCCGTGGGTGGTGGTGCGGGAGCGATAGGCGGGCATCGTAAATCCTTCTCAAATCCTTGGGCTAAGGGCATTTTTTAGGGGAGTTGGCGCTCCTTATGCCTGCCCGTGGATGCGGATTCAAGCGCGGAACCGCATGGCTGAACCCCGCAATTCGGGCAATGTCGAGCCGGTCGGCTTGATCTCGGTCGGCCCGGTGCATTAGCTGGTCGCACCGACGGCAAGAATAACGAACAAGCAAAAAAGGGAGAGACACGCGTGGCAAGGCTGCCCCTGATTGATCCGGAGACGACGAGCGGAGAGATCCGCGCCTCATTCGACCGCATGCCGGTCAAGCTCAACATCTTCCGCATGATGGCCCATGCCGAGGCCAATATGATCCCGGCGATGCGGCTCGCCAATTCGATCCTGCACAAGCAGAAGCTGTCGGCGGTCAACCGCGAGCTCCTGATCCTGCAGGCCGCGCAGCTTGAGGGCGGCGCCTATGAATGGCGCCAGCACGTGCCGATCGCGCTCGGTGTCGGCGTCACCCAGGCGCAGATCGATGCCGTCGAGCGCGGCGATTACGACGATGCCGCACTCAACGCAGCCGAGCGCGCGCTGCTTCGCTTCGGCCGCGAGGTGGTCGAGAAGGTCCGCGTCGGCGATACCGCCTTTGCCGCGGTGCGCGAGCATTTCAGCGATCAGGAGATCGTCGAGGCGATCGTCGCGCTCGGCTTCTACATGATGATGGCGCGGCTGACCGAGGCGACCGAGACCGATCTCGATCCGGCCGCCGGCATGGCCGTGTTCGAAGGCGGCAAGAAGCAGGGTTGACGAGATGTCGGAGACTTCGCAAGAGGCCAAGCAAGACCCCGAGCCGGAGCGCTATGTCCGTCCGCTGAGCGCGGAATCCTCGGGTACCGCGCCGGGCAGGGGACGCCTCAACGGCCGCCGCATCCTCGTGGTCGGCGGCGGCCAGCGGGTGTTCGATGCCGCCACCGATCCGATCGGCAACGGCCGCGCCATGAGCCTGCTGTTCGCACGCGAGGGCGCGCATGTCGCGGTCGCCGACCTCAACCGCGCCTCGGCCGAGGACACGGTTGCGCGCATCGCTGCTGACGGCGGCCGCGCTTTCGCGATCGCCGCCGATGTCACCAAGGAAGCCAACGTCATCAGGATGATCGACGAGGCGCATCGCACGATGGGCGGGCTCGACGGCATGGTGCTGAACATCGGTACCTTCGGCAAGACCGGGCTCGACAATGTCAGCGCGGAGGAATGGAACAGGATCTACGACGTCAATGTCCGCGGCCCGATGCTGTGCTGCCGCGCGGCCTTGCCGAAATTCGAAGACGGCGGCTCGATCGTGTTCATTTCCTCGATCGCGGCGCTGAAGGCGGGATCGCAGATGGCGGTCTATGATTCCTCCAAGGCCGCGCTCGGCGGCCTGATGCGCAACATCGCACACACGGGCGCGCGGCGCGGCATCCGCGCCAATCTGGTCTATCCCGGGCTGGTCGACACCCCGAACGGCCGCGAGGCCGGCGCGGGCCGGCCGTCGCGCGGCAAGGGGCATATCCCGTTCGGCCGTCAGGCGACGGCGTGGGAGATCGCCTATGCCGTGCTGTTCTTCATGTCGGATGAAAGCGTCTATGTCACCGCGCAGACGCTCGCGGTCGACGGCGGGCTCAGCGGTTTGTGAGCGGCGGGGAGGGCGCATGAGCGCATTGTTCGGCAAGGTCTGTCAGAACGGCTACGTCGTTCGCGACATCGATGCGGCGCTGAAGTTCTGGACCGAGACACTGCGGGTCGGGCCATTCTTCCTGATCCCCTCGGTCAAGGTCGATTGGTTCCGCTATCGCGGCGTGGACTCCGCGGTCGAGATGTCGATCGCGCTGGCCAATTCCGGCGATCTGCAGATCGAGCTGATCCAACAGCGCAACGACGCGCCGTCGATGTATCTGGATTTTCTGGCGCGCCACGGCGAGGGCCTGCAGCACATGTCGTACTGGAGCACGGACTACCAGTTGCTCTATGACCGCGCCGTCGCGGCAGGCTTCACGGTCGGTCATGAAGGCCAGATCGGCGGCCCCAGGGGACGCTTCGCCTATTTCGACACCGCCGGCCATGCCGGCACCGTGATCGAGATCTCAGACATCTCGGGATCGAAGGGGCGGTTTTTCGAGACGATCAGGACCGTGGCCGCGACCTGGGACGGCTCGGACCCGATCCGCGTGGTGGGCCGACGCGGTATTATGGCGCAAACGCCACAAGGGTTATGAGGACGAGCACGGCAGTACTGAAAGCTGCAATGCCAAGGCAAATGCGTGCCGGGACAGAATGGGATTCGAAACGTGGCAGTTCAGGCATTGCGCGCTCCACTTGCGTTGCTTGGGGCGAGGCGGGAGCGCGGTGACTGACAGCGATCTCGTCACCGATAGATGCCGAAAGGCCGTGCGGTGATAGAGACAAAGCTGCGCTCTATTTCGTGCGAGCGCCAGCAATATGTTTCTCCCCGATCACGGAACGATCTGAAAACGCCTCAAGGCACTAAGTTGCCGGTTATTGCGGTCAAATCACCTCCAGCACTACCTGCTCAAGCTCTAGTGCCGCGACGCATGCAAGGAAGAAGATCGCCGTAAACGATCCACGTTTCAGCTTCATGGTTCCACCCGGTATCTGAACAGCCTCGGCGGCCAAACGGAATGCAAGTTAACGAATTTGAATTCATCGCCAGCGGCGAGTTTTCGGATCCATTGCGCAAAGGCGGCAAAACCCTCTGGTTCTATTGCAATTTGGTCTATCTCGAGTTCATACAGGTCCGCCGTGAAAGCGGCTTTTGCTGGCGGAGGGTCGATAATCCCAATACGCACGGCTACTTTGTCGCCGACGCCGCTCCGGCATACAATCAAAAGACTTAAGAGCGTTGCGGCCCAAGCCGCGCGCCGCCACACGGCGCTTCTCCTAGCTCACGGTACCCTCCCGGAATCTAGGAACCGGAGTTTCGGTAGGCTTGTGGCGTTTGCGCCATAATACCGGGCGGACGCGGCTATTCGGCGGCGAGGCTGGCCGGAAGCGGGATGCCGACCCTGGGGCGCGCTTTCACTGCGCGGCGATTCTTCTTGCTGAAGCGGCTGCCGGCCAGCAGCGCCGCGGCGGCGCGCAACTGCTCGCGCAGCCATTGATTGGTGGTGTCGTCCTCGGCGGTGGCGTGCCAGTAGAGATAATTGACGTGCGGACTGATCGGAAACGGGCAGGGGAAGCACTGCAGCAGCCCGGGATCTTCCAGCACGGAGGCGGCGCTCTCCGAGGCGGTCAGCAGCATGTTGCTGCGGCTCACGACGTGGCAGGCGGTTGCGAAATTCTGACAGGTCAGGCGAACAGTGCGGGTCAGGCCGAGGCGCTGGAGCTGAAAATCCTCGAATGACAGGCCGCTGCGCCGCGACGTCACGCAGACATGCTCCATGCGCAAATAAGCCTTCTTGTCGAGCCGGGTGCCGAGCTCGGGATGGCCGCGCCGCGCGAACACCGCGATATGCTCCGTCAGGATCTGCTCGCGCCGCACCTCCGCCGACAGAGGCAACAGCGTATCGATCGCGACGTCGAGGGTGCCGGCGGCAAGCTCGCGCTCGAGATTGTTGCGCTCGCTGCGCACGGTGGCGATCTCGACCAGCGGCGCCACCGTGCTGATGCGGTTGATCAGCGCGCTCAGCATCGGTGCCTCGAGATTGTTGCGCAGCCCGATCACGAACCGCTTCGGCGTCTGCGCCGGATCGAACCGGTGGGTGTGGGTCAGCGTCGTCTCGAGGCCGTTGAGCGCCTGGCGCACCGTGGTGATGATCTGCCGGGCCAGCGGGGTCGGCGTCATCACGTGGTTGCGGCGCACGAACAGCGGATCGTTGAACATCGCGCGCAGCCGGCTGAGCGCATGGCTTACCGCGGGCTGCGTCAGGTTGAGGCGGAAGCAGGCGCGGCTGACGCCGCCCTCGGAATAGATCGCGTCGAACACGACGAACAGGTTCAGATCGACGTCGCGTACATGCATGGAAATGATCAATCCGTATCCGCCGAATGCATTTGACGAATACTAATCGGCACTCTTAAAGTCTCAAGCAAAATAATACCTGGAGGAAACGATGAGCGTGCAATCGCCATCGCGCGGCGTTGCTGTCCCTGCGGCATCATCTCGCCTGGGCGCAATGTTTGCGAAACCGAGCCAGGAGCAGATCGTGCTCCTGATCACCATCGCGCTCCTGATCGTGTTCGGCCTGACGCTGAACGGCTTCGCCACCGTCTCCAATCTCCTGAATTTGTTGCGGAGTATTTCCATCCTCGGCGTGCTCGGCCTCGGCATGGGTCTTATCGTGATCAGCCGCGGCATCGACCTCTCCGAGGTCGCGATCATGGCGGGTTCCTGGGCGATCGCGCTGATCTACATGCAGAACGGCATGCCTGTTTTCACGGCAGTGCTGCTGGCGCTGGCGGTCGCGGTGCTGATCGGCGTCGTCAACGGCGTGATGGTCGCCTTCGTCGAGGCGCCGGCGCTGTTCGTGACGCTGGCTGCCGGTTTCGTGATCTATGGCCTCGCCTTCTGGATCGCGCCGGCCTGGGTGGTCTATGCGCCGAAGGATGCGCCGGGCCTGATGTATCTCGGCGCCGGACGGCTGTTCGGCATCCCGGTTCCGATCCTGGTGTTCGCGGCCTGTGCAATCGCAATGCATTTGTTCCTGTCGCGCACCTCGATCGGCCGCTTCATCTATTCGCAGGGCGACAATCCGGAGGCCGCGCGGCTGACCGGCGTCGCGCTGCGGCCGCTGATCGTGCTCGAGCACGTGCTGGTTGCACTGCTCGCCTGGATTGCGGGCCTAGTCTGGGTCGGCACCACGGGCAGCATGCAGATGGCGATCACCCAGGGCACCATGATCTTCGACGTCGTGCTCGTCGTCGTGATCGGCGGCATCAGCCTAATCGGCGGCCGCGGCAGCGTGTTCAGCGTCGTGGTCGGCTGCATCCTGATCGGCACGCTGCTCAACGCCTTCACCATCATGGACGTCAACAGCGAGGTGCAGAACATCATCAAGGGCGTGGTGCTGCTGGCCGCCATCGTGCTCGACAACTGGCTGCACCCCCGCGACGAGGAGACCGCGCGGCAAGGCGACTAGGACATGAAGACTGGGCGCGTCCCTCGCGCCAATCAAAGCGATTCCAAATCAATCAAAAGAATTTTGTGTGGAGGAGACGATGAAGACGACCAAGTTCTGGACGATCCTGCTCGCCGGGGTGGCGCTTGCCGCGATGCCGTTCGCGGCGTCGGCGCAGGATGAAGGTACCAAGGCCGGGCGCGAGCTGCGCGCAGCGTACGACAAGTCGCTGCAGGGCAAGACCGTCGCCTATCTGCCGATCGCACTCGGCGTGCCGCTGTCCGACGAATGGGGCCGCGTCGTGCAGGAAGAGGCGGAGTGGCGCGGCATGAAATACATCGTGCGCGACCCCAACAACAACCCGTCGGCCATGCAGCAGGCGCTGACCGCGCTGGTCGACCAGAAGCCCGACGTCCTGATCGTGCAGAATCCGAGCGTGACGCTGTTGATGAAGGACCTGAAGCGCGCCGAAAGCCAGGGTACGCATGTGATCCAGGTCAACATGGCCTCGAACTACAAGTCCGGCGCCTTTGTCGGCGTCGACTGGCGCGAGATCGGCAGGATGCTGGCGAACGAAGCCGTGAAGGCCTGCGGCACCGGCTCCGGCAAGTCGGGCAAGGTGCAGATCGTGCAGGGCGAACTGACCGCGGCGGCCAGCGTCGACCAGGTCGGCGCCATCATGGAGGTCCTGAACAAGGATCCCAACATCAAGGTGGTGTCGAACCAGGCCGCGAACTGGGACGCCAACACCGCGCTCAACATCACCGCCACCGTGATCCAGCAGCACCCCGATCTCTGCGCCTCGATCGGCTTCTGGGGCATCATGGAGTCGGGCGCCGCGCAGGCGATCCGCAATGCCGGCAAGATCGACGATGTAAAGGTGTTCGCCTCGGGCGAGGGCTCGCAGCTCGATTGCGACCAGGTCAACTCCGGGAATTTCAGCAAATTCCTCAGCTACAAGGCGACCGAGCAGGGTCACGATCTGATGTTCGCAGCCGAGACGCTGCTGATGTCCGGCGACAAGCCCGGCACCAAAAACCTGTCCTATTACACGCGGCCGATCTGGATCGATAAGACCAACGCCTCGCTCGGCGGCACCTGCTTCGCGCTACCCAAGAAAAACTAACAAGGCGCGAGACAGCCGGCGCGGGGGGCATTCCCGCGCCGGCTGTATCACGGGTCAGAATCCGGAAACGTTGAAACCGGATCAGGGAGTGCTTTGGCGATGTCGATGGCAGTTGATTCCTTTTCCGCATCGGTGCGGCGGTTCTCACCCCGGCTCCTGCTGTCGGAGCTGTTGCTGAAACAGTGGTTCGAGCCGGTCGTTCCGTTCACCGTGATGATCGGGCTGTGGGCCTATTTCGCGCTCACCATTCCCGACTACGCCTCGGTGCAGAACTCGGTGTCGCTGCTGCGGTTGTTTGCCGAATTCGGTTTCGTCGCGCTCGCGATGGGTTTCTGCCTCGTCACCGGCGGCATCGACCTGTCGGTCGGCGCGATCTTCGCGCTGTGCAATTTCGCGGCGCTGTATTTCCTGCTGGTGCGCGAATGGCCGGTCGGCCTCGCGGTGCCGGCGACGCTGCTGGTCGGTGCGCTGCTCGGCAGCATCAACGGCTTTCTGATCGGCTTCCTGAAGACGCGGCCGTTCCTGACCACGCTGGTGACGCTGATCATCCTGCGCGCTTCGGTCAATCTGCTTAACACCAGCTACGCCCAGGTATTCGCGACCAATTCGGTCGAGAGCGATGCCTGGGATTTCATCGGCGGCGGCAGCGTGCTCGGCATTCCCGTCAATGCGGCGACGCTGTTCGTGGTGCTGCTGATCTGCCACATCTTCCTGTCGCGCTCGCGCTATGGCTGGCATCTCACCGCGATCGGCGCCAGCCGCAAGGCGGCGCGTCATGCCGGCATCCGCGTCCGCCTGATGCTGTTCATGACCTATGTGCTGTCGGGCACGCTGTGTGCGGCGAGCGGCATCTTCTACGCCGCGCGCCAAGCCTCGACGGATTCCACCACGGGCGTGGGATGGGAATTCCAGGCGCTCACCGCCGTGGTGCTCGGCGGCGTGTCGCTGGCCGGCGGCAAGGGCACGGTGTGGCGGGCGATGATCGGCGCGCTGATCATCTTTCTTTTGATCAACGGCCTCGTGCGGATGGGCATCCCGGGCTATGTCACTTCGGCGGTGACCGGCATGATCCTGCTCGCGGCCGTCGGCATCGACGTCAAATGGTCGAAGAACCGCGGCAAGGCGATCCAGAAGATCTATGTCAATCCGGCCTTCGTGCCGCTCGCCTCGGCGCCCGCGGTGCAGCCCGGCGCGGCGTCGCCCTATGCGCAGAACGACCGGCTAATCAATGCGCAGGCGATCGGCGTCGATCAGGTCGAGGGGCCCGAGGATGTCATCCTCGACCGCCAGGGCCGGCTCTACGGCTCGACCCGCGACGGCAATGTGATCCGTTTTTCCGGGCCGAACTTCGAGACCCGCGAGGTGTTCGCCCATATCGGCGGCCGGCCGCTCGGCATGCAGTTCGATCGCGATGAGAATTTGATCGTCGCCGTCGCCGGCATGGGCGTCTACGGCGTCGCGCCCGACGGCCGCATCTTCAAGGTCACCGACGAGACCAACCGCACCTGGTACAAGCTGAACGACGACAGCCGCCTGCGCATGGCCGACGACCTCGACATCGCACCCGACGGCAAGATCTATTTCAGCGACTGCACCACGCGCTACGAGATGACCACCAACACCCTCGACATCCTCGAGGGCCGGCCGAACGGCCGCGTGGTCTGCTACGACCCGGCGACCAGGACCACGCGCACGGTGATCAACCACTTCTATTTCCCGAACGGGATCTGCGTCTCGCATGACGGCAAGTCGATCCTGATCGCGTCGACCTCGCTGTGCAAGGTGTTCCGGCACTGGATCGACGGGCCGAACAAGGGCAAGACGGAGGTGCTGATGGACGAGCTGCCGGGCAACCCCGACAATATCAACCGCGCGTCCGACGGCACCTACTGGCTGGCGCTGGTCGGCATCCGCACGCCGACTTTCGACCTTGGCGCGCGAAAGCCCGGCTTCCGCCTGCGCATGGTGAAGCAGGTGCCGACCGACGAGTGGCTGGCGCCGGCGCTCAACCATGGCTGCGTGCTGAAATTCAACGAGCAGGGCGAGGCGCTGGAATCCTGGTGGGATCCGACCGGCATTTCGCATTCGACGTTGACCTCGATGCGCGAGCACCAGGGCTATCTCTATCTCGGCGGGCTCGAGAACAACCGGATCGGCCGCATCAAGCTCGACGGCGTCGACGACAGCTGGACCGGCTACGATGCCTATTGGGGCGCAAAGAGCAGGGTGACGACGTAATGGGATTTTTCGATCATCTGCTGCGCGACATCCGCAGCGTCATCGACCGCGACGGCGGCCAGAACGCGATCCCGCCGCTCGACGGTGCGCTGAGCCCGAACGACCGGCTCGACAGCGCCACCCCGATCGGCGAGCCGTTGCCCGGCGTCGACGACGTGATCGCCGCCGGCGACGGCGCGGTCTATGTCTCGGCCGGACGCCGGGTGCTGAAGCTCGGCGGCAATGACTTGTCGACACGTACGGTCGTCGCCGAGTTCGAGGATGATGCCGGCGGGCTCGCGTTGCATCCGGACGGCCGCCTGCTGGTCTGCGTCGCGGGCAGGGGCCTTGCCGCGATCGATCCGGCAAAGCCCGATCCGCGCTGGCTGGAGGCTGCCGGCGGCAGCGCGCTCACAGGGCTGCTGTCGGTGACGGCGGCGCCCGATGGCCGCATCTATGCCGTCGAAGGCAGCACCGGCCGACGCCCGGGCGAATGGCGGCATGATTTGATGGAGAAGCGCGCCGATGGCCGGCTCGTCAGCTGCGGCGCCGGGCTCGACAATCCGCAGCTGCTGCTGCGCGATCTGCCCTATCCCTATGGCGTGAGTGTTTCGGCCGACGGCAGCAGCCTGTGGCTCACCGAAAGCTGGGCCCATCGCCTCAGCCGGTTCGCGCTCGGCGGCAACGGGCTTGGTCCGCGCGAGACCGTCGCCGGCAACATGCCGGGCTATCCGGCGCGGCTGCATCCGGACGGCCACGGCGGCATGCTGCTCGGCATCTTCGCCCGCCGCACCCACCTGATCGAGTTCGTGCTCAAGGAAGACGATTTCCGCGAGGAGATGATGGCGACGATGCCGCCGGATTACTGGGTCGCGCCGGCGCTCGCCGGCGGCAGCGATTGCCTCGAGCCGATGCAGATCGGCAGCGTCAAGGCGCTCGGCATCCAGAAGCCGTGGGCGCCGCCGCGCTCCTATGGTCTGCTGGTGCATCTCGATGCCGAGGGCGATGCGACCGACGGCCTGCACAGCCGCGCCGGCGGCCGCTTCCACGGCGTCACCGCCGCCTGCGCCACGCCATCGGGCGTCGTGATCGCGGCGCGCGGCGCCGGACGCCTGCTGCGCCATACGGGAGAGCTGCGATGAATGACGGTGTGATGCAGGCGACCCCCGGCGCCAAGACGGCAGAGACCTCCGCAGTCCGCGAGCCGGTGCTGCGGATCACCAACGGCTCGAAGATCTATGGCGGCGTCCACGCCATCGAGGGCGTCAATTTCGACCTCTATCCCGGTGAGGTGCATGCGCTGGTCGGCGAGAACGGCGCCGGCAAATCGACGCTGTGCAAGGCGATCGCGGGCGCGATCCAGCTCACCTCCGGCGACTATCTGCTCGACGGCAAGCCGACCGGTTTCGAGCAGCCGCGCGACGCGCTCAATGCCGGCATCTGCATGGTCTATCAGGAGACCAGCCTGGTGCCGACCATGACCGCCGCGCAGAACATCGAGCTCGGCAACGAAAAGCTGCTGACCCGGTTCCGCACCCTGAACATCCAGGCCCAGCAGCTGTTGCAGTCGCTCAACTTCCACGTCGATCCGGCGACGCCGGTGGCGCTGCTCGGCACCGCCAAGAAGCAGATGGTGGAGATCGCGCGCGCGATCTACAACAAGGCGCGCATCATCATCTTCGACGAACCGACCGCATCGCTGACGCCGGAGGAGATCGTCCACTTCTTCCATCTGGTGCGCGACCTGCGCGCCCGCGGCGTCTCGATCATCTACATCTCGCATGCGCTGGAGGAGTCGCTGCAGATCGCCGACCGCATCACCGTGCTGCGCGACGGCAAGCTGGTGATCACGGCGCCGGCCAGGCAGCTGACGCGCGATGCGCTGGTGCAGCACATGGTCGGCCGCGAGGTGGCGCAGGCGGTCTATGGCGGCAAGGCGAAAACCCATCAACGCCGCGAGAAGGTGCTGACGGTCGAGAACGTCACCATGGGCATGGCGGTCAAGAACATGTCGTTCTCGGTCTATGCCGGCGAGGTGGTCGGCATCGCCGGCCTGATCGGCTCCGGCCGCACCGAGATCGCCAAGATCATCTACGGCGCGCTGAAGCGCAATTTGGTGAATGGCGGCACCATCCGGCTGCGCGGCAAGCCGATCCGCTACCGCGTGCCGCGGCAGGCGATCAATGACGGCATCGCCTACATCACCGAGGACCGCAAGGCCAACGGCTTCTTCGAGACCATGGTGGTCGACGACAACGTCTATATCGGCAGCCTCGCCACCGGAAAGGGCTGGAGCTTCCTGCTGTCGCGCGCGCGGCGCAGCAAGCTCGCCAGCTACTGGGTCGATCGGCTCAAGATCAGCGCATTGCAGCGCAAGGCCAGGATCATCGAGCTGTCCGGCGGCAACCAGCAGAAGGTGGTGCTGGCCAAGACGCTGGTGCAGGACCCCTCGATCATCATCTTCGACGAGCCGACGCGCGGCGTCGACGTCGGCACCATCCCGCACATCCACGGCGAAATCCGCCGCCTCGCCGACGAGGGCAAGGCGGTGGTGGTGATCTCGTCCTACCTGCCGGAGATCCTCGCGGTGTCCGACCGCATCCTGGTCGCGCGCACCGGCCGCATCGTCGCCGAGTTCGACGCGGCGGACGCGACGCAGGACAAGATCCTGTACGCCGCGGTGCATTGAGGGCGCGCGGCGCGGCCTGTCGTCGGCGTAGGGCGGATTAGCGCAGCGCAATCCGCCGTCTTGCCACGCCTTCGACGGGCAAATCAGCGGCAACAAGTTCAGTGTCGTCCCGGCGCAGGCCGGGACCCATAACCACAGATCGTCATTGTTGTACGTCGCTGGAACGACGAGTCCCGCCGACAATATCTGCTGCGGCGTATGGGTCCCGGCCTGCGCCGGGACGACAGCGTTGGGTGGGGCGCCAACTCCCTTGACAATTATTTTAAGTATAAAATAATATCCCGTATCGGCTCCAGGGGAACGCGCCTCGTCCGTGCCCGCGCCGCCGAAGCCAACGGGAGAACGCCATGCGTATCGTTTGCATTGGAGGCGGGCCGGCCGGGCTTTATTTCGGCATCCTGATGAAGATGCTGGATCCCGCGCACGTCATTTCGGTGGTCGAGCGCAACCGGCCCTACGACACCTTCGGCTTCGGCGTGGTGTTCTCGGATGCGACCATGGACAACATGCGCAAATGGGATCCGGTCACCGCTGACACGATCGAGCAGGCCTTCAACCATTGGGACGACATCGAGGTCCTGATCAAGGGCCGGCGCATGCGCACCACCGGCCACGGCTTCGTCGGCATTGGCCGCAAGCGGCTGCTCAACATCCTGCAGGCGCGCGCCGAGGAACTCGGCGTCGAGCTGATCTTCGAGCGCGAGGTGAATTCCGATCTCGAATTCCCCGACGCCGATCTCGTCGTGGCATGCGACGGCGTCAATTCGAAGGTGCGCGTCAAATATGCCGAGACGTTCCAACCCGACATGCTGATGCGGCCGAACCGCTACATCTGGCTCGGCACCAACCGTCCGTTCGACGCCTTCACTTTCGACTTCCGCAAGACCGAGCATGGCTGGTTCCAGGCGCACATCTACAAGTTCGAGGAGGGCGCGGCGACCTTCATCGTCGAGACCACCGAGGAGGCCTATCTCGCCCACGGTCTCGACAAGATGGAGCAGGGCGACTCCATCGCGTTCTGCGAGAATGTGTTCGCGGAAATCCTCGAGGGGCATCATCTGGTCTCGAATGCGCGGCACCTGCGCGGCTCGGCCTGGCTGTCGTTTCCCAGGCTGATCTGCGGCAAATGGACCGCGTTCAACGGCAACAGCCATGTCGTGCTGATGGGCGATGCCGCCCACACCGCGCATTTCGCGATCGGTTCGGGAACCAAGCTCGCGCTGGAGGATGCGATCGAGCTGACCAACCAGTTCAAGATCCACGGCGCGACGCGCGACAGCATTCCCGCGGTGCTCAAGGCTTACGAGGAGCTGCGCCGGGTCGACGTGGCACGGATCCAGAACGCCGCGCGCAACGCGATGGAATGGTTCGAAGTGGTCGGCTCGCGCTATGCCGACACGCTGGAGCCGGAGCAGTTCATGTATTCGCTGCTGACCCGCTCGCAGCGCATCAGCCACGAGAACCTGCGGCTGCGCGACAAGACCTGGCTCGAGGGCTATGAGCGCTGGTTCGCGGAGCGCAGCGGCGTGGCCACGACCAACGACCGCGTCACGCCGCCGATGCTGACGCCATTCCAGATCCGCGGCCTGTCGCTTCATAACCGCATCATCGTCTCGCCGATGGCGATGTATTCGGCGGAGGAGGGCGTGCCGACCGACTTCCATCTGGTGCATTTCGGCTCCCGCGCGCTCGGCGGTGCCGGCCTTCTGTTTACGGAGATGACCTGCGTGTCGCCGGAAGCGCGGATCACGCCCGGCTGCTGCGGCCTCTGGAACGACGCGCAGGCGGCGGCCTACAAGCGCATCGTCGACTTCGTGCATCAGAATTCGCAAGCCAGGATCGGCATCCAGCTCGGCCATGCCGGCCGCAAGGGCTCAACGCGCGTCGCCTGGGAAGGCATGGACGAAGCGCTGCCGGACCACAACTGGCCGCTGGTGTCGGCTTCGTCAGTGCCTTATCTGCCCGACGGCCAGATTCCGGAGCCGATGAGCCGCGCCGAGATGGACGAGGTGCGCGAGCAGTTCGTCGCCGCAGCCAGGCGCGCTGCGGCCGCCGGCTTCGATATCCTGGAGCTGCACTGCGCGCACGGCTATCTGCTGTCGAGCTTCCTCTCTCCGCTGACTAACCGCCGCACCGACGACTACGGCGGATCGATCGAGAACCGCGCGCGTTATCCGCTGGAGGTGTTCCGCGCCGTCCGCGCGGTGTGGCCGGAGGACCCGATGTCGGTCCGCCTGTCGTGTCACGACTGGGCCGAGGGCGGCAACACGCCAGAGGATGCGCTGGTCTTCGCAAAGCTGTTCAAGGAGGCGGGAGCCGACCTGATCGACTGCTCCTCGGGGCAGGTCTGGGCCGACGACCATCCGATCTATGGCCGGCTCTACCAGACGCCGTTCGCCGACAAGATCCGCAACGAGGTCGGCATCGCGACCATCGCGGTCGGCGCGATCTCGGAGGCGGATCACGCCAACTCGATCATCGCCGCCGGCCGCGCCGATCTCTGTGCCATCGCGCGGCCGCATCTCGCCGATCCGGCCTGGACGCTGCATGAGGCTGCGAAGATCGGCGTCAAGCAGATCGCGTGGCCGAAGCAGTATCTGTCGGGCAAGTCGCAATACGAGGCCAATCTCGAACGCGCGGCTGCGGGAGTGAAGGCATGATGAGGTTCTGGCCCAACGCACATGCGCTGGTGACCGGTGCCGGTTCCGGCATCGGCGCCGCGACGGCGTTCGCGCTGGCAAAAGCCGGCGTGCGCGTCAGCATCGCCGGACGGCGGATCGACGCGCTGAAAGCGACGGCGGCATCGCTCGACAAGCAGGCCGGCGCCGTGGTTTCGATCGACGTGACGGATGAATCCGCGGTGAGCAAGGGTTTCGCGCAGATCGAGGCCGAAGTTGGCCCGATCGATATTCTCGTCAACAATGCCGGCAAGGCCGCGAGCGCGCCGTTCGACAAGACCGGCGCGGCGCTGTGGGCCGACATGCTGGCGAGCAACCTCTCCAGCGTGTTCCTGGTGACGCAAGCCGTGCTGCCAGGCATGGCGCAGCGCGGCCGCGGGCGCGTGATCAACGTCGCCTCGACCGCGGGCCTCACCGGCTATGCCTACGTCTCCGCCTATGTCGCGGCCAAGCACGGCGTCATCGGCCTGACGCGCTCGCTGGCGCTGGAATATGCACGGCGCGGCGTCACCGTGAATGCGGTCTGCCCCGGCTACACCGATACGCCGCTGGTGGCGGATGCCGCCGCGAACATCGTCGCCAAGACCGGCCGCAGCGAGCAGGAGGCGCGCGCTGCGCTTGCCAAAGTCAATCCGATGCAGCGGCTGGTGACGCCGGAGGAGGTCGCCGACGCCATCCTCTGGCTTGCCTCCGAGACTGCATCGTCAATCAACGGACAAGCCGTCGCGGTCGCCGGCGGCGAAGTCTTTACCGGGTGAAGGAACACGTCATGTCCGAGATGAAAGCAAAGCTACGGCCGTTCAAGGATTATCCCGCCAAGCACTTCCGCTGGCAGGTCGATGCGAGCGGCCGTGTCGCGACCATCACGCTGAACCGGCCGGACAAGAAGAACCCGCTGACTTTCGAGTCCTATGAGGAGCTGCGCGATCTCTTCACCAATCTCAAATACGCCGCCGATGTCCGCGCCATCGTGCTGACCGGCGCCGAGGGTAATTTCTGCTCTGGCGGCGATGTGTTCGAGATCATCGAGCCGTTGACGCGGATGGCGATGCCGGACCTGCTGGCCTTCACGCGGATGACCGGCGAGGTCGTGCGGGCGATGCGCAAATGCCCGCAGATCATCGTCGCAGCGATCGACGGCATTTGCGCCGGGGCCGGGGCGATGCTGGCGCTGGCGTCCGATTTGCGGCTGGCGACGCCGCAAGCCAAGACCGCGTTCCTGTTCACCCGCGTCGGCCTTGCCGGCGCCGATATGGGCGCATGCGGGTTGTTGCCGCGCGTGATCGGGCAGGGCCATGCGGCCGATCTGCTCTACACCGGGCGTGCGATGAGCGCCGAGGAAGGTTTTGCGTGGGGCTTCCACAACCGTCTGGTGCCGCCGGCGGAACTCGCCGGTGCTGCGCAAGAATTGGCGCGCTCGCTCGCGGATGGGCCGTGGTTCGCGCATGGCGTGACGAAAACGATGTTCAACCAGGAATGGGCGATGGGCGTCGACGAGATGATCGAGTCGGAAGCGCAGGCGCAGGCGATCTGCATGGTCACCGGCGATTTCCGCCGCGCCTTCGAGGCGTTCGCCGCCAAGCAGAAACCGGCCTTCGAGGGCAATTGAGATGATCGAGATCCTGCAACCCCAAGGATGGGCCAAGCCGATCGGCTACGCCAACGGCATGGCCGCGCGCGGCAAACAGCTCTTCATCGCGGGCCAGATCGGCTGGAACGGACAATGCGTGTTCGAGACCGACGATCTCGTGGCGCAGATCGGCCAAACCCTGCGCAACATCGTCGCAGTCGCCGCCGCCGGCGGCGCCGGCCCCGAGCACATCGTGTCGATGACCTGGTACTTGCTCGACCGCAAGGAATATTCCGCGCGGCTGAAGGAGATCGGCACGGTCTATCGCGACATCATCGGCCGGCGCTTTCCGGCGATGACCGCGATCCAGGTTGCCGGCCTGATCGAGGACCGCGCCAAGGTGGAAATCCAGGCAATTGCGGTGGTGCCGGATTGAGGGTGACGCAGTTCCGCCAATCCCGTCATCCTGAGGTGCGAGCGGAGCGAGCTTCGAAGGATGCACGTCCCGGCTGGTGGCCGTCGACCCTTCGAGACGGCCGCGTTGCGGCCTCCTCAGGGTGACGGGGATAGATCGGGGTACGCTGAAGCAATGTTAAGGCTAAGCCCAATCGTCGTGGGCCAGTCCTCGTCCCGGGCCGCAAACCCGCTTGCGGCCGGACAACGGGGCATGCGACCTTAGCCCAAAGCGTAAAAGCGTCCTGTTGTGAGTGGAGGTGAGGACGATGAAGGCGATTATCGTCGGAGGCGGAATCGGGGGCCTCACCACTGCGCTGATGCTGCGCTCGCGCGGCATCAGTTGCGAGCTGTACGAGCAGTCCGAGACGATCCGCGAGCTCGGCGTCGGCATCAACACATTGCCGCATGCGATCCGCGAGCTGGCGGGGCTTGGTTTGCTCGACAAGCTCGACGAGGTGGCGATCCGCACCTATGAGCTGTTCTATCTGACGCGACATGGCCAGCAGGTCTGGCACGAGAAGCGCGGGCTCGATGCCGGCCACGACGTGCCGCAATTCTCGATCCATCGCGGCCGCCTGCAAGGCGTGATCCATCAGGCCGTGATCGATCGGCTCGGCGCGGATGCGATCCACACCGGCTGCCGGCTCGGCTCCTTCACCCAGGATGAGGGCGGCGTCTCGGCCTATTTCTTCGATCGCAGCGGCGCCCATGTGCATACCGCGCGCGGCGACATCCTGATTGGCGCCGACGGCATCCATTCGAAAGTGCGGCAGACGCTGTTTCCGGACGAGGGCGGGCCGTGCTGGAACGGCCTGATGCTGTGGCGCGGCGCGACCGACTGGCCAGCGTTCCTGACCGGGCGCTCGATGATCATCGCCGGCGGCCTGAACGCCAAGGCCGTGATCTATCCGATCGCGCCGGGCTCGAGCCCGGCAAGCCGCCTCACCAACTGGGCGGTGCTGGTGAGGATCGGCGACGGCACCTCGCCGCCGCCGCGCCGCGAGGGCTGGTCCAATCTCGGCCGGCGCGACGAGATGATGCCCTATGTCACTGGTTTCACGATCCCGCAGGTCGACTTTACCGGACTGATCAACGCGACGCCGGAATTCTGGGAGTATCCGTGCTGCGACCGCGATCCCTTGCCGTATTGGTCGAGTGGCCGGGTCACGCTGCTCGGCGACGCCGCGCATCCGATGTATCCGGTCGGCTCGAACGGCGCCTCTCAAGCCATTCTCGATGCGCGCAGCCTGGCCGACCTGCTGGCGCGATCGGAGCACCCGCGCCAGGCGCTGGCGGCCTATGAGCGGCAGCGGCTGCCGATGACCGCCGACATCGTCGCCTCCAACCGCCGCGGCGGGCCGGAGGGCGTGATCGACGCCGTCGAGCAGCTCGCGCCGCAGGGCTTTACCGACGTCGACACCATCCTCAATTATGAGGCGCGCGAGGCGATCGTCCGCGGCTATGCGGCCAAGGCCGGCTTTGCCGCGCGCGTGGTGGCGCGGCAGTAGGTCCTTTGCAGGAGGAGACGTCCGGCAGGCCATCTCCACACCGTCATTGCGAGGAGCAAAGCGACGAAGCAATCCATCGTTCCGCGATCGCGGAAATATGGATTGCTTCGCTTCGCTCGCAATGACGGAATAAGCTAAGCCTGAGGCGGCGGCAGGAAGTGGATGTTGTGCTCGGCGGCGAGCCGCACCACGTCATCCGGGTTCTGCTCCTTCATGTTGTGGATCGCCCAGAACAGGTCGTAGAGCCTCCGCGTCGGCGACACCCAGAACAGCGTCTTGGCCGGCTGCTGCGACTTGTTGAAGATGCCGTGCGGCTTGCCCATCGGCAGGCGAACCAGATCGCCTGGAGTTGCGGATTCGTCGGCACCGTCGAGCATGAAGTCGAGCTTGCCCTCGAGGATATAGAGGTACTCGTCCTGGTCGGGGTGGATATGCGGAGGAACGAAGGTGCCCGGCGGGAAGGTGGAGTGCCAGGAGAATGAATGCTCGGTGCGGCTCTTCGGCACGTAGGTCTGGCCAAGGATGCTCCAGGAAATGCCCTGCATGCCTTCATTGGCGCGGGTGATGCCCGCAATCTCGTCTTTCATGCTCATGCTTGCTCCTATGATCTACTTCGCCGCGCAGTCCTTGGCGTAGCGATCGCCATAATTCGAAAACACCTTCTCGACGATCTCGGTCTGGAATTTGCCGTCCGGACGCTTCGCGACCTTGGTGAGGTAGAAATCCTGGATCGGATAGCCGTTGTTGCTGAACTTGAAGTTACCGCGCAGCGAGGTGAAGTCGGCCTTCTTCAGCGCAGCCGCGACGGCGTCCTTGTTGGAGAGATCGCCCTTCACGGCTTTCACCGCGCTGTCGATCAACAACGCTGCGTCATAGGCCTGCATGGCATAGGTGCCGGGCACGCCGTTGTAGGCGGCTTCATAAGCCGCGACGAACTTCTTGCTTTGGGGATTGTCGAGGTTGGGCGCCCAATTCGCCCCGCCGAACATGCCGACCGCTGCGTCCTGCTGCGCGGGCAGGGTGGATTCGTCGACGGTGAAAGCGGAGAGCACCGGCACCGTGGCGCCGGCCTGCTTGTACTGCTTCACGAGATTGACGCCCATGCCGCCCGGCATGAAGGTGAACAGCGCGTCCGGCTTCAGCGCGGCGATCTTGGACAATTCGGGCTGGAAATCCAGCGTGTTCAGCGGCGTGTAGGATTCCTCGACGATTTCGCCCTTGTAGTCGAGCTTGAAGCCGGCGACGGAGTCGCGGCCGGCCTGATAGTTCGGCACCAGCAGGTAGACGCGCTTGTAGCCGCGGTCCTGCGCCACCTTGCCGAGGATCTCGTGCACCTGGTCGTTCTGGTACGACGTCACATAGAAGAACGGGTTGCACTCCTTGCCGGCGTAGCTGGAGGGGCCGGCGTTCGGGCTGATCAGGAAGGTCTTGCTGTCGGTGACCGGGCGGTGGATCGCCTGCAGGATGTTGGAGAAGATCGGGCCGACCACGAAATCGACCTTGTCGCGCTCGAGCAGGCCGCGCACCTTGACCACCGCGCCGTCGGGCTTCAGTTCGTCGTCGGCGTTGATGATCTCGACATCGCGGCCGGCCATCTTGCCGCCGAGGTCCTTGATCGCGAGCGCAAAGCCGTCGCGGACCTGCTGGCCAAGCGCCGCGGCCGGGCCCGAGGTCGTCACCAGCACGCCGATCTTGATCTTCTCCTGGGCGGTCGCCGGGGTGACCGCGACACCGAGCAGCGCCGCCAATCCCACGAGCTTCGTCAATTGTTTCATGTCTCTCCCCTAACCACTGGCTCGATGCCTCGGCCGCTTTATTTGGCCGCAGCTTAGTCTGACGCGTGCGATCGCCGCAAGCGATGTGGCATCGCGTCAGGGCGATCGTCGCGCATCATGCAGGCGCAGCCCATGCAAGCGCCGCGCCAATTGCTTGAAGTTTAAAGAAATTGCAGGATTGCCCAGGCGCGTCAGGCACGATTCGCAATTGTCCTTGCGGGGCGCCGCGAATTGCTTGAAGCTCAAAGCAATTGGTCCGACCGGAACCCGCCGCGGAGGCACGATCGCCGCATGATCCTCGATTCCGAAACCAAAGCCGTCGAACTGCCCGACGACCACGGCACCGAGCTCAGGCTGTGGCTGCGCCTCTTGACCTGCACCACGCTGATCGAAGGCGAGGTGCGCAGCCGGCTGCGCGAGAAGTTCGACGTCACGCTGCCGCGCTTCGACCTGATGGCCCAGCTCGACAAGGTGTCCGACGGCATGACGCTGTCGGACCTGTCGAAGCGGATGATGGTATCCAACGGCAACGTCACCGGGCTGGTCGAGCGCCTGGTTGAATCAGGCCATCTCGATCGCCGCACCTCGGAGACGGACCGCCGCGTGCAGTTCATCCGGCTCACAAAGCTCGGCCGCGCCGAATTCCGCAAGATGGCCGCCGAGCACGAGAAGTGGATCGCCGATATCTTCGGCGATCTCTCGCCGAAGGATATCCGCGAACTGATGCGGCTGCTCGCCAAGGCCAAGGGCTCGGCGCAGCGCTCCGCCAAGGCAAGGAGCGCTTAAGCCGTGAGCGAGGTCGATTACGAGGTCGAATACAACAACCGGGCGCGGGTGCCGGAAAATCCGGCGCTGATGGCCGGCTGGGCGAGGGACTCCGCGGCCTATCGCGAGCAGCATCCGCCGCGGCGGCTGACCTATGGTCCGGGCAGCCGCAACGTCATCGACCTGTTCGAGGGCGATCGTGGCGGGCCGCTCGTGGTCTTCATCCATGGCGGCTACTGGCAGGCGCTCGACGGCTCGTCATCGAGCCACTGCGCGCGAGGGCTCAACGGCCACGGCATCAGCGTCGCGGTGCCGAGCTACGATCTCTGTCCCAATGTCACGGTCGGCGACATCATCGGCGAGATGCGTGCGGCGTGCCGCGAACTGGCCAGGCTCGGCCGGTCGCTGGTCGTGTCGGGACACTCCGCAGGCGGACATCTTGCCGCATGCATGCTCGCGACCGATTGGCCGGCCTATGATGCGTCGTTGCCGAAGGACCTGGTCAGGGCTGCTTACGCGATCTCCGGCCTGTTCGAGCTTGAGCCGTTGGTCGGCACCTCCATCAACAAGGCGCTTGGCTTCGACCGCGCCGCAGCACGTGCGGCGAGCCCGCTGTCCTGGACGCCGCCTGCGGGCGCGACGCTCGATGCCGTCGTCGGCGGCGCCGAGAGCGCGGAATATCACCGGCAGAGCCGGACCATCGTCGATGTCTGGGGCAAAGCGGGCGTCGCAACGCGGTTCGGCGTTGTGCCGGACGCCAATCATTTCACCGCGATCGCGCCGCTCGCCGACCCGGGCTCGGCGATGGTCGCGCGGCTGAAGCAGCTTACGCAAACCTGAGGTTCTGAAGGATCGGCCGGCGATTGCCGCGCGATTTCCAGGCTTGCGCCGAATTATTTTAAGTATAAAATGATTGGCGATTGGAACGCTGCCGGGCGTCCTTGTTCTTCTCGACGTTGGTCTTGGCCTTTCTGGATGGAAAGCGAGGGGCAATCGAATGTCAGGTGAATTTCCCGGGCTCGGCCCATCCGGGCATGTCGACGATTTCGCGCGGCGCAACCTGCCGCCATCAGCGCAATGGCCGCAGCTGCTGCTCGACCGGCCGGAGTTTCAATATCCGGATTATCTCAACGCCGCGGTCGAGCTGACCGACCGCATCGTCGAGCAGGGGATGGGCGATCGCATCGCGTTGATCGGCAATGGCCGTCAGCGCACCTACAAGGAATTGACCGATTGGTCGAACCGCCTGGCGCACGCGCTGGTGGAGAACTATGGCGTAAAGCCCGGCAATCGCGTCCTGATCCGCTCGGGCAACAACCCGGCGCTGGTCGCGGCCTGGCTCGCGGCGACCAAGGCCGGTGCCGTCGTCGTCAACACCATGCCGATGCTGCGCGCCGGCGAACTGGCCAAGATCGTCGACAAGGCCGAGATCTCGCTGGCACTGACCGACAGCCGCATCGCGGATGAACTGGTGGCCTGCGCCAAGACCAGCAAATTCCTCAAGCAGGTCGTCAATTTCGACGGCACGCAGAACCACGACGCCGAGCTCGACCGGATCGCGCTGAACAAGCCGGTCAAGTTCGATGCGGTGAAGACCGGCCGCGACGACGTCGCGTTGCTGGGCTTCACGTCGGGCACGACGGGCGAGCCCAAGGCGACCATGCACTTCCACCGCGATCTCCTGATCGTTGCCGACGGTTATGCGAACGAGGTGCTCAAGGTGACGCCCGACGACGTGTTCGTCGGCTCGCCGCCGCTTGCGTTTACATTCGGCCTCGGCGGGCTCGCGATCTTCCCGCTGCGCTTCGGCGCCACCGCGACGCTGCTGGAGAATGCGGCGCCGAGCGAGATGATCCGGATCATCGAAACCTACAAGGCGACGATCTGCTTCACCGCGCCGACCGCCTATCGGGCGATGATGGCCGCGATGGACAAGGGCGCCGATCTGTCGTCGCTGCGGCTCGCCGTCTCGGCCGGCGAGACGCTGCCGGCGCCGGTGTTCGAGAGCTGGACCAGGAAGACCGGCAAGCCGATCCTCGACGGCATCGGCAGCACTGAACTGCTGCACATCTTCATCACCAACCGCACCGGCAGCGCCGTCGGCGGCACCACGGGCACGCCTGTCACCGGCTACGAGGCGAAGATCGTCGACGAAGACATGAACGAGCTGCCGGCGGGCCAGGTCGGCAAGCTGGCGGTTCGCGGTCCGACCGGCTGCCGCTATCTCGCCGACTCCCGGCAGACCAAATATGTCCGCGACGGCTGGAACATCACCGGCGATGCCTTCGTCAGGGACGAGAACGGCCGGTTGTCCTTCGTGGCACGGGCCGACGACATGATCATCTCGGCGGGCTACAACATCGCCGGTCCCGAGGTGGAGGCCGCGCTGCTCGGCCATCCCGATGTCGCGGAGTGCGCCGTGATCGGCGCACCTGACGAGGAGCGGGGGCAGATCGTCTCGGCGTTCATCGTGCTGAAGCAGGGCGCGCGCTGCGACGAGGTCGAGGTCAAGCTGCTACAGGATCACGTCAAGGCGACGATCGCGCCGTACAAATATCCCCGCGCGATCGCCTTCGTCGAGGCGCTGCCGAAGACCCAGACCGGGAAGATCCAGCGCTTCAAGCTGCGCGAGGCAAGCTGACAAGTAAAAGGGGAGGGCGACGGCCCGCGGCCGCCGCCCGACAGATCAATGCGCCGCGCCGCCGCCGGCGGCGTTCTTCGGCTTGCCGGTCAAGAGGATCGCAATCGCGGCGAACACCAGCACGATGCCGATCACGGCAAAGGTGTCGCTGAAACCAAGCACCAGGGCCTGGCGCTTCACGATATTGCCGAGCGCCACGATCGCCTGGTGGTGCGCGGTCGCCGGATCGGAGATGCCGTGGCTGAGGAAGTAATTGGTCACCTCGGCGATCCGGGTGCGCACTTCCTCGCGGCCAAGGTCGACCGACTGGCCGATGATGTTGGAGTGGAACTGCTCGCGCTTGGTGACGATGGTGGCGAGCAGGGCCGTGCCGATCGCGCCGCCGAGATTGCGCATCATGTTGGAGATGCCGGAGGCCGCCGCGGCATCCTGCGGCGCGACACTGCCGAGGCTGACCGCCGACAGCGGGGCCAGCATGATCGCCTGGCCGATCGCACGGACGATGTTCGGGACGAAGAACTGGTCACCGGAGTAATCGAGCGACATCGCGATGTTCATGAAGGAGGAGACCGCGAACAGGATCATGCCGGTGAAGGCGATGAAGCGCGGATCGAAGCGCTGCATCAGCTTCGGCACCAGCGGGATCAGGATCAGCTGCGGCAGGCCGGTCCAGGCCAGCACCTGGCCGATCTGCTCGGCGTTGTAGCGCTGCACCTGGCCGAGATAGGCCGGCAGCAGGTACACCGAGCCGAACAGCGCGAAGCCGACGAACACCGCCGAGATGGTGCCGAAGCCGAAGCTGCGCTGGGTCAGGAGACGCAGCCGGATCAGCGGCTTCTCGACGACGAGCTCGATCCAGACGAACAGAGTGAGGCTGACCGCTGCGATCACCGCGAGCCTGACGATGAAGGGCGAGCCGAACCAGTCGTTCTTGTTGCCTTCCTCGAGCACGGCCTGCAGCGACGACAGACCGATCGCCATCGTGACGATGCCGAGCCAGTCGCCCTCACGGAGCAGATGCAACTGCATCGGCTGGCGTTCCAGCGTGAAATAGAGGGTGATGACCATCATGGCGGTCGGGATCACATTGACGAAGAAGATGGTCTGCCAGCCGTAATTCTCGGTGAGGTAGCCGCCGATGGTCGGTCCGATCGCGGGGGCAAAGGTCACCGCGAGCGCGAACATGGCAAGGCCCACCGGTTGCTGGGCCTTCGGCAGCTTGGTGAAGACCAGCGTGAAGGCCATCGGGATCAGCACGCCGCCGAAGAAACCCTGCAAGCCGCGCATCGCGATCATCGAGGGCAGGTCGTGGGTGAAGGCACAGGCGACCGAGAAGATCGCAAACAGGGTGGCGAAGCCGATGATGATCTTGCGGAAGGAAAACACCCGGCTGAGATAGTCGGTCAGCGGGATCACCACGATCTCGCCGATCAGATAGGAGGTCGAGATCCAGGAGCCGTTGTCGACGCCGGTTCCGATGCCGCCCTCAATGTTGAGCAGCGAGGCGTTGGTGATTTGGATGTTGAGGATCGCCATGAACGCGCCGATCATGGCAGCGACGATGGAGATCCAGACGGCCATGCTGGCGCGGTTGGGATCGACCACTGCGGGTGCCGCGCGGGGCTCAGCAGCCGGGGAGGAGAGCGCGAGATCGGACATGACATCACCTATTTGAAGGAGGCGACAGCGAGCTTGGGAGAGGCGCCGGAGCGCGGCGCCTCGCCAGGTTGCGACAAGGTTGCGATGGTCGGGATGACCGACATGCCGGGCCGCAATTCGACCGCCGTCGCGTCGAGCGCGATCTTCACCGGGATGCGCTGCACCACCTTGGTGAAGTTGCCGGTCGCATTGTCGGGCGGCAGCAGTGCGAATTCCTGGCCGCTGGCGGGCGCGAGACTGTCGACATGGCCGCGCACCACCTGTCCGGGGAACATGTCGACGGCGATCTCGACCGGCTGACCCTTGCGGACATTGGTGAGCTGCGTCTCCTTGTAGTTCGCGATCACATAGGCGCCGGTGGCGGGCACCAGCGACATCAGCTGCGTGCCGGCCTGGACGAACTGGCCGGTGCGCAGGGTGCGGTTGCCGACCACGCCGTCGATCGGGGCTGATATGGTGGTGTAGCCGAGGTTCAACTCGGCCTGATGCTGGAGCGCGGTTGCGCGCGCCTGCGACGCGACCGCCTGTGCAATGTCGGCCTTGAGCAGCTCCACTTGGCGGAGCGCGGAGGCGAGGTTCGCGGTATCGCGGGCGACGGCGGCCTGTGCGCTGGCGTAGCGCGACTGCGCCTGCTGCGCGTTCTGCACGCTGCCGAAGCCGGTGCCGGCGAGGTCGGTGTAGCGCTTGTTCTCCTGCTCGGCGAAGGTCTGCGTCGCGGTATCGACGGCGAGGGTCGCACGTGCCGCTTCGATCACCGACTGCTGCACATCGAGCTGCGCATGCTTGCTGGCGATCGCGGCTTCGGCGGCCGCGACGTCAGCCTTGGCCTGATCCAGCGCGACCCTGAAATCGCGATCGTCGATCCGCGCCAGCATCTGGCCGGCGCGCACATGCTCATTGTCACCGACCAGCACCGCGCTGAGATAGCCGGAGACTTTTGGTGCGATCGTCGTGTTGTCGGCCTTCACATAGGCGTCGTCGGTCGAGACCTGGAAGCGGCCGACCGTCCAGTAATCCCAGCCGTACCAGGCGCCGCCCGAAAGGACGGCGAGCGCCGCGCCGGCCAGCAGGAGGCGGCGAAGCCTGCCCTTGGCGGCGGGCGGCCTGGCGGCCTCCGGATGTGCGATCAATTGCCTGGCGGTCTCGGCCGGAACCTGGCTCTCGGCCTTGAATGATGTCTCATGCTGGCTCATGGCAGTGCTCCCTGATCCGTTCTATCCTGCTGGAAAATCTTGCTAATTTCGGCCGATGCCGGCAGGGTTAATTAGGAAACTTGATGTTTTCCAAAATAGAGCCCATATTGGGAGTGTCAATAGAATGACAGGCATCATTTAAAAGCATGGCTCGCGGATGAACCGGAATGCCAAGGATCAGACTGAGCAAGGCGCGCCGGCGCGGCGCGGCCGGGGGCGGCCGCAGCTGCGTTCCGACGACGAGACGCGCGCGCTGATCTATGACGCCGCGCGGCGCGAGTTCTCCGAGCGCGGCTTTGCTGCGGCCAACATCGCCGACGTGGCCTGCCGCGCCGGCGTCTCCACCAAGACCCTCTATCGGCTGATCCCGACCAAGCTGGCGCTGTTCGAGGGCACGGTGACGGACCGGATGGACCGATTCATATCGGCCGTAAATCTCGGCGCCTGCGACGGCCGCGATATCGCGGCGGCACTGGAGGCCGCACTCTCGACCTGTGGCGAGCTGATCCTCGATGCCGAGGTCATCGCGCTTCAGCGCATCATCCTGGCCGACAGCGACAAATTTCCCGACATCGCCGAGATGTTCTACGAGAAGGCGATGCAGCGGACGCTTGGCGCGCTCGCTGCGTGGCTCGGCGTGCAGCAGCGGAGGGGACGGATCGCCGTGGACGACGCGCAGGCCGCTGCGGGCATGCTGCTCGGCATGCTCGTGTTCCAGCCGCAACGCGACGTGATGTACGGCCACAGGCCGCCGCCGTCGCGGGCGCAGATCGAGGCCCGCGCCAAGGCCTGCGCGGCACTGTTCTTGTCCGGATGCGCCGTGCCGGCCGACCAGATCAAGAAGCAGAACGGAGAGGCGTGACGCCGGCCCTGCGTCACTTGCCCATTGCCGCCGCCGGCGGCTGGGCCAGCACCTGCCGGATCATCCGCGCGAGATCGGATTTGCGGTAAGGCTTCGGCAGCAGCGTTACATCCGGGTCGAGACGGCCGTGGTGGATGATCGCGTCCTCGGTGTAGCCGGAGGTGAAGAGCACGCGCACCGAGGGCAGTTTGGCGATCACGGCGTCGGCGACCTGCCGGCCATTCATGCCGCCGGACATGATGACGTCGGTGAACAGCACGTCGCAGACGAACCCGTTGTCGACCGCAGCCAGTGCTTCCGGGCCGTTGGCGGTGACCATGGTGTGATAGCCAAGTTGCTCGAGCTGGGCGCTGACGTAATTGCGCACCAGCGGATCGTCCTCGACGACCAGGATGGATTCATTGCCGCCGCGGGTGTCGACCGGAGGAGGCGGCTCGACGTCGATCATGTCGCCGCTGCTGCGCGGCAGATAGAGCTTGATCGAGGTGCCGTGGCCCTCTTCGGAATAGATCTTGAGGTGTCCGTTGGACTGCTTGATGAAGCCGTACACCATGCTGAGCCCGAGCCCGGTGCCCTTGCCGGTGTCCTTGGTGGTGAAGAACGGCTCGAACACCTTGTCGCGGATCCCCGCCGGGATGCCACCGCCGGTGTCGCTAACCGCGACCATCACATATTCACCCGCCCGCACGTCGGGGTTGGCGACGGCATAAACCTCGTCGAGGATGACGTTGCTGGTCTCCAGCATCAGCTTGCCGCCATCGGGCATCGCATCGCGGGCATTGACCGCGAGATTGAGCAGCGCGGTCGCCATGTGGTTCGGATCGATGAAGGCCGACCAGGCATCGGGCTCGAGCGCGGTATCGATCTCGATCTGCTCGCCAAGCGAGGGGCGCAGCAGCCGCGCGGTGTCCTGCACCAGCGTGTTGAGATTCGCTTCACGCGGTTGCAGCGGCTGCAGCCGCGAGAAGGCCAGCAGGTGCTTGGTCACTTCTGCACCGCGAAACGCCGCATCGGTGATCATCTTGGCGACAGACGACAGCGCCGGATCATGTTCAACGGCTTCCGCGAGGATGTCGATCAGGCCGGTGATGACGGTCAGGATATTGTTGAAGTCGTGGGCGATGCCGCCGGAGAGGTGCCCGACGGCCTCCATTTTCTGCACCTGGCGGAGCTTTTGCTCGGCTTCGAGCTGTTCGCGGGCGGCCTCGACTTCGCGGGCGCGCATGAAGATTTCCGCTTCCATCTGCTCGGTGCGCTCGCGCAGCCGGTCGGTCAGCTGGTCCTGCTCGGCACCGCGCTGCTTCAGCTGGATGAAGCTGGTGACGTCTTCGACCCGATGGATGATGTAGGTGAACTGCCCGTTCGGCCCCAGCACCGGCGTATTGCGCGGGCTCCAGTAGCGTTCCTCGAAGCCGCCGCCCTCCGACTCGGGCTTGCGGATATCGTATTTCTGCACCGTCATGGTGTCGGGGCGGCGGAACTGAACCACGCGCTCGAGCGAGGCGCGCAGGTTCCGCACGCCGTCGGCGGTCGGATCGTCCGGATTGTCGGGAAACACCTCAAACAGCCCGCGCCCGAGGATCGCGGCGCGCTCGGTCTTGGTGGCGCGCAGATAAGCATCGCTCACTGCCACGATGCGGAAGTCGGGCTGCGTCAGCACCAGATAAAGGCCGGGCGCCGCCTCGAATAACGCCTTGAAGTCGGGCGTCGGCGGGGACTGGTTCTGCAGTTCAACCTCCCTCGCAGGGTGCGGTCCGCCGGGTGACCGCAGTCAAGATGTGACATGCGTTTCGCGGAACTTCAATGCCTAACATACGGCGCCACCTCGATTTTCTGGCTCGATCGGGCGTTGCGACGTCGCCCGGGCGCTAGTTTGAATTCGGCAGATAGCGCCAGCCCTCCTTGCCGAGGAAATCCAGCATGGCCTGCGCGGGCGGCAGCAGGATCTTGTCGGCGCGCCTGATCGCGTGCCACTGCCGGACGATCGGCAGGCCCTTCACCTTGAGCACCACCAGCCGGCCGTCCTCCAGCTCATGGAACACCGTGTGCTGGGAGATGAAGGCGATGCCGAGCCCGGCCATCACAGCCTGCTTGATGGTCTCGTTGCTGTCCATCGCCATGCCGAGTTTCGGCTCCAGCCCGACCCGTTCGAAATACTGCTGCATCAACATCCGCGTGCCCGATCCTTGCTCGCGAGTAATGAAGGTTTCGTTGGCGAGCTCCGATGGGGCGACGTGCCGCCGCCGCGCCAGCCGATGATCGGGCGCGGCGACGATGAAGTGCGGATGCCGGCCGAGCGGCTTCATCTCGACCTCGATGTCGGCCGGCGGCCGGCCCATTACCGCGATGTCGAGATCATAGCCGCGCAGCGCGTCGCGAATCTCCTCGCGGTTGCCGATCCTGAGCGTGACCTCGATCTTGGGAAAGCGGCGCGAGAACGCCGCGATCGCGAACGGCACGAAGTATTTCGCGGTGGAGACCGCGCCCATCGCGACGCGGCCGCCGCTGCGGCCGGCGATCATGTCGAGCGACTGCTCGCAATCCTTCAGCGCCGCTTCGATCCGCTCGACCAGCGTCAGCACATGTGCGCCGGCATCCGTCAGCGCCATGCCGTCGCCGGTACGTTGGATCAGCGGCAACCCTGCGAGCGCCTGCAGGTTGCGGAGCTGCAACGTCACCGCGGGCTGCGTCAGGTTCAACCGGTTGGCGGCGGACGTGATCGAGCCTGCCTCGTGCAGGGTCGACAGTGCGCGCAGCTGGCGGATGGTGAGATCCCGCGAGAAGTTGCCGGCCATGACAAGCTCCATAAGAAATACTTTGCTCGGACCAAAGATAATAAAATTTCCCTAATTGGGCAATTCGCGCGTTGATAGGGCGAAGGCGACTCCCCTGAGGTCGCCTCTCGAAGCCTCGGGACAGAGGGCGCGATCATAGGGAGAGGCCGGTGGAGATTCGTCCAGCATTGCATGCCCATCTGGAGTGGCCCGCGCAGCACAACCCGTTGCGCGCCGCGACCGTTGTGGTGATCGAAGCCCTTGCGCGTGCGGCGATCGAGCTCTCGCGCATCATTGCCGCCGGGCCGCTCGCCGGAGTCGGCGGCGAGAGCGGTGGCGTCAATCCCGACGGCGACCGCCAGAAGACCATCGACATCGTCGCCGACGATCTGATGCGGAACGCGCTGCGCACCGCGCCGGTCGCCGCAGTGCTGTCGGAGGAGGTCGAACTGCCTGAGACGCTCGATCCCGACGCGCCGCTCTGTGTCGCGATCGATCCGCTCGATGGATCCGCCAATCTCGAAAATAACATCTCGATCGGCACGATCTTCTCGATCCGGCCGAAAGGAAACGACGTCATCTCGACCTTCTTCGAGCCCGGCACGGCGCAATGTGCCGCCGGCTGTTTCATCTACGGTCCACAGACCGTGCTGGTGCTGGCGATCGACCAGTGCGTCGACTGCTTCACGCTGGACCCGCGAAGTGGCGAGTTCGTCCTGACCGCGCGCGATCTGCGCGTGCCGCAGGACGCGTCGGAATTCGCCATCAATGCCTCGAACCGGCGGCACTGGAGCGGCCCGGTGCGCAGCTACATCGACGATTGCCTCGCCGGAGTGAACGGCGAGCGCGGGCAGGACTTCAACATGCGCTGGATCGGCTCGCTGGTCGCTGAAGCCTACCGCATCCTGATGCGCGGCGGCGTGTTCCTGTATCCGGCGGATGCGCGCCAGGGCTACCGCGAAGGCCGGTTGCGTCTGCTGTACGAGGCGCATCCCATCGCATTGATCATGGAATGGGCGGGCGGTGCGGCGTCGAACGGCCGGTCGCGCATTCTCGAACTGTCGGCACGCACGCCGCATCAGCGTGTGCCCCTGATCATGGGATCGGCGAGCGCCGTGCGCGACGTCGATGCGATCCACCTGACCGTCGAGCCGTTGTTCGAAAGCAGCGATGCCCCGCTGTTCGCGCGGCGCGGCCTGTTCCGCTGAGGAGGACCGCATGTCACGTCGGCATCCCATCATCTCGATCACCGGCTCCTCCGGGGCCGGCACCACCTCGGTGAAGAAGACGTTCGAGAACATCTTCCGCCGCGAGAACGTGGTCGCCGCCTATATCGAGGGCGACGCCTTCCACCGCTACGACCGCGCCGAGATGCGCAGCCTGATGGCGGAGAGGGCCGAGCACGGCAACAAGCACTTCAGCCATTTCAGCCCCGAGACCAATTTGTTCGAGGAGCTGGAGAAGCTGTTCAGCGACTATGCCGAGACCGGCACCGGAACCACGCGGCACTATGTGCACGACGAGGATGAGGCGCGGCTCTACGGCGCCAAGCCCGGCACCTTCACCGCCTGGGAGGCGCTGCCGGAGAATTCCGACCTCTTGTTCTACGAGGGCCTGCACGGTGCCGTGGTCACCGCCAAGGTGAATGTCGCGCAGCATGCCGACCTCAAGATCGGCGTCGTGCCGGTCATCAACCTCGAATGGATCCAGAAGCTGCACCGCGACCGCAGCCATCGCGGCTACTCCACCGAGGCGGTGACCGACACCATCCTGCGCCGCATGCCGGACTACGTGAATTACATTTGTCCGCAATTCACCGAGACCGACATCAACTTCCAGCGCGTGCCGACCGTCGACACGTCGAACCCGTTCATCGCGCGCTGGATCCCGACGCCGGATGAATCGATGGTCGTGATCCGCTTGAAGAATCCGCGCGGCATCGATTTTCCCTATCTGCTCTCGATGATCCCGAACAGCTTCATGTCGCGCGCCAATTCGATCGTGGTGCACGGCGCCAAGCTCGACCTCGCGATGCAGCTCATCCTGACCCCGCTGATCCTGCAACTGATCGAACGAAAGAGGCGAACGATATGACCGCACTTGCGTCCGTTGCCAGCCGCCCCGAAATCAGCCACGACGAGATGGCGAACGCCATCCGCTTCCTCGCCGTCGACGCGGTCGAGCAGGCGAAATCCGGCCACCCCGGCATGCCGATGGGCATGGCCGATGTCGCGACCGTGCTGTTCACGGAGTTCCTGAAGTTCGACCCGGCCGATCCGGCCTGGCCCGACCGCGACCGCTTCGTGCTGTCGGCGGGGCACGGCTCGATGCTGCTCTACGCGCTGCTCTATCTGACGGGCTACGAGAGCATGACGCTCGATCAGCTCAAGGC
The DNA here is from genome assembly GCF_032654765.1 of Bradyrhizobium sp. 33ap4. Lineage (NCBI taxonomy): Bacteria > Pseudomonadati > Pseudomonadota > Alphaproteobacteria > Hyphomicrobiales > Nitrobacteraceae > Bradyrhizobium > Bradyrhizobium sp. 33ap4. Next base: position 12,346 of record NZ_JAUMTJ010000029.1, on the reverse strand, counting down.
ATTCCGGCAGTGGGGATCGAAGACCCCGGGCCATCCCGAGTACGGCCACACCCCGGGTGTCGAGACCACGACCGGGCCGCTCGGGCAGGGGGTTGCGACCGCGGTCGGCATGGCGCTTGCCGAACGGCTGATGAACGCGCGCTTCGGCGACGACCTCGTCGACCACTACACCTATGTGATCGCCGGCGATGGCTGCCTGATGGAAGGCATCAGCCATGAGGCGATCTCGCTGGCCGGCCATTTGCGGCTGAACCGCTTGATCGTGCTGTTCGACGACAATCATATCTCGATCGACGGCGTCACGTCGCTGTCCTGTTCGGACGACCAGGCAGCGCGGTTCAAGGCCAGCGGCTGGAACGTCAACCGCATCGACGGCCACGATCCGCAGGCGATTACCGCGGCGATCAGGCAGGCGCGATCGAGCGATCGTCCGTCGTTGATCGCCTGCCGGACGGTGATCGGGTTCGGTGCGCCGAACCGGCAGGGTAGCGAAAAGGTGCATGGCGCGCCGCTCGGTGCCGATGAGATGGCGAAGACCCGTGCCGCGCTGCGCTGGCCGTATCCGGCATTCGAAATCCCCGATGCGGTGCTGGCGGAGTGGCGCGAGCTCGGCGGCCGCGGCCGCGACGCGCGGCGGGCCTGGATCGACCGTTCGCGCAGCGCCTGCAAGGGCGACAGGGCCGAGCGGTCTCCGTTCCACGATGCGCTGAACCGGAAATTGCCCTGCGCCTATGCCGAGGCGATGGCAAAGTTGGTGGAGCGGTTCGCGACCGAGCGGCCGAAGCTCGCCACGCGACAGGCTTCGCAGCAGGTCATCGACGTGATCGCGGAGGCGTTGCCCAATTTGCTGGGCGGCTCGGCCGACCTCACGCACTCCAATCTGACGCTGGCGAAGTCGCAGGTTTCGGTGCGGCCGGAAACGCTCGACGGCAGCTACATCCACTATGGCATCCGCGAACACGGCATGGCCGCGGCGATGAACGGCATCGCCCTGCACGGCGGGTTCATTCCTTATGGCGGCACCTTCCTCAGCTTTGCCGATTACAGCCGGCCGGCGATCCGCCTTGCGGCGCTGATGGGGATCCGCGTCATCCATGTGATGACCCACGATTCCATCGGGCTCGGCGAGGACGGGCCGACCCATCAGCCGGTCGAGCATCTGGCGGCGCTGCGCGCGATCCCAAACGTCCTGGTGTTCCGTCCGGCCGATGCGGTCGAGACCGCGGAAGCGTGGGACTGCGCGCTGAAGGCAGAGACCTCGCCGTCGATCCTCTGCCTGTCGCGGCAGGCGCTGCCGACGGTTCGCGACGGCAGCAAGGACAACCAGGTCGCGCTCGGCGCCTACGTTCTCGTCGAGCCGGCCTTCGCGCGTGACGTCACCCTGATTGCAACGGGTTCGGAGGTGGCGATTGCGCTCGAAGCCGCAAAGCTGCTGGCGGAAGACGGGGTACAGGCCGCGGTCGTCTCGGGCCCGTGCTTCGACCTTTTCCGCCAGCAGCCGAGCGACTATCGCGCCCAGGTGCTGGGCAGCGCCCCGCGCGTCGGCGTGGAGGCTGCGGTCGAGGGCGACTGGGCCCGCTGGCTCGGCGACAACGGTGCGTTCGTCGGCATGGCCGGCTTCGGCGCTTCCGCGCCGGCCGACGTGCTCTACCGCGAATTCGGCATCACGCCCGCGGCAATCGCTGCTGCAGCAAAACAGCTCATTCAACGAGCGAATTGAAAGGAGGACGCCACCATGGCGCGGATAACCCTGAGGCAGTTGCTGGACCACGCCGCCGAACGCGGCTACGGCGTTCCGGCCTTCAACATCAACAATATGGAGCAGGGCCTCGCCATCATGGAGGCGGCGGCTTCCTGCGATGCGCCTGTCATCATCCAGGCCTCGCGCGGCGCGCGCTCCTATGCCAACGACATCATGCTGGCGAAGATGATCGACGCGCTCGAGGAGATGCATCCGCAGATTCCGCTCTGCCTGCATCTCGATCACGGCAATGAAGAGGCGACCTGCGCCACCGCGATCCGCTACGGCTTCACTTCCGTCATGATGGACGGCTCGCTCAAGGCCGACGCCAAGACCGCAGCCGACTATGACTACAATGTCGATATCACCCGCCGGGTGGTCGACATGGCGCACTGGGTCGGCGCGTCGGTCGAAGGCGAGCTCGGCGTGCTCGGCTCGCTCGAGCATGGCGGCGGCGAGCAGGAGGACGGCCATGGCGTCGAGGGCAAGCTGAGTCATGATCAGCTGCTCACCGATCCGGACCAGGCGGTCGATTTCGTCCGCGCCACCAAGGTCGATGCGCTCGCGATCGCGATGGGCACCTCGCACGGCGCCTACAAGTTCACGCGGCGGCCCGACGGCGAGATCCTGGCGATGCGCGTGGTCGAGGAGATCCACACGCGGCTGCCGAACACGCATCTGGTGATGCACGGCTCGTCCTCGGTGCCGCAGCCGCTGCAGGACATGTTCAACCAGTTCGGCGGCGAGATGCCGCAGACCTGGGGCGTCCCGGTCGAGGAGATCGTCCGCGGCATCAAGCACGGGGTGCGCAAGGTCAATATTGACACCGATTGCCGCCTGGCGATGGCGGCGGCCTTCCGCAAGGTCGCCGTCCAATCGAAGAGCGAGTTCGATCCGCGCAAATTCCTGAAGCCTGCGATGGATGCGCTGCGCGAACTCTGCCGTGATCGCTTCGAGCAGTTCGGCACGGCCGGCAATGCCGCCCGGATCAAGGTGGTTGCACTGCCGGAGATGGCCCGCCGCTATCGCGCCGGCGCGCTCGATCCGCAAATTGGAAAGATGACCCAGGCCGCCTGAGCAAATGGCGACGAACCACAGGAGATTTCGATGAACATGCAGCAGTCGATCACAGTGCGCGGCAAGGATCGCTACAAGTCCGGCGTGATGGAATACAAGCGGATGGGCTATTGGGAGCCGAACTACGAGCCCAAGGACACCGACGTCATCGCCTTGTTCCGCGTCACGCCGCAGGATGGCGTCGATCCGACCGAAGCCTGCGCGGCGGTGGCGGGCGAATCCTCGACCGCGACCTGGACCGTGGTGTGGACCGACCGGCTGACGGCCGCGGAGAAATACCGGGCGAAGTGCTACCGCGTCGATCCGGTGCCGAATTCGCCGGGCAGCTACTTCGCCTACATCGCCTATGACCTCGACCTGTTCGAGCCGGGCTCGATCTCGAACCTGACGGCCTCGATCATCGGCAATGTGTTCGGCTTCAAGCCGCTGAAGGCGCTGCGGCTCGAGGACATGAGGCTGCCGACCGCCTACGTGAAGACATTCCAGGGCCCCGCGACCGGCATCGTGGTGGAGCGCGAGCGGCTCGACAAGTTCGGCCGTCCGTTGCTCGGCGCCACCGTGAAGCCGAAGCTCGGCCTGTCCGGCCGCAACTACGGCCGCGTTGTTTATGAAGCCTTGAAAGGCGGGCTCGATTTCACCAAGGACGACGAGAACATCAACTCGCAGCCCTTCATGCACTGGCGCGAGCGCTTCCTCTACTGCATGGAGGCGGTCAACCGCGCGCAGGCCGCGACCGGCGAGATCAAGGGGACCTATCTCAACGTCACCGCGGCGACCATGGAGGACATGTACGAGCGCGCGGAGTTTGCCCATGAGCTCGGCTCCAACATCGTCATGATCGACCTTGTGATCGGCTACACCGCGATCCAGTCGATGGCGAAGTGGGCGCGCAGGAACAACATGATCCTGCATCTGCATCGCGCCGGCCACTCGACCTACACGCGGCAGCGCAGCCACGGTGTCTCGTTCCGCGTGATCGCGAAATGGATGCGGCTCGCCGGCGTCGATCACATCCATGCCGGCACGGTGGTCGGCAAGCTCGAGGGCGATCCGAACACCACCCGCGGCTATTACGACATCTGCCGCGAGGACTTCAATCCGTTGCACCTGGAGCACGGCGTGTTCTTCGACCAGAACTGGGCGAGCCTCAACAAGCTGATGCCGGTGGCCTCTGGCGGCATTCATGCCGGCCAGATGCACCAGCTGCTCGATCTGCTCGGCGAGGACGTCGTGCTGCAGTTCGGCGGCGGCACCATCGGCCATCCCCGCGGCATCCAGGCCGGCGCCACCGCCAACCGCGTCGCGCTGGAGGCCATGATCCTCGCCCGCAACGAGGGGCGCGACTACGTCCATGAGGGGCCGGAGATCCTGGCCAAGGCGGCGCAGACCTGCACGCCGCTGCGCGAGGCGCTCGACGTCTGGAAGGACGTCACCTTCAACTACGAGTCGACCGACGCCCCCGATTTCGTTCCCACGCCGAGCATGGCGGTCTGAGAGGAGATACTCATGCGCGTTACCCAAGGCTGCTTCTCGTTCCTGCCCGATCTCACCGACGAGCAGATCGCTGCGCAGGTGCAATACTGCCTCGACAAGGGTTGGGCGGTGAACATCGAGTTCACCGACGATCCGCATCCCCGCAACACCTATTGGGACATGTGGGGCCTGCCGATGTTCGACCTGCGCGATGCGGCGGGCATCATGAAGGAGCTCGCCGACTGCCGACGGGTCTATGGCGACCGCTATATCCGGATCTCCGGCTTTGATTCCAGCCCGGGCTGGGAGTCGGTTCGCATCTCCTTCATCGTCAACCGGCCGCAGGAGGAGCCAGGCTTCCGGCTCGACCGCCAGGAGGCGGCCGGACGCAATCTGCGTTATGCGACCCATTCCTATGCAGCGGGCCGCCCCGAAGGCGAACGCTACACCGATCATTGACCGCGTCCGGCTTGCAAACCAGGCGGGTTGCTCCCTCGACCGTCCTGGTCCGGATGCACTTCTCCGTCGTCGCCGCCGCGGCGACGGAGCTTTTCCAGGCGAGATGATAATGACGCAGGCGCAAGAACAGATCAGCGAACAAATCCGCGAGACCCCGCTCGAGACCATCGACCTTCGCCATGAATTCGCCGACCTCGGCATCGGCGACGTGCTCGACCAGCTCGATACCGAATTGATCGGCCTGAAGCCGGTGAAGACCCGCATCCGCGAGATCGCCTCGCTGCTGCTGGTCGAACGCATCAGGCAGAAGATGGCGCTGGCGACGACGTTTCCGACCCTGCACATGTCGTTCACCGGCAACCCCGGCACCGGCAAGACCACGGTCGCGCTGCGGATGGCCGGCATCCTGCACAAGCTCGGCTTCGTGCGCCGCGGCCACGTCATCAGCGTCACGCGCGACGACCTCGTCGGCCAATATATCGGCCACACCGCGCCGAAGACGAAAGAGATATTGAAGAAGGCGATGGGCGGCGTGCTGTTCATCGACGAGGCCTATTACCTCTATCGCCCGGAAAATGAGCGCGACTACGGGCAGGAGGCGATCGAGATCCTGCTGCAGGTGATGGAGCAGCAGCGCGAGGATCTGGTGGTGATCCTGGCCGGCTATGGCGACCGCATGGAGAAATTCTTCCAGAGCAATCCAGGCTTCCGCTCCCGCATCGCGCATCATATCGATTTCCCGGACTATTCGGACGGCGAGTTGCTCTGGATCGCCGAGCTGATGTTGCAGCAGCAGAATTATCGGTTCTCTCCGGAAGCCCGCGAGGCCTTCATCCGTTACATCGCCGTGCGCAAAGAACAGCCGCTGTTCTCCAATGCACGCTCGATCCGCAATGCGCTCGATCGCATCCGGCTGCGCCAGGCCAACCGGATCGTGGCGAAGCTCGACCGCACGCTCACCGCCGACGACGTGATGTCGATCGAGGCCGGCGACGTGCTCGCTAGCCGGGTGTTCGTCAAAGGCGCCGGTGCGCCGGGCGAGGGACGATGAACGAGGCGCTCGCCGTGATCCGGTCCGCCGGGATGCGCGACATCATCGTGAGCGCCCGCGCCCTGATCTTCGATGTCGACGGCACGCTCGCCGAAACCGAGGAGGTGCACCGCCGCGCCTTCAATGAAGCCTTTGCCGAAGCCGGCCTCGATTGGTTCTGGGACCAGGTCACTTATGCGCGGCTGCTTCGGGTGGCCGGAGGCAAGGAGCGCATCCGCGCCTTCGACCAGCGCAACGCGGTCCCAATGCTGACATTCGCCGAGATCGCCGACCTGCACAGGATCAAGACCGCGCGCTACGCCGCGCTGATTGCCTCGGGCGGCTGCCCATTGCGGCCGGGTGTCAGGGCCTGGCTCGCCGGCGCGCGCAGCCGCGGCCAGCGCCTGGCGATCGCAACGACCACCTCGCACGGCAATATCGATGCGCTGCTTTCGGTTTCGCTGGGGCTGGACTGGGCCGATCAGTTCGAGGCGATCGTTGCCGGCGACGACGTGCCGCGGAAGAAGCCGGCGCCTGACGTCTACACCGAGGTCCTGACCCGGCTCGGGCTCGGGCCGGGAGATTGCGTCGCAATCGAGGATTCCGGCAACGGCCTCGCCGCCGCGGCGCGCGCCGGCATCCCCGTGGTCATCACCCGCAGCACCTATTTCAGCGACGACGATTTCACCGAGGCATTGCTGGTTGTTGACGATCTCTCTGACATCGACGCCTGAAGATCGCTGCCGCCGGCCGGCAGCTCAGGCCAATTTATTCAGATGATGAAATAAATGGCGCTTGCATCCATAGCAGGGTGAAGGCACAATCCGGCCAAAGGTTACCAGAAGCGGTGCTGCACCACCTGGGAGGCGATGGGACTTGCCAGCGATTCCGGACAGTACCCCTGCGACCCTCCGCGTCTCCGATCAATTTCTTCGGATAATTAAATAAATGGCCAGTCGGCGCTTGCGTCCACATTGCAGCGGCAACATCAACCAAAGGGTGCAGAAAACGGCAGCGCACCGCCAGACGTCCTGTCGGACGCTGGCGCTCGCCAACGATTCCGGGAGACCGGCGCCTCATGATCCTCCACGTCATTCCTGCGCCTCGTTCGTCCAACGACATGGCTCGCGGCTGAACCCGGCATTGCGGGATCGACATGACCGACCATGCGTAGCGAGCATTGGCGCTGTTGACGGGTACGATCGACATTCCGCAATTTCGGTTCGTGACGGTCCCGGCGCCGATCCGACATCGCCGTAGAATCTGAGGCCGGCCCACGAGCGATCGCCGTCGATTGATGCTGTCCACGGCAACTGGAATCCCAACTCAAAAAAGCAAGGGAGTGAAGCATGTTCAAATTGAAGACCACCTTGTTCGCGCTTGCGCTGGCCGGCCTTGCCGCGACGGTGTCGGATCGCGACGCCATGGCCCAGAGCAAGCCGACCATCGGCATCGCGATGCCGACCAAGTCCTCGGCACGCTGGATCGACGACGGCAACAACATGGTCAAGGTGCTGAAGGAGCGCGGCTACGGCACCGATCTGCAATATGCCGAAGACGACATTCCGAACCAGCTCTCCCAGGTCGAGAACATGGTGACCAAGGGCGCCAAGGTGCTGGTCATCGCGGCCATCGACGGCACCACCTTGTCCGATGTCCTGAAGCAGGCCAAGGCCCAGGGCATCACGGTGATCGCCTATGACCGCCTGATCCGCGGCACCCCCAACGTCGACTATTACGCGACCTTCGACAATTTCCAGGTCGGTGTGCTGCAGGCCCAGTCGATCGAGAACGCGCTCGGGCTCAAGGAGGGCAAGGGGCCCTTCAACATCGAGCTGTTCGGCGGCTCGCCCGACGACAACAACGCGTACTTCTTCTACGACGGCGCGATGTCGGTGTTGAAGCCCTATATCGACAGCGGCAAGCTCGTGGTCGGCAGCGGCCAGACGGGCATGAACAAGGTTGCGACGCTGCGCTGGGACGGTGCGACCGCGCAGGCGCGGATGGACAACCTGCTCAGTGCGTTCTACGGCAAGAAGCGCGTCGACGCGGTGCTGTCGCCCTATGACGGCCTGTCGATCGGCATCATCTCCTCGCTGAAGAGCGTCGGCTACGGCAGCAAGGACCAGCCGATGCCGTACATCAGCGGGCAGGATGCCGAAGTCCCCTCGATCAAGGCGATGCTGCGCGGCGAGCAATATTCGACCATCTTCAAGGACACCCGCGACCTCGCCAAGGTCACCGCCGACATGGTCGACGCTGTGCTGAGCAAGAAGGAGGTCAGCGTCAACGACACCAAGACCTACAACAACGGGGTCAAGGTGGTTCCGTCCTATCTCCTCAAGCCGGTCGTGGTGGATAAGACCAATTGGGAGAAAGTCCTGATTGACAGCGGCTATTACAAGCGCTCGCAATTCGACTAGAGCGTTTTCGAGCGAAGCGGGTACCGGTTCGCGTGAGGAAAACGCGTCAAAACTAGAATCTGGAGCCCCGTTCCGATTTAATCGGAACGGAATAGGCTTCAGGGCGGATCGCCGGGCAAGCGGCGGCGAGCCGGGCCGGGGGGCGATTGACGCTGCAGGACATGATCCGATGACGGCAATGCTTGAGATGCGCGGCGTCAGCAAGAGCTTTGCCGGCGTGCAGGCGTTGCGCGACGTCAGCTTTACCGTCGAGGCTGGGCAGATCCATGCGCTGGTCGGCGAAAACGGCGCCGGCAAGTCGACCTTGATGAAGGTCTTGAGCGGAGTCTATCCGGCCGGCAGCTACGATGGATCGATCGTGTTCGACGGCGAGGAGCGGCGCTTCCGCGACATCAACGACAGCGAGGCGCTCGGGATCATCATCATCCATCAGGAGCTGGCGCTGATCCCGCTGATGTCGATTGCCGAGAACATCTTTCTGTCGCATCCGCCGTCGCGGTTCGGCGTCATCGACCGCAACGCGGTGCATCGGCGGACCGCCGAACTGTTGGCGCAGGTCGGCTTGCGGGAGCCGCCGGACACGCTGATCACCGACCTCGGCGTCGGCAAGCAGCAGCTCGTGGAGATCGCCAAGGCCCTGTCCAAGCGGGTGCGCATCCTGATCCTCGACGAGCCGACCGCCAGTCTCAACGAGGCCGACAGCGCCGCCTTGCTCGAGCGTCTCCTGGCCTTCCGCGAGCAGGGCATCGCCTCGATCCTGATCTCGCACAAGCTGAACGAGGTTGCGCGGGTCGCCGACCGCATCACGGTGCTGCGCGACGGCCGCACCGTCGACAGCATCGACTGCCGGACCGAGCGCATCGAGGAGGACCGCATCATCCGCAGCATGGTCGACCGCGATCTGGCGCATCGTTTTCCCGAGCGGAAGGCGGAGATCGGCGAACCCGTGATGACGGTGGAGAACTGGTCAGTGTATCACCCGCTGCATACCGAGCGGCAGGTGATCAAGAACGTCGACTTCACACTGCGGCGCGGCGAGGTAGTCGGTATCGCCGGCCTGATGGGCGCCGGCCGCACCGAGTTCGCCATGAGCCTGTTCGGCCGCGCCTGGGGCACCAACGTCTCCGGCAAGGTCCGCCTCGATGGACGCGAGGCCGATCTGTCCAGCGTGCCGGCCGCGATCGATGCCGGCATCGCCTATGTCACCGAAGACCGCAAGCAGCTCGGGCTGATCCTTGCCGCCGACGTCCGCAAGAACGTGACGGTGGCGAGCCTGCGCCAGGTGTCGGATCGCGGCGTGATCGACGATGTCGCCGAGCTGAAGGCCGCGAGCGACTACCGCACCCGGATGCGGATCCGCTGCTCCGACGTCTACCAGGCGACCGGCGACCTCTCGGGCGGCAACCAGCAGAAGGTCGTGCTGTCGAAATGGCTGATGACCGATCCGAGGGTGCTGCTGCTGGACGAGCCGACGCGCGGGATCGACGTCGGCGCGAAATACGAGATCTACTCCATTATCAACGAGCTGGCGGAGGCCGGCAGGGGCGTCGTGGTGATCTCCTCGGAGATGCCCGAGCTGCTCGGCATCTGCGACCGGATCTGCGTGATGAATGACGGCGCCTTCGTCGGCGAGTTCGCAGGCCACGATGCGACGCAGGAGAAGATCATGCGCGCCATCATGCGCAATGACAGAATGTCCGGACGCCGCGCCGACGAAAGGGTGGCACGCGCCGGAGGAGGGGCACCATGACCGACAAGACGGTATCGCTTCCCGAGGCCCCCAGGCATTCCGGCTTCATCAAGAACAATCTGCGCAACTACGGCATGCTGCTGTCGCTGCTCGCGATCATGCTGTTCTTCGAGATCGTGACCGACGGCACGCTGTTGCAGCCGCTCAACCTCACCAATCTCGTGCTGCAGAACAGCTACATCGTCATCATGGCGCTCGGCATGCTGCTGGTGATCGTCACCGGGCATATCGATCTTTCGGTCGGCTCGGTCGCGGGCTTCGTCGGCGCCGTCGCGGCGGTGCTGATGGTGCGCTACCATGTCAGCTACCCGATCGCCTTCGTCGCCTGCCTCTTGGTCGGCGCCGCGATCGGCGCGGCCCAGGGCTACTGGGTGGCCTATTTCGGCATTCCGTCCTTCATCGTGACGCTGGCGGGCATGCTGGTGTTCAAGGGCCTCGCGCTTGCGGTCCTGCAGGGCCAGTCGGTCGGGCCGTTCCCGCCGACCTTCCAGAAGCTGTCGTCGGGCTTCATCCCCGAGCTGTTCCCGAGCGCCGGCACGCTCTATCCGACGTCGCTCGCGATCGGCATCGTCCTGGCGTTTGTGCTGGTGCTGGCGACCGCCAGGAGCCGGGCGCGTGAGCAGGCGCACGGCATCGCCGTCGAGCCCTATGCGTTCTTCGTCGTCAAGAGCATCGCGCTGGCGGGCGCGGTGCTCTACTTCACCTACCTGATCGCCTCGCATCGCGGCCTGCCCAACGTGCTCGTCATCATGACCGTCCTGATCGCGCTCTATGGCTTCGTCACGCGGCGGACGGTGATCGGGCGGCAGATCTACGCGGTGGGCGGCAACGCCAAGGCGGCGAAACTGTCGGGCGTCAAGACCGAACGGCTCACCTTCTTCACCTTCGTCAACATGGGCGTGCTGGCCGCGCTCGCCGGGCTGGTGTTCGCAGCCCGGCTCAACACCGCGACGCCGAAGGCCGGCCTCGGCTTCGAGCTCGATGTGATCGCCGCCTGCTTCATCGGCGGTGCGTCGGCCTATGGCGGCGTCGGCTGGGTCGGTGGCGCGGTGGTCGGTGCCATGATCATGGGCGTGATGAACAACGGCATGTCGATCCTCGGTATCGGCATCGATTATCAGCAAGTGATCAAGGGCCTCGTCCTGCTGGGCGCCGTCTGCATCGATGTCTACAACCAGCGCCGCTGACCGCCACGCAGTCGCAATTCCACGATAGGATGCCGGCGCAACGCAGGAGAATGCCGCGTGAAACTGTCCCACGCCGACGCGCTTGATATCGGAGCCATCCTTGCCGAAGTCGGCCGCAGCGAGATCATGCCGCGGTTCCGCCGCGTGCGGGAGATCGAGGTCCGCACCAAGACATCGGCATTCGACGTCGTCACCGAAGCCGATGAGCTTGCCGAGCAGGCGATATCGGCGGCGCTGCTGCGGGCGTTTCCGAATGCGGTTGTGATCGGCGAGGAGGGCACCGCGCGTGATCCGGCCGCGCTCGATCAGGTCGGAACCGCGGAGCTTGCCTTCATCATCGATCCGATCGACGGCACGCGGAACTTCACCTCGAGCTTGCCGCTGTTCGGCACCATGGTGGCGGCCACCATGCGCGGCGAGATCGTGCTCGGCGCGATCCATGATCCGGTCAGCAACGACACCGCATTCGCGCTGCGCGGCGAGGGCGCGTGGCTCGCGATGCCGGACGGCCGGCGGCATGACCTGAAAGTGGCTCCCGCCGTGCCGGTCAAGCAGATGGATACGATCGTCGGCGTCAACTTCCTGCCCGAGCCGCTACGCACAATTGTCGCCGGCAATCTTTCCAGGCTCGGCGGCAGCGCCTGGCTCAGATGCGCCGCGCACGAGTATCGCATGGCGGCCTCCGGACATTGCCACCTGCTGTTCTACAACAAGCTGATGCCGTGGGATCATGCCGCGGGCTGGCTGCTGCATCGCGAGGCCGGCGGCTACAGCGCGCATTTCGACGGATCATCCTACCGGCCGGTCAATCTGACCGGCGGCTTGCTGTGCGCACCCGACGAGGCGAGCTGGCACGCGGCGCGAGAGGCGATCCTGATGCCGGCTGGATAGCAGCGGACGCCGGTTCGTCGCGTTGCGGCGGTTATGAGCCACATTGGTTTTCGGATTCAACTGTCAAACAGCTTGTTCGGTGTCGTCCGTGCGAAAGCAGGGACCCATACGCCGCGGCAGGTGTTGAGTGGGACTCGTTGTCCCAACATCGTTCAACAATCAGCATTTGTGGTTATGGGTCCCTGCTTTCGCACTAGCGTGTCTACACGGTTTTGGGGCGCGACAGATTGACTCGGTGCAGCAAGAAGTGGCGTCTCTGCAGCATGTTGTATGATTCTCTCACTGGCGCTTTGATTCGAAGGAGCGCCAGCGATG